>DATJUH010000344.1:0-13204 GCA_035502515.1 Acidimicrobiales bacterium
GTGACACTCACGTCGTGTCTGTCGTAGGAGACCTCTTGAGAGAACGAAAGGGCAGTACCGTTGCCCGCAACGACGGCAAAGACGAGGAACGTGCCAATCGGCCTCCACGGAACTAGCGCGAGGCGTCACCCTGACCCGTGCAATAACAATGCGAAACGCGACATCCAACCCAAGAAAGCCAGCTGGCAACTTCGAGAGCTGGCCCATCGGACCTCTCGACGCTACGGCAGGACCGCAACGCTTACTTCTTGGCGGCGAGATGGCCTTCGGGGCGTTGCCAGGGTAAGCCGCCGTCGGGGCGGCAGGGCCTTGCCACGAAGGCTCAGAGCATAGTGTCGGGGTGCATTGTCGGACAATCCATGGCTAGGTCGGCAATGAGTGTGCCTGGTCAGGAGGCTTGACATCGGTTAGGGCAGGTCCTAGATTGTCCGACAGTCGTAGGTACGACACAACTTGCTCGAGCGTGCAGGCCGGCGCGACCGGCGTGCTCCTCGCGCACATCTTCAGCAAGGGGGCACATTGAACAAAGCAGTCTCGGCACGGCTCCTAACGACGGCCGTCGTGGTGGCGGCTACGGCTGCCATTGGTGCGGCGCCCGCAGGGGCATCCTCTCCGCCTATCGTGATTGGTGCCATCGCCGGCACCACTGGAGCGTACGGCTCGACCGGCGTCGCCGTCATCAACGGCACGATAATGGCGGTCGACAAGATCAATGCCTCCGGGGGTGTGCTCGGTCGGCAGCTGAAGTTGGTCTGGGGTAACGACGGCGCCAGCGCTACGACGTCGTCCCTTGACTTCAAGAAGTTCGTCAGCGACGGGGCGATCGCCATGCTGGGTTCTCCTGACACCGCCACGACTACCGTTGCGCTCGCCGACCAGATGCACCTTCCCGACCTCGGGGCTATCGACGATGGGGGCCCGGCGATCTATCCGAATGGTCCCGAGAAGCCGCCCGCGCCGTGGGCATGGAGTAATAGCCTGAACACGTACGCTTGGGGCCAGATCGTTGGCGAGTACGCCATGAAGAGCTGTCCCAAGGGCCTCGCCGTGCTCCACGACCCCACCTTTTACGGCTTAGGCGGCCTGGCAGGCATTTTGGAGTCCTACACCAAGAAGCTCAAGCTGGACGATGCCATATCAGAGGACTGGGCGTCGGGCAGCACGCAATCGTTGGACTCCGAGATCGCCAGCATCAAGAGCTCTGGGGCTAGTTGTGTGGACGTTTGGTTGACGCCTCAAGACGAAGCCGCCTTTGTGGACGAGATGCACAGCCTGGGTGACCACTTCACCGTCCTGGGCAACGACGAGACCTCGGCGGATACCACCTTCTCCGGGCTCGCCGGTGCCAATGCGAACGGCGTCCTTTCGGCCGAACTGACGGCATCGTACCGGCCTGACGCTGCGGTAAAGGCGTTCGCCGCGGCCTACAAAGCGCGGTTCCACTTG
Source organism: Acidimicrobiales bacterium (assembly GCA_035502515.1). Classification (GTDB taxonomy): domain Bacteria; phylum Actinomycetota; class Acidimicrobiia; order Acidimicrobiales; family Palsa-688; genus Fen-671. The sequence goes on from DATJUH010000344.1 coordinate 1,447, forward strand.
GCTACGACGCCCTTCGCCGAGCTGAGCTATGACGCAGTGTTCATGCTCGCAAAGGCCATAACTGCCGGCCATTCCACTTCAGCCTCGTCCATCCAGAAACAGCTCAACAACGTCCGAGATTACCCTGGTCTGACGGGGACGCTGTCGTTCACGCCTCAGGTGCATGTGACGATAAACGCCTCTCAGTTGACCCTGGTGAAGTACAGCACCGCCACAAAGTCGTGGGAACCTGCTTCAATGTGAGCTTGGCACGTTTGCAAATTCGGGGCAGCCGGCGCGCTTAAGTGCCGGCTGCCTTCCCTGCCGGTAAAGGCGGTGGCTCGTTGAGGATCGGTGGTCACAGGACTTGACGTTGGAAGAGCGCTCATGTTGCAAGTTTTGCTGACGGGTTTGTCGATAGGGGCCATATATGGTCTCATCGGCATGGCTTACGCTGTGGTTTTCTACGTGACGAGGGTCATCAATTTCGCTACAGGACAGTTGTTGATGGCCTCCATCATGATCATTTCGGGGCTCACGCTGCAGCACTGGGCCGTCGGGCCCGCTATCGTCCTCAGCCTGTTGGCGTCGACAGCGGGTGGTGTGGTCATTTATTTCCTGGCCGTCCGGCCTGTCCTCCGGTTCAACCGGATGAGCTTCGCCTGGTTGGTTAGCACGCTTGGTGTGGGCATCGTGATGGAAACACTGGCCGCCATCATCTGGGGAACGTCGTCGTTGTCGTTCCCTCAGTTGCTCAACGGCAGGGACGTCGGCTTGCTGGGCGGTCATCTCACCTGGCAGCAGATCCTTACCATCGGGGTGGCCGTCGTGATCGTGGCTGCTTTCGAGGTTGTGCACCGGCGGACGCTGTTCGGCAAGCTCGGAACAGCCATCTCCTCGGACCCCGAGATGGCGACGGCTGTCGGCGCCAACGTGACGATGTTCGCCGTGCAGGCTTTTGCCTTCGGGGGGCTGCTGGCCGGCATAGCCGGCGTGCTGGTCGGCCCCATCTCGTTCGCCAACGCTTATTTGGGGGACACCTATGGGATCTACGGGTTCATCGCCCTAATGATCGGGGGGACGGAGCGCCCCGCCGCAGCCATGGGCGGCGGGTTCATTCTCGGCATCTTGTCCACTTTGGCCAGTACGTACATCAATCCCGAAGCCTCGGACTGGTTCCCGTTTGTGGTCGTGCTGGCGGTGCTCTTGCTCACCCCCAAGGGCATCTTCACTTCGGGGGGCGCGCTCCGGCGGCGGATGGTGGCAGGAGTGCAACGGGTCAGTTCTCGGACCACGCTATGAATGTCGCAACGGGCGAACCGCTGCGGGCTCGGCCTCTCAAGGCCTTCAGCTTGGCCGCGGTGCCTGGGAGGGGCAAGAGCGCCGCGACCGTTGTGGGGTTGGCAGCGTACGTCGCGGGCACTGTCGCGATTGCCCACAGCTCCAGCTACCACCAGGGCCTTCTCCTCGTCGCCGCCGTTTACTCGATCTTGGCGCTCAGCTTGGACTTGGTCGCCGGGGCGACAGGCCTTTACTCGCTCGGTCACGCCGGATTGTTCGCTTTGGGGGCCTACGGCGCAACGATCCTCAACACCCATTATGGCTGGAACATCTTCCTCACCCTCCCGGTTTGCGTGGTCGGGGTCGCGCTTGTGGGAGTGGTCATCGGTGCTCTTTCCCTGAGGGTCAGCGGTCTCTATTTCGCCATCACGACTTTGATCTTCACGATCATCGTCAACGTCGTGGTCAGTGACTTGAGCATCACGGGTGGTTACCAGGGCTTGCCCAGCCCCGACTTCCCCAACTTCCCGAAGGCTCTGAGTGGCCTCGGAACTGCTTTGGTATGGGGGGTCAGTGGGGCCCTGTTGCTAACAGTGGTGGTGATATGGAGCATCCGGAGCTCGGCGCTGTACCCGGCTTTGTTGGCCATCCGCGGTTCGGAACCCTTTGCATCCTCCGTGGGCGTGCGCACCGCTCTGACCCGCGTGGGCGTCTTCAGTCTTTCCGCCGCCCTAGCGGGTTTGGCCGGGTGGACATTCTGCTTCCTGGGTTTCATAACCCCGGGCCAGTTCGACTCGACGGCAGCCGTCAACATTTTGGTGATGGTCATCCTGGGCGGGATGAACACCCGGACAGGCCCTATCTTCGGTGCTGTTTTCATTAGTTTGTTCCCGGTCGTGGTCAACATGAACCCGCTCTGGCAGGAAGTCCTGTTTGGCGCGGTGTTCATCTTCGTGATCGTGCTTTTCCCCGAAGGCTTCGTCGGCCTCCTGGCCAGGGGTTGGCGCCGATTGGTTGCCACGCGCCGCCTGGGCCAGGCGGGCACGGCTCCCAGGCCAGGCCTCGCTCCGCCGGCGGTCACCCCAGCGGCTCCCGACGGGGCGCTGGTGCGGGTTGGCAGCGGCCTCCAGGTTCGCGACGCCAACCTCTTGGCGCCGCCGGCTAGGGAGCTGCCGGCTAGGGAGTTGCTGGCTCGGGAGGTGCCTGCTCGGGGCAACGGGGCGGCCGAGGCCACGCCCGCCCTGGAAGCGCTAGCCATATCTTTCAACTATGTCGGTGGCGCGAAGGCATTGAACAACGTCACTTTTGTCGTGAGACGGGGAACTGTTCACGGGCTGATCGGTCCCAACGGGTCGGGGAAGAGCACGCTCGTCAACCTTCTATCCGGCGAACTAGCCTGTCAGGCGGGGACGATCAAGCTGCATGGCCGCCGTATCGAACGCTTGGCAGCTTGGCAGCGAGCGGACCTGGGGATGATGCGCACATTCCAGACAGCTGTCATGGTGCCAGAGCTGACGCCCCGGCAGAACGTGGCTCTTGGGTTGTTTAGCCGCTTCGATCGGATCGGGCCGCGCGCCCTGGTGTGGCCGATGCTACCGAGCGCTCGCCGGGACTCCCGGAGAATGGCTGCCGTGGCCGAATTGTCCCTCGCCGAGGTGGGTCTCGGCGCCGCGTGGGTGCGGGCGCGCTTGGCGGACGTCCCGCACGGGGTCGAGCAGTTGACGCAGTTGGCCGTGGCGTGCGCGCCCAAGCCGTCGGTGCTAATCCTGGACGAGCCGCTGGCCGGCCTTTCGACCGGCGAAGTCGAAAAGGTGAGCCAGCTCGTACGGGACCTCAAGGTAAAAGACGTGACGGTAATAGTCGTTGAGCACCAGACGCGGTTCATCTTTGACGTGTGCGACGAGGTTACCGTCCTTGCCGCCGGCGAACTCGTGACCACGGGCACGGCCGCGCAGGTAAGAGCCGACGACCGGGTCAGGGAAGTGTACTTGGGCCAGTGACGCGTGAGCCAACGGTGCCAGATGCCCAACCGGCGCTCGAAGTGGAGGGCTTGTGCGCGGGGTACGGTCGCTATGACGTCCTGCATGACGTTTCCCTGCATGTCCAGAGGGGAGAGGCGGTCGGGATGCTCGGGCCCAACGGAGCGGGGAAGACAACGCTGTTGCGCTCGATAATGGCGTTGGTGCCGCACCGGAGGGGCCGGATAAACGTGGGTGGTACTGACATCTCGGCCCTCCCGGCGCATCGGGTGGCGCGGGGCCACGCGGCCATGGTCCCCGAGGGCCGACGGCTGTTCCTCCAACTGACTGTCGAGGACAACTTACGCCTGGGCGCCCTTCGTCACCGCCGTGACCCGGACCTCGTGGAGGCTCTTCTGGTGACAGTGTTCGACCTTTTCCCCCCGGTGGGCAGGTACCGCCAGCGGCTCGCCTCCGCTCTGAGCGGTGGGGAACAGCAGATGGTCGCCATTGGACGGATGATGATGAACGACCCCGAGGTCATGCTTTTGGATGAGCCGTCGCTTGGGCTTGCCCCTCTCGCTATCCAGGACATGGCCAAGGCTCTGCTCACCTTGCGAGAGGCCGGCCGGTCCCTGCTTTTGGTCGAGCAGCGGGTGGATCTGGCGTTGGAAGTCTGCGACCGCGTTTACGTGCTGGTGGACGGCCGCATTATCGACCACCGCGCTGCGGAAGAGGTCAGCAATGACGAGCGGGCGCTGATAGACGCGTACCTGGGATAACAAAAAGGGAGGAAAAGATGGGAAAAGAGAAGGCCGAGTCCGTCTGGTCGGTCAAGTACGGAGAAAGGGTCGTGCGCAAGAGCGCTGTTTTCCACGACTTTGGCCAGTACGGGCTACCTGATGGGGACCTCGACATGGACTACAACTTCTGGGTCATACGTTCGGGAAGTTCGGTGGTCCTCATGGACACCGGCTATGACATCGCGGCGCGTGACTGGCTCGGAGAGATCAGCGTCATGCCAACCCCCGACGGTTTGAAATTGATCAACCTCGCCCCAGACGACGTGGATATGGTCATCACCAGCCATTTCCACTACGACCACATCGGCTACCTGGGGTTGTTCGAGAACGCTCAGGTGGTGTCGGGGCAAAATGAGCACGACTACTGGTTCGCCAAACGCGATTCTGGCAGCCTGGGGGGAGAGTTCACCACCGAGGAAAACCTGGTCCCCGTGGAGAAGGCGGAGAAGGACGGCCGTCTGCGACTGATCTCCAACGAAACGGAAGTCTTTCCCGGGATCACTGTGTACCAGGTAGGAGGTCATTGCCCGGGCGAGTTGATCTCACTGGTCGAGACCGAGAAGGGGCCGCTCATCCTTGCCAGCGATGCCGCTCACTTTTACGAACAGCTCGAACACGGCTGGCCTTTTTTCGCCTTCACCAGCCTCGACGAGATGCGGAGCGCGTTGAGGTTCATGGGCGACTTGGCAGCGGAGCGCCACGCCACCATCATCCCGGGCCATGACGGCCGGACGAGGCAGCGGTTCCCGGCTGTGCCCGGAGAGGCGGGCAGGATCGCCACGGTGCTGGCGTGAGCTTGCCCCCGTCTCGCTCCTATCAGGTCACGGTCGTCAGGTACGGCACGCGCTCGGCCAGGCGCGCCGAGGTTTACCTCAACTACCACCTGTACCGTGAGCAAGACGGGCCCATCGAGATGGACTACTTCTTCTGGGTCGTCCGGGGAGAAGGACAGACGGTCGTTGTCGACACGGGCTTTTCCCCCGAAGGCGGTCGTTCCCGCAACCGCTCGGTGGTCGCCGATGTGCCGACATTGCTCCGGCGGCTGGGGGTCGATCCTGAGCAGGCGCCCGCGGTCGTGCTTACACACGCCCATTACGACCACGTCGGCAACATAGGGCTGTTCCCGTTGTCGCAGGTGTACATGGCACGCCGCGAGTACGAGTTCTGGACGGGCCGGCATGCCCGGCGCGCTATGTTCCACCACTCGGTTGACGATGGCGACATCGAGGCATTGCGAGAGGTGATGGCGCAGGGAAGGCTTACGCTTTTTGAGGACCGGCTGGAAGTCGCGCCCGGCCTGGAGGTGGTGCGCGTCGGGGGCCATACCCCTGGCCAGTGCGTGGTGAAGGTGCCCACGTCTCTCGGAACGGTCCTACTTGCCAGTGACGCCGTCCATTATTACGAGGAGTACGAGCGAGACATGCTCTTCATGTCGGTCGCCGACCTCGTGGAGATGTACGAGGCCTTCGATTATGTGCGCCAGGCGATGGGCAGGGGAGAGGTGGACGTGCTTGTGGCGGGCCACGACCCCGGGACCCTGGCTCGATTCACGCCTCTAGGCGGCGACCTCGCGTCCGTCGCCGCGACGATCGGTGAACTGCGGCGACCGACGGTGACGGGGGCGCCATGACGACGGACCTGGACGGGTCGGTGGTGGTGGTCACGGGTGCCGCAAATGGCCTCGGCAAAGCCTCGGCCGTCCACTTGTCCGAGTTGGGCGCGCGAGTCGTAGCTGTGGACGTGGACGGCCGCCGGCTCAGCGAGGTCGTGGGCTCTCTCCCAGCCGAAGCGGTGGCGGTCGAGGGTGACATTGCCGACGAGGCCACGGTTGATAGCTACATGCAGGCCGCGCTGCAGCGGTTCGGGCGGGTGGACCGCTACCACCTCAATGCGGGGATCTTCGGCTCGTTCGCGCCGCTGCCGGACATCACGACCGAGGATTTCGACCGGGTGATCGACGTCAACGTGCGAGGTCAGTTCCTCGGGCTGAGGGCAGCCTTCCGGCAGTTCCGGCGCCAGGACGGCCGCGGGGCCATAGTCCTGACCGCGTCCATCGCCAGCTTGACCGGCAGCGCCGACCTGCTGGCCTACCACACCTCCAAGCATGCGGTCGTGGGGCTCATCAGGGGAGCGGCAATGTACGGTGGCCCGCTCGGAGTAAGAGTGAACGGGGTGGCACCCGGGATCGTCCCCACGGAGCTGTTCGCGGCTGCAGCTGCGGCGACCGGGGGTAAGAACGACATGGAGAAGCGTGCCTCCACGACGCCGCTGCGTCGGCATGGCCGGCCGGAGGAGATCGCCGACGTAGTTGCTTTCCTGCTCAGCGACAGCGCCTCGTACGTCACCGGCCAGGTGGTGAGCGTGGACGGAGGGGCGACCATCGTCAACACCGTACGGCCCTCCGGGGGGGCCGGCGCATGGGACGCGCAAGGTCACGACCGGGCTATGTACGGCCCGCGCACGAAGGAGACGAATTAGGTGCCAGACGACCGGATCGGCTTCATCGGCTTGGGCAACATGGGAGGCCGCATGACCAGGTGCATCGTGCGCTCCGGAGGGCGAGTGCTCGGTTACGACTTGGACCGTGCGCTGGTGGCTGAGGCAGGCGCCGATGTGGCTGTCAGCGTCGCGGAGGTGGCCGATAAAGCCGAGGTCCTCTTGCTGTCGTTGCCCGACAGCCACGTCGTCGAGGACGTCGTGTTGGGCGGGGGCGGGGTCCTTCAGCACTGCCGGCAGGGACAGGTGGTCGTGGACCTGAGCACCTCGGCGCCCGCGTCGACGCGCAAACTGCACGCCCTCCTCGCAGAAAAGGGGGCTGATTATCTCGATGCCGGCATTTCTGGGGGGGCAGCAGCCGCCGATGCCGGCACCCTTACCCTCATGGTGGGGGGAGAGGCCGGCCCGCTGGAGCGGGTGCGGCCCGTGCTGGTCAGCTTCAGCGCCAACATCTTCCACGTCGGGCCGAGCGGCGCCGGCCACACAGTCAAGTTGTTGAACAATTTCTTGAACGCCGTGTCGTTGGCAGCCACGGCCGAAGTGATGGTGGCGGCCAAAAAGGCCGGCCTTGACCTGGCTCTCGTGCTAGAGGTCATAAACAAGAGCTCCGGCGTGAACTTCGCCACATTGAACCGTTTTCCCAAAATCATTACGGGCGACTACCTAAAAGGGGGGTTGACCAACACCCTCATGATGAAGGACGTGGTCTTGTACACCGAAATGGCGAGCTCCGTCGGGGTCGCGAGCCTCAACTCGGCAGGCCCCTTGGCCAGTTTTGGCCTGGCTCGGGCGCTCGGCTATGCGGACCAGATAAGCAACACTGTGGTGGACGCCATCGGCGATGTTTCTGGCGGGGTCCGCCTCCACAACCGGGGGACGGGAGGCCAATGATAATCATTCCTCCGACAAAGCAAGCGGGCACGGCTGGTAAGCCTGGCTCTCAGTTTACCGGCGATGTTTTCCCCTACCTGACCATGGTTGCGACCGATGGTGTGACGATAAATACGGTCAATTTTACCCCCTGTGCCCGCACCTACTGGCACAGCCACGAGCGGGGGCAAATCCTGTTCGTAGTGGCAGGCTTGGGCCTGGTGCAAGCAGAAGGTGGCCCCGTCCAGTTCATGCGCGCCGGGGACACTATTTGGGCACCGCCGGGGGAGAGGCACTGGCACGGCGCGGCCCGCAGTTCGTACGTGGTGCACACTGCTATCTCCCTCGGCACCACCTCGTGGGCCGAGCAGGTAACTGATGAGCAGTACAACGTCGTTCCAAGCACTGAGGAGCCTTGATGCCGTCCGACCAAACCCATGAGCAGAGCTACCAGCAGGGCCTGAAGGTGCGGCGGGAGGTCCTGGGCGATGCGCACGTCGACCGTTCGCTGGCAGAGGTAAGCGATTTCGCCCGTCCTGTGCAGGAGCTCGTGACTGAATATTGCTGGGGCGTGGTGTGGAGCCGTGACGGCCTCGGCCGGAAAACGAGGAGCCTGCTCAATCTGGCCATGCTCACCGCGCTCAACCGGCCCCACGAGTTCGCGGTGCATGTGCGGGGAGCTCTGACAAATGGTGCCTCGCCCGCGGAGATCCAAGAGACGTTGTTGCAGACGGCTGTGTATGTAGGCGTGCCGGCTGCCCTGGAATCGTTCCGCATCGCCGACTCGATATTGAAAGAGGCAGTGGCCCTCGAAGCGGACGGAAGGGGGGCGGATGGGCCCGGTTCCTAGGGCAGTGGGTTTCGTGGGCCTTGGACGAATGGGCATGCCCATGTCCCGGAGGCTGGCCCAAGCGGGTTACTGGGTCAAAGGTTACGACGTGTCTGCCGAAGCCCGTAGTCGCGCCAGCGAGAACGGCGTAAAGGAGGCGAGCTCGCTCGGCGAAGCGGCCGACGGGGCCGATATTGTGATCCTAATGCTCCCGACGTCCGCCGAGGTGGCTGCCGTGGTGGACGAGGAACTGCTCCACGACCACTTGCCGCCCGGGGCTCTTATTGTGGACATGAGCTCTTCGGAGCCGCTGCGCACCAGGGATCTGGCAGAGCGCATGGGCAACGCCGGCTGGTACTTCATTGACGCCCCTGTCTCCGGCGGCGTTTCTGGAGCGGAGGCGGGGACGTTGACTGTGATGATCGGCGGTGGAGTTGGAGAGGTCGAGAGGGCACGTCCCTTTCTCGAGCACCTCGGACGCGTGGTGCACGCCGGACCGGTTGGGGCCGGTCACGCGATAAAGGCGCTCAACAACCTTCTCTCGGCGACCCACTTGTGGGCGACTACGGAGGCGATGATCGTGGGTCAGCGGTTCGGGCTCGACCCCCAGGTCATGCTGGACATTTTCAACAGCTCGAGCGGCCGCAGCGGGTCGACCGCCAACAAGTGGCCTAACTTCATCCTGCCAGGCACCTACAATTCCGGTTTCGGGTTGCGCCTCATGGTGAAAGACATGGGGACCGCTGTGAGGCTGTCTGAGCAGATGGGTGTTTCGAGCGAGCTGGGCCAAGCAGCCCTGCGGCTTTGGGAGCAGGCGGCCGAGCGGCTCCCGGCGGAAGCTGACCACACCGAGGTCGCTCGCTGGCTCCGGACGGACGACCATGGCACCTAAAGACCGGGCCGTAGCCAGCCAAGAAGCCTCACCGTCCCAAGCTACGGTCGTCAGGTTAGCGCCGCCTGAGCGACCCCAGGGTAGGACCGAGCCGGTGAGGTCGGCGTGGAGGACGGGGCTTTTATCGCCGCTGGAGGTCTCCGTCCGGGAGCGGACGATCGACGTACTACGCCACTCCATTTTGAATTTCGACCTCAAACCGGGACAGCGGCTCATTGAGCGAGAGTTCATCGAACAGTTGGGCATTTCGCGTACTACTTTCCGTGAGGCGATCCGAGAGCTGGCCGCAGAGGGGTTGCTGACGGTTGTGGCGCAAAAGGGGGCCAGGGTGAGGGCTCCCACCCTGGAGGAGGCCACTGACCTTTACGAAGTGCGAGCCGCTCTGGAGTGCCTCATCGTGAGCCGTTTTGTCGAGAGGGCCGACGAGCGGGAAATCCGCCAGCTGAAGGCGGCGGTCAAGAACTTCAAACGGGTCTCCGCTCGGACGGTCGACACCTTGGAGCTCCTGAAAACGAAGGAGCTGTTTTACGAAGTACTGGTACGTGGTGCTCGGAGCGCAACCTTGCAGCAGCTCCTGGAGGGCATCAAGGGGCGCGTCCACGTGCTGAGGGCGACGTCACTTTCCTACCCGGGGCGAGTGACGGAGACGGTGGCCGAGCTTGAGGCGATCGTGGCCGCGATAGCCGACCGGGACGCCGGGCTTGCCTCCCGCTTGTGCGGTGAGCATGTGCGCAAAGCCTGCATCACGGCGTTGGCGAGCTTGCGTGACGTCGAAGACGAAGGCACCGGCTAGATCCAGGCCTTCGCGAACGCAGCGTTTGTTCACCCATATCCCGCCAGGCAAAGGAGCGACAATTGTCTTTGACCGGAGAACAGCAGCAGATAAAGGACCAGTTCATCAAGGAGCGCCGGACCTGGGGACCGCAGTGGGAGGCGGTGCTCCGCCTGGACCCGGAGTTCCTGAAGGCATACACAGAGTTCTCGTCAGTCCCGTGGCGCAAGAACCATCTGGACGACAAGACGAAGGAGCTCATGTACATCGCGGTCGACGCTGCTGCGACACACCTTTTTCTCCCAGGACTACGTGACCATATCCGCGCCGCCCTAAGGGCGGGAGCGACCGCACAGGAGGTCATGGAGGTGCTCGAGCTGACCTCGACGCTCGGGATCCATGCCATGAACATCGGCGTGCCGGTCCTGGTGGAGGTCCTGGTCGAAAAAGGGCTGCGTACCGGCCCGGCTCCGCTCGACGAGTACCAGGAAGCCGTGAAGGCCGAGTTCACGAAGACCAGGGGTTACTGGCACCAGTTCTGGGACGAGATGCTGGAGCTGGACCCCGAGCTGTTCGCTGCTTACACCGAGTTCTCCTCCGTACCATGGCGCTCGGGGACTTTGCCGCCCAAGATCAAGGAGTTCGTTTACATCGCATTCGACACCGCTGCCACTCACCTTTATGTGAAAGGCTTGAAATTGCACATCGAGAACGCCATTGGCTACGGGGCGACGCCTCAGGAGATCCTGGAGGTCATGGAGATTGCCAGCGTCCTCGGGATGCACACGGCCATGACGGCGGCACCAATCCTGATCGACGAAGTCACGCTCCTCGAAGGAGGGGGCTGACCCAGTTGTTCATTGCCAAAGGGCCGCCTGTTGCCGGCTCGGCGGTTACGCCGTGCGGTAGTAGTGGTCTTGCTCGAGGTCTTCCATCAGGCTAGGCCCGGTCGGCTCCCATCCGAGGAGTTCCCGTGTGATGGTGGCGGTGACTGGGATGTCCATGCCGACGAAGTGGGCCAGGAAATCGAAGTGCCCGGGGACATCTTCGGGGGTCACTGACTTCGTCGGGATGTCGAGGTGGCGGCCCATCGCCTCGGCGATGTCCCGGAAGGGGACGCCCTCCTCGGCGACGGCGTGCAAGACTGAGCCGGCGGGGGCGCCCTCGACTGCCAGGCGTGCCAAGCGGGCGGCGTCCGAGCGGTGGACCGCGGGCCAGCGGTTGGCGCCGTCTCCCACGTAACCGGCGAAGCCTTGCTTGCGGGCGATGCCGACGAGCGTCGCCATGAACCCGTTGTCGCCCTCGCCGTGGACAGTCGGGGCGAAGCGCAAGACCGACGAGCGGACGCCGATGCCCCTTAGCGACAGGGTGAACAGGGCGGTGGCTGCCCGGCGCCCGGCCGGGTTGGCCCGGATCAGGGGGCTCGCCACGAGCCCGTCGTTCTCGGTGCCCGCCCTTCCGGCCGCCAGGCCGATCATGCCCGAAGCGAGCACGAAGGGCCGGTCGGAGCCCGCCAGCGCGGCACCCATGGCCTCCACCGCCCGGCGGTCGGCGGCTCCGGCGGCGGCGAAGTCGCCATCGAAGGCCACGTCGTGCTGGAAGGCAAGGTGAACGACACCGTCGGAGCCGGCGGCCGCCTTGCCCAGGCCCTCGGGGTCGTCGAGGTCGCCCCGCTGGACAGTGGCGCCTGCGACCTCCAGCCGCTGTGCTGAGGCGTCGGAGCGGGCCAGGCCGACCACCTCGTGGCCGGCACTTAGGAGTTCGGGGACGACGGCTGAGCCGATCCAGCCCGATGCGCCGGTGACGAAGATTTTCATTGTGGGCCTCCAGTGAACTAGCCTGATGTCAGTAACAGTCATCAGTATAGGACCGATGTCA
>DATJUH010000345.1:0-3198 GCA_035502515.1 Acidimicrobiales bacterium
CTATTCAGGCGAGCAGATAGTGGACGAGGGCGCGATATGCGAAGCCGGAGGGGCGAGGAGGAGGGCTACTCCGGCCGAAGCTGGGATCTGGGGAGCGAAACTGTCGTCTGAGCACACTTTTGCGCCCCAGATCGACGAGGGGCCTTGGTTTGGCTAACCGCCTGGTCGCCTACGGTCCAACCGTCCAACGGTCCAACGGTCCAACGGTCCAACGCCTAATCGCCGACGGAGACGATCTCCACGGCCAGCTGACCGCTCGGGGCGTCGTACGTCACCGTTGTCCCGGCCCGTTTGCCCATCAGGGCCTGGCCGAGAGGCGAGCCGGGGGAGATGACGGCGGTGCCGGCCTGGCGCTCTTCGATCGACCCGACGAGGAAACGCTCGACCTCGTCGTCTCCTACGTAGCGCAAACGAACTGTCACCCCGGCAGAGACCTCCTCGGTGGGGCCGGCCTCCACCACCTCGACGTCATCGAGCATCGCCTCCAGCTGGCGGATGCGGGCCTCCATCTTGCCCTGCGAGTCCTTGGCCGCGTGGTAGTCACCGTTTTCGGACAGGTCACCAAGAGCACGAGCAGCCTCGATGTGGCGGGCTATTTCGACTCGGCCGCGGGTCTTCAAGTCTTCGAGCTCGGCCTGTAGCCGCTGGTAGGTTTCAGGCGACAACTGTGTAGAGGCCATCCACGCAGGGTACCAGCGACGAGGTCTATTCCATAAGCGCTGGTCAGTCACTGCCGGGTCGAGCACTCGTAGCGCCCCGAGCCACCTACGAGGCGCCCGCGCTTGTCGTGATAGAGCGGTTGACGGGACGTTCGGTGGAATGCGATACTCGGAAGACCTATGAACTGGTCGTTCACCAGCCGTGCCGAAGCCGTCATCGTAATTTCTCCCTGACGCGCCCCCATATGGGTGTGCGTCGCAGCGACCGTCCCGAGGGGCGGTCGTTTTCATGTCGAGCGTCAGCCGGGAAGAGCTGCTGGAAAAAGGAAAAATAAGGAGGTGCGGCCCGATTTGAGCGAAACCCCAACAGCCACTGAGCTACCGGTGACTCAAGTGCAGTCCGTCCACCGGGTGCCGTCCGTGCCCCGGGTGGCGGTCATCGCCGGCGACGGTATCGGCCCGGAGGTGGTGCAAGAGGCGCTCAAGGTGGCCCGCGCTGCCGGTGCCGACCTGGAGACGGTCCCATTCGACCTGGGGGCAAAACGGTACCTGGCCACCGGCGACGTCCTGCCTGACGACACGCTGGCCGAACTCAGGCAATTCGACGCCATCTTCCTCGGCGCCGTCGGCTCGCCAGAAGTCCCGCCCGGGATATTGGAGAGAGGCCTTCTGCTGCGGCTCCGTTTCGAGCTGGACCTGTACATAAACCTTCGTCCCTTCCAGGCTCAGTCGAGCGTGGGGGCAGGGGTACCGATCGACTTCGTGGTCGTCCGCGAGAACACCGAAGGCGCATACGTCGGCGAAGGCGGGTTCCTCAGGAAAGGGACGGCGGCTGAAGTGGCCACGCAGGGCTCGGTCAATACCCGCTTCGGCGTCGAACGCTGCGTCCGGTTCGCCTTCGAGCTGGCCGAGTCCAGGCGTCGCCACTTGACGCTCGTCCACAAGACCAACGTCCTTACGTATTCGGGTGACTTGTGGCAACGCACCTTCAACGAAGTGGCGGCCTGGCACACCGACGTCGAGACGGCGTATAGCCACGTCGATGCGGCCTGCATTTACATGGTCGGTTCGCCCCAACGGTACGACGTCATCGTGACGGACAACCTGTTCGGGGACATCCTTACGGACCTCGCCGGGGCCGTGGCCGGCGGCATCGGCCGGGCCGCCTCGGCCAACCTCAACCCAGCCCGTACGGGACCATCACTCTTCGAGCCAGTACACGGGAGTGCCCCCGATATCGCCGGCACCGGGAAAGCCGACCCGACGGCGGCGATCATTTCGGTGGCGATGATGCTCGAGTACCTGGGGCTCGCCGACCAGGGCGCCCGGATAAACAAAGCCGTTCAAAGCTTTCAGCCCACCGGCTCGCTTACGACCAGCCAATATGGAGACGAAATATCAGAAAGGGTGTGAACACGCGGTGCCCATCACCAAGACCGACAAGATATGGATGGACGGCGAGCTCATCAATTGGGACGACGCCAATGTACACATCCTCACGCACACGCTCCATTACGGCTGTGGTGTGTTCGAAGGGATCCGGGCTTACGCGACGTCGGAAGGGCCCGGCGTCTTCCGGCTAACTGACCACATAGCTCGACTTTTCAACTCGGCCCGCATATTCATGATCGACATCCCGTTCAGCCGGGAGCAGATCGTCGAGGCGGTCAAGCAGACGGTTGCCATCAACAACCTGCCCGAATGCTACATACGGCCGATCGTCTACCTGGGCTATGGGGAAATGGGCTTGAACCCGCTCCCCTCCCCGGTGCAAGTGGCCATCGCCGTCTGGCCCTGGGGCGCCTACCTGGGCACCGAAGGCATCGAAAAAGGCGTGCGGGTAAAGATCAGTTCGTGGCAACGGCACGACCCGAACGCGCTGCCGCCGGCGGCCAAGGGCACCGGGATGTACATCAATTCCTCGATGGCCAAGGTCGAAGCCCTGAAGGCCGGGTACGACGAAGCCATTCTGCTTTCCCCCCAGGGCTACGTCAGCGAGTGCACCGGTGAGAACATCTTCGTTTACCGTAATGAACGACTGGTTACGCCGCCGGTCTCTGCCGGCGCCCTGGAGGGGATCACGCAGGATTCCATCCTGACGATCGCCCGGGATCTCGGTGTCGATGTGGAGTTTGCCAATGTCCTGCGTTCCGACCTTTACACCGCCGACGAGGCGTTTTTGACCGGCACTGCCGCCGAGGTGGTCCCCATCCGCTCGGTCGACGACAGGATCGTCGGGGAGGGCACGCCCGGTGCCCTGACCCGGAAGATCCAGGAGGTGTACAAGGCTGCCGTGCGCGGACAGGTCGACCGTTACAAAAACTGGGTCGAGCATGTCAACTGAAGGGCCTCCGGTAGCACAGGAGGAGCCCGGGGTTGCGGCCCCGGGCGGGCAGATAGACGACGGCCTGCAGCGGGGTTGGGGTCCCCGCTTGCAGGAGGAGCCCGGGGTTGCGGCCCCGGGCGGGAAGATAGACGACGGCCCGCACCGGGGTTGGGGTCCCCGCTTGCAGGAGGAGCCCGGGGTTGCGGCCCCGGG
>DATJUH010000346.1:0-32927 GCA_035502515.1 Acidimicrobiales bacterium
CGCTCTCTGGTTTGGGCGGCATAGTGCCCTCAGCTTCGCCGAGCCGGCGCGCAGTCGTCAAAAAGGGACGTTGCTTCGCGATAGCGAAAGGCTAGTCGGGACCGTTGCCTGAGCGGTGTGATGGCGGGCGGCCCGACCGCAAGAGCATCTGGACCGGCCCCGGCATCTGGACCGCCCCTGGCTCGGGGGGTCGCCGGGCCGGCCACTCGGGCGACCCCAATTCCAACACCGGTCTCATAGGTGGCGTTGCTTCCCGCTGGTGGGCGCTCGGCTGGGTGATCCCCATGGTGGTCCAGCTCGTCCACACTGCGGCGGTGGCGCCGACGTACCACGTGGGTTCCTTCGACGACGACGCCAATTACCTGATGGCCGCCCATGTCCTGGCGGCCGGCGGGGGGTTGACGTCGATCATGCCCAGCGGCGCAACAGTGGTGGCCAACTACCTGCCCGGTTACCCGGTCCTGCTGGTCCCGTTGATCTGGTTGTGGGGGTCGGCGCTGTGGGCGCCGCGGGCGTTTTCGAGCCTCTGCGTTGCCGTCCTCTACCCGTTGTTGTGGGCCTGGATGGACCGGCGGGGTGTGAAGCCCTCCTACCGGGTGGCCGTGCTCGGGCTCCTGGCCATCAACACCGTGATGGCGACATTCTCCACCATGGTCATGGCCGAGGCACCGTTCCTGCTGGTACTGGTCCTGACCCTCTTCGCTCTCGACCGCTGGGAACGCCGGCCGGGCCTGCTGCAGGGCGCCATTGTGGTCGTTCTCCTGGGCAGCCTGGTCTGGTTGAAGGAAGCCGGCATCGGTCTCGTCGTCGGGGTGGTGGCGTACGAGCTGTGGCGCCGGCGCTGGCCGCGGGCGGTGGGTGTGGGGGCCGGGGTGGGCGCCCTCCTGCTCCCCGGGTTGGTGGCGCGGTGGGTGACGGGAGGGGCAACGGTCGGCGACCGGTACGTGGGCGAGATCGGCGGGCGCGGCAACGGCGGTTTTCTTCGCCAGCTTCCCGGCGAGGTCGTCGGCGACATCTGGTCCTACCTGGACAACGTGCTCCGCCAGTCGGTTTTGCCCGCTGGCAGCCCGCTCCCCGCCCACGGGCCCGTCCCCGTGCTGATGGCCATGGTCGGGGCGACGGTGCCGGTGTTCTGCATTGTCGGGGCGGTTGTCTGGTACCGCCGCCACCCCATGGCCGACTCGTGGATGATCTGGGCTTACTTCGTCGAGACGCTGGCTTACCCATACAACAACCAGAGGCGAGTGATCCTCGTCTTGCCCGTGGTGACGATCTGGTATGTCGTTGGTGCGGCCGCCGTCGCCCGTTATGCACTCGCGCTGGGGGGCCACGCCTTGAGCCGGGTGGCGGCGTCGGTGGCCGTAGTGATGGCCGTCCTGGTTGCGGGTGTGCCGACGGCGGCCGGCTTCACCCGGGACTACCTGTTCAACGTCGGCCAGAAGAGCTATCAGTTCGCCCAGTCCCCGGCCATGGACCTGCTGAAGGCCATCGGGCCTCCGACCGCCGTCGTCGAGACCGATTACCAGGGAAGTGTCGCCTTTTTCAGCGACCATCGGACGGCCTGGACGGCCTTCGTCATGACCACGCCCTACGGCCCTTTTGCGGTCAACTCGAGCGCCTGCTCGGTGGACGTCGTGAAGAGCGCCCTGCTGGGCGATGGCGCCGATTTCCTGATGCTCGGCGACGTCAACTATCCGGGCGTGATGGACAGCCCGTGCCTGCTCCATCTGGCTTCGGACGCGGCGACCGGCAAGTCCATCGGCGCGGAACGCATCCTCTCCACGGTGAACAATGAGACATCTCTGTTCGAGCTGGTCGGGCCGGGCAGCTCGCAGCCCAACCTGGTGGACTGGACCGCCGGCCAGCGTCCTCGTACGGCACCGGACTGGTCGAGCCGGGCCGGTACCAACCGGGCCGGTACCAACCGGACTGGGCCCAACCGGACTGGGCCCACCCGGGATTTGGCGGGCACGCGCCTGTCCCATGCCCGGCGGTCGCACGCACACCGGCCCGGCACAGAACGGCCGGCCGCGGCCGAGGTCGTGCTCAGCCCGAACGGGGAGGGCGACGCCGGAGGAATCGGCTACCAGGCCGCCGCCCACCAGGGCCGGGCCGCCTTTTACTGGTCCTGGAGCAAGCCCGTGGCCGTGACCCAATTGAGCATCGGTTCGATCACGAGCACGGCCCCCGTCCGCTCCGCCAGCGTGCTGATCAAGCGGCCCGACGGCGAGTGGCACACTGTCGTCAGCGTGGCGGGGCCGGTGGGGGACGAGGGAGTCGTGCCCTACCTGCTACAGCAGCTGCCTGCGGGCACCACTGCTCTCGGCCTCAAGGTGCGGGTAGACACCTCGGGCACCGCTCAAGTCGATTATGTCAACGCCATCGGCGCGTCCCGGGCTCCGGGCCCTGTGCCCGCCGCCTCACCGGCCGGGTAGGACGACCGGCTTCACCGCCAGCGGGTCCCGCCGGCCCGCCAGTAGCGCCGCTTCCACCTGGTCCAGCCCGTAATGGCCGGTGACCAGCTCGTCCAGCTGGACTTCTCCCGACGAGGCCAGGGCAATGGCTGCCGGGTAGGTGTTGGCGTACCGGAACGTCCCGGTCAGCTCGATCTCTTTGCGTTGAACGAGGGAAAGCGGGAGCGGAGTGCGGATTTCAGACGACATCCCGACTACCACGGCCCGTGCCCCGCCACGCAGTCCACGGAGCCCACTTTCGAGGGCCGCAGCCGCTCCGGAACACTCGATCAGCACGTCCGCCTCGAGCCCGGCCAGGGGCCCCGGGCCGATTGACCCCAGATCGGTTGATCCCAGATCGGTTGACCCCAGGTCAGTTGACACCGGGCCGCCCGACGCTGGCCGGGCCGGCGCCGGCGCGGCTCCTGCCCCTGTCGCCTTGCTCACGTCGACGACGGAGGTAGCGCCCATCTTCTGGGCCAGGGGGAGGCGGGCTGGCTGGGTGTCGGTCACGATGACCTCGACGGCGCCGGCCGCTCTGGCCACCGCTGTCGCGACAAGGCCGATGGGGCCGGCCCCGGTCACCAGTACCCGGTCGCCGACGCCGATACCCGCCTTCCAGGTGGCCCAGATCCCCACGGAGAGTGGCTCCAGGAGGGCGCCGGCATCATCGGACACGTGGTCCGGGAGCGGGTAGGCGAAGTCCTCGTCGTGCACCACGTAGCGGGCGAAGGCGCCGTCGATGGGTGGCGTGGCGAAGAACCTGATGTCGGGGCACAGGTTGTACTGGCCGCTACGGCAGGCCCGGCACCGCCGGCAGGGTACGCCCGGCTCCAGCGCTACCCGCTGGCCGACGCGGAGCCGGCTTACGCCCGGGCCGAGCTTCCTCACGACGCCGGCGGCTTCGTGACCGAGGACCAGCGGGCCGTCCACCACCAGCTCGCCGATCCTGCCCTCCGTGAACCAGTGCACGTCCGAGCCGCACACACCCACGGCGCTCACTTCGACGAGGACCTGGCCCGGGCCAGGCTCGGGGACCGGCCGCTCTTCCACCTCGATCTCGCCCAGCCTGACCATCACCGCCACCGGTGCATTTTCCACAATTGCGCTCGTCACAGGACCTAGGGTAGTTCCTCCGGTGCGGACGGCGTGCTTGAGGTGGCCCGCAGCGTTTGAGGTGCCGGCGGCACCGCCCGGGGTCCCGCGGCACCGCCCGGGGTCCCGGCGGCACTGCCGGGGGGGCGGCGCAGAGGCTCCCAGCCGGGCAAGACGGCACGGACCGTACTGGGCTGGTGGCTCAGGGTGGACGGAGGGGCCAAACCCTCTCATTCAGGCGCCGGCAGTCACCGGACGACCACAGGTGCCCCCAGCCCACTGCCCGTTTTTCCCAGCCGTTGTCGTTTCCCGAAGTGCGGTGCCGTCGTGTCGGGCGCGGCCGTAGGCTGGGGCTATGGCCACTGCGCGCACTATCCCTCAGGACGTCCGCGTCCTGCTCCTGGAGAACATCCACCCCGATGCAACGGCCATCCTGTCCAAGGCGGGCTACCAGGTAGAAGCTCTCGACCGGGCCTTGTCGGAGGAAGACCTCCTGGTCCGGCTGCCTGAGGTGGACGTACTCGGGATCAGGAGCAACACCCAGGTCCCGGCAGGGGTGCTGGAGGCCGCCCCTCACCTGCTGGCCGTCGGCGCCTTCTGTATCGGCACCAACCAGGTCGACCTCAGTGCAGCCGGCGCCCACGGGATAGCGGTTTTCAACGCTCCTTTTTCGAACACGCGCAGCGTCGTGGAGCTCGTTATCGCTGAAATAATCTCCATGCAACGGGGGCTCACCGACAAGTCACGGCAAATGCACGAGGGAGTGTGGGACAAGTCGGCCAAGGGGAGCCACGAGGTGCGGGGCCGGCGTCTCGGCATAGTCGGGTACGGGAACATCGGCTCGCAGCTTTCGGTACTGGCCGAGGGGCTCGGGATGTCGGTTTGGTTCTATGACACTGCGGACAAGCTGGCCCTTGGTAACGCAAAGCGCACCTCCTCGCTGGACGAGCTGCTCGAGGCCGTCGATATCGTCACTTTGCACGTCGATGGCCGGCCCGGCAACAGAGGCCTGTTCGGAGAAACCGAGTTTGTGAAGATGCGCAAGGGGAGCCTGTTCTTGAACCTTTCCCGCGGGTTCGTCGTGGACCACGGCGCCCTGCGCAAGCACATCGAGAGCGGCCACATCGCCGGCGCGGCGATCGACGTGTTCCCGAGCGAGCCCAAGCGCCGCGGCGAACCGTTCGTGTCGGAGCTGCAGGGGCTCCCGAACGTGATCCTCACGCCCCACGTCGGTGGCAGCACCGAGGAAGCCCAACAGGACATCGGGCGCTTCGTGGCCGGCAAGCTCAACGATTACCTGGCGCTGGGCTCGACCTCGCTGTCTGTAAACCTGCCCAACCTGGTGCTCCCGCCCAACGCCGGCGAGTTCCGCCTCACTCACGTGCATACCAATACGCCCGGGGTACTCGCCGCTATCGACAGTCTGTTCGCCCAGCACGGCATGAACATCGAAGGCCAGTACCTGGGGACCCGGGGCGAAATCGGCTACGTGATCACGGACACACCGAGCGATTTCCCCGCCGGGCTGTTGGCGGCCCTGCGCGAAATGCCGGCGACGATCCGCCTGCGCGTCCTATGAGGGGCTGAGCTCGCCCACCAGCTGCCTTCGGGCTCGGGCCGGGGCACCTGCCCGTTCCAAGGTGAGGCCGGTCGGACCCGGCTGACGGCTGCGCCGGCGCTTTTCCTGGCTACCGTTCCCGTGGTCGCCATGGCCCTGGTTCCCCGGACCGCGGCCCAGCAAGAGAGCGGCCAGCTCAGCGGCGATGTCGACGGCCTGGCGATGGCTGACCACCACCCGGTCCCAGAGCGTCCCTTCCGCATCGAGGACCACAGCCGGCAGCCCGGCCCGGACGGCCACGAACTCGTGCCGGCCGTTGTGACGACGGCTCCCGAACGCGAACGCCCCTGGCCAGGCCAGTCCGGGCAGCCTGAGCAGGGAGACGGCGTCCAGCGGGCATTGCTCGACGTGGACCATGGTCAGGTTACGGACCGGCAACCGGACCTCGCGCCGGCAAGCCGCCAGCGCCTCGACGCGGCTCAAGCGGACGACCACGTCATTGCCGTTGACTTCCAGTTCGGCCATCTATGCGCTCGCTACCCTGCTCGCTTACCGTCCGGTCCGTTCCTGCGAATACCCACCGCGCCCCGAGTTGGAACACGCTGCCTTCCGGCTTCAACTCTACGTGCACTGTGCCGATCCCTACTCCAGGATGAAATTTCTTACCATGGGAAAGGCACCAGCTGTACCCACTGGAGCCAATCACGAGCTCCGAGGACGGCCAGTGCCATCAGAGGTTTCTAAACGATCAGGACGGCCTGTACGGCCGGTGCCCGCAGAGCCGGTCCCGCCCGGCTCAGCCAGGGCAGCCACGGCAGGTACCGGGACGTCAGGTAGTGGGACGTCAGGTAGTGGGACGTCAGGTACGGCGCGCGTAATCCGCTTCCCGCTCGAGAGGGAAGCATCCGGCCGGTCACGCCGGCTAGTGGACCAGATCGCCGCCGTCCCCGGCGACGACGCCGGTCTGGGCGGCTGGAGCGGCGGGTTCGCCAACCAGGCCCACTGGGACCCCAGCCGCCCCCGCGACTGGCGCTGCTGGGCTCAGAGCGGCCCTACCTGGTCGGCTCATTGCGGTGCCGAGGTGCAGGCCACCGACCCGCTCGGGTTGTGCCAACGACATCGCCAGGACCTCTTCGAAGAGGGCCCGGAGGAGGCCACACCGGCATCTGAGGCTGCGCTGAACGCCGGCTGAAAGTTGGCTCACTTTGCCCCAGCCAAGGGGCGGGCCCAAGTCCCTGGAAGTTAAGCTGGATTGCAGGTTTACTGTCCCCCGCGGGACTGTCCTCAAAAGGGAAGGGCGTAAATGGCAGGAACACAGCAACGCTCCGGCAGCGGCAAAGTACCGCCCCGTCCGGCCGGGGCGACCACTTCGACGGTCCCCAAGCGGCCGACGGGCAAAACCTCGTCGGCCGGCGCAGCCAGGCCCGGGCGCCCACCCCAGCGCACCTCGGCCCGCCGGGCGGCCGAGCAGCGCCGGCAGCGCAATATCTTCATGGCGGCGGGTGCGGTCGGGGTCATCATCGTCGTCATTGCCGTGGTCGTTGTGCTGAAGGTGTCCGGTGGCGGGAAGACCCCGAGTGGTACGGCCGACTCCGGCTCCTTTGCGTTGCCGGCGAACCTGGTCTCCCAGGTCGAGGACGTGCCTGTCAGCGCTCTGGTCGCCGCCGCGAAGGCGGCACCCGCCGGAGCCGAGCCACCCCAGGCTCTCCCCGCCGGCACGAAGCTGCTCACCGTGGACGGCAAGCCCGAGATCCTTTACATGGGGGCTGAGTACTGCCCCTTCTGCGCCGCCGAGCGCTGGGCGCTGGTCATGGCTCTGTCGAAGTTCGGCACCTTTACCGGTCTGAAAGGCACTACCTCCTCGGCCATCGACACCAACCCGAGCACGCCGACGTTCTCGTTCTACGGGTCGACCTACACCAGCCCCTACATCAAGTTCGTGCCGGTGGAGATGCAAACGAACACCTACAGCGCCTCGCTGGGGAACTACCCCACCCTGCAAACTCCTACCGGTGAGCAGAACGACCTGATCGCCAAGTGGGACGTGGCGCCGTACACCACCGAGACCGGGTCCATCCCCTTCGTGTACCTCGGTGGCAAGTACCTCATCACCGGCGCGCAGTACGTCGCCAGCCCCATCTCGGGCAAGTCCTTCGAAACTGCCGTCCCGTACATGACCTCCGGGACCAACGCGACGTCGCGGGGGGCCGAGGCGGCGGCAGCCTACCTGGTCGGTGACATCCTGGCCCTCACCCACGACCAGCCCGCATCGGTCGCTTCACAGGTCCCGGCCAGCCTGAAGGGAATCACCACGTCCTCCGGGTCGAGCAAGGGCGGCTCGAGCACCAAGACGACGCCTACTACCACGAAGGCGTCGAGTGGCTCGGGCAAGTCATAAGCTTTAGCCGTGGCTACCAGAGCGGTAAAGGCGGGTAGCACTCGGCCGAAGTTGGCGCCGAGCCGGGAAAGTGCCGACGCCGGGCCGGGAGGCCCGGCTGAGAAGCGGCCGGCCCTGGTGCCGCCCGGCTGGGTGCCGATTGCCAGCACGGTCATCTGCCTCATCGCACTGGCGGACTCCGCCTACCTGACGTTCATCCACTACACCAACCCCACCGGGCTGGCGTGCTCCAACCACGGCTTCGTCGACTGCACCGCCGTCACCACCAGCATCTACTCGCACCCGTTCGGGATCCCCGTCGCCGTGGCCGGGCTGGCCTGGTCGTTTGTGATGTTGTTGCTCTGCAGCCCGTGGGGATGGCGGGCGTCGTCGCGCTGGGTGAGCCCTGTCCGCCTGGCCGGGTCGGTGGCCGGCGTAGGGATGGTGTTCTATCTGCTCTACGTCGAGCTGTTCTCGCTCGGCCACATCTGCGAGTTCTGCAGCATCGTCCACCTGATGACCATCGCCTTGTTCATTGTCATCGCCTTTGGCACCGCCCTGGCCACGCCGGCCGAAGACGAGGACCTGGCCCTCGCCTCCTAGCCTTCTGCCGGGGCTTCACCCGGCGGGATGGCGGTCGCCACCAACGCTTCCCACGGCCGGAGGGCAATCTCGCTGCCGGCCTTGGTGCCGGTCCGGCCCGGGGCGGTCGAGGCCAGGACGGTCAGTACTTGTCCGCTCTCGACGCTCCGCGTCACCTCTTGGGACGAAAGATTGGCGACCGTCGTCACTGCTCCCACTCTGAACGCCCAGACCTGGTCGTCGAGCAGCACGCGCTCCAGGTGCCCCGGACGACCGATGAGCCCGGCCTGGCGCAGCTGGGCCAGCTGCCGCCAGAAGTTGAGCACGGACGCCGGGTCGTCCGTCTCACTCTGGACATTGGCGACGGTGTGCTCGCCGAGGGGGAGCCACGGCCGGGCCGACGCCGACGTAAAGCCGGCATTTTTCTCCCCCGACCACGGCATCGGGGTGCGCCCTCTGTCGCGGCCCGGCTGTCCCGGGCGGGCCAGGCTGATCTCGTCGACTTGCTGCGAGACGGGCACGTCGACGTCGGTCATGCCCAGCTCGTCGCCGTAGTAGAGGACCAGGGTCCCCGGCAAGGTCGCCAGCACTACCAGGGCCGCCCTCACGGCCCGCTCGTCGTTGCCGCACCAACGGCTCGGGAACCGGCCCACGTCGTGGTTCGACCCCGTCCACACCGGCGTGGCCCCGGGTGGCAGTGCAGCCATGGTCCCTTCCACGATCCCGGCCAACTCGGGCGCTTTGAAGTCGGCCTCCACGAACAGGAAGTTGAAAGCCATGTGCAGCTCCGGCTGCTCCCGGCCGTAATAGTCCCCGAAACGATGGAAATCGAACTCCCATGTCTCGCCCAGCAAGGCCCGCCCCGGCGAGTAACTATCGGCAATTTGGCGCCAATGGCGGTAGACCCCGTGGACTTCCGGGCGGTTGGCATTGTAAACCGGCCGCAGCCCAAGGCGTTTTATGGCCGGGTGGTCGGTCGGCTCGAGCGGAGGGTTGTCCCGGAGCAGAGCGTCCTTGTAAAGGCCGTGGGCCACATCGATACGAAATCCCGAAACGCCGTGGTCGAACCAGTAGCGCAGGATCCGGTCGAACTCGTGATGGACGCGCTCGTCCCACCAGTTGAGGTCCGGCTGGTCTCGCAGGTAATTGTGCAAGAAGTACTGGCCACTGGCCTTGTCGTAAGACCAGGCCGACCCCCCCGTGATGGAGAGCCAATTGTTGGGCGGTGTGCCGCCGGCTTTGGGGTCGCCCCACACGTAATAGTCGCGATGAGCAGACCGCCGCCCGCCGAGGGCGTCCACAAACCAGGCGTGGGCATTCGAAGTGTGGTTGGGGACGAGGTCCAGCATGACGGCTATGCCTCGTTGCGCCGCCTCCGAGATGAGGCGGTCGAGGTCGCCGAGGGTGCCGAAATCGGGGTGGACGCCGTAGTAATCGGAGACGTCGTAACCCCAGTCTTTGTTGGGTGAGGGCATGATGGGGGACAACCAGATGGCGTCCACGCCCAGCCAGCTCAGGTACTCCAGCCCGGCGCAGATGCCGGCCAGGTCCCCGGTACCGTCGCCGTTCGAGTCCCGCCAGCTACGCACGTAAATCTGGTAGATGGTGGCGCCCCGCCACCAGGGAGACCTCTCGGCAACGACAGGTTCAGGCATGTCGCCAGTTTTTCAGGCCCGGCCCATCTCTGCCGCTTTGGCCCTGGACCTGGCCACATCGCAGCCTCTTACGCCGCGTGGCAAGCTGGCGGGATGAGCGACCCGCCTCGTTTCGTAATCGTGGGGGCCAGCCTGGCCGGGGCCAAAGCGGCGGAGACGCTGCGCCGGGACGGCTTCGACGGCGAAGTGGTCTTGATCGGCGAGGAGGGTGAACGCCCTTACGAAAGGCCGCCCTTGTCGAAAGAGTACCTCCGGGGTGAGGCCGGGCCCGACAAGTTGTTCGTCCACAAAGAGGGCTATTACGACGCTGCCGGCGTGGAACTTCGCCTCGGGCAGACAGTGTCGTCTATCGATGTCGAGGGTCACGCCGTCGACCTGGCGTCGGGGGAGCGTCTGGCCTACACCTCCCTGCTCCTTACCACGGGCGCACGGCCCCGCCGGCTCCGGGTACCCGGGGCCGACCTGGCGGGTATCTACTACCTGCGCACCATGTCCAGCTCGGCGATGCTGCGCGACGCCATAAAAGGGGCCGGCCGGGTGGCCGTCATCGGCGCCGGCTGGATCGGTTGCGAGGTGGCGGCTTCGGCCCGGCAAATGGGGGCACCCGTGGTGATGGTGGAACTGGCCGAGTTCCCGTTGCTACGGGTGGTGGGGCCCGAGGTGGGGAGCTTTTACCGGGACGTCCATGCCGACCACGGAGTCGAAATGCATTTCGGCATCGGGACGGAATCGCTGCTGGGGAAAGGAGCGGTCGAAGCGGTGCGTCTGGCCGATGGCCGCACGCTGCCGGCCGATGTGGTCGTGGTCGGGGTGGGGGTGGAGCCCGTAGCCGACCTGGCCGAAAAAGCCGGCATCGGCGTGGAAAATGGCGTCCTCACAGACGAGTACCTGGAGACCTCGAGCCCCGGCATTTTCGCCGCCGGCGACGTAGCCAATGCTTTCCATCCGGTTTTTGGCCAACGGGTACGGGTCGAACACTGGGCCAATGCCCGCAACCAGGGGCCGGTCGCGGCCCGCAACATGCTCGGCAAGCGCCGGGCTTATGGGCGGGTGCCCTACTTTTACTCGGACCAGTACGACGTGTCCATGGAATACTCCGGCTACGCTCCGGCCTGGGACGAGGTCGTTTTCCGGGGAGACGTGGCCAGCCGGGAGTTCATGGCCTTCTGGCTCAGAGACGGACGGGTGGCGGCAGGCATGAACGTCAACATTGGCGACGCGTCCGGCAAAATCAGCGACCTCGTGTCGTCGGGCCGGGTGGTGGACAAGGCCAGGTTGGCCGACCCCGCCGTGAGCCTGGCGGAAGTGTGACTAACGAGGGTCAGTGAACACCGCTCTCGTTCCCCCTTTCTCACCCGGCTGATCTGGGTCCGAAAACTGCTCTCACAGCTAGGTTTTCGGGCCCAGATCGGCGGATCGCCCCGAAGTTTACAGGTAGTCGTGGATCTCCCGCCGGTACTCGGGGAAGTACCGCGGGATCACGTCGAGGCTGAACCTGGGAAGGATGGAGCCCGCCGGCTCCCGGTCGAGCAGGAACGCGAACGATGCCCTGACCAATGCCTCCGCCGACGTCTCCTCGAGGCCGAGGTCGGCCTCGAGCTGGCTCGGCACCGATACGACATGGCTCGTCTCGGACTTGCCGTTGCGGACTCTGACGGCGAAGTTGCCGTCAGATTGGCGGGCGACCAGGACGGTTGGCGAAGTTGGCACTCTGCCCACCGTAGCCCGGCTTGGCCGGGGCCCGTCAGGACCCAGATCCGGTGACGAGTAGTAGTCCCGGGAAGAGCTGAAATCCCGTGACGACCAGAAATCCCATGACGACTAGAAATGCCGCATGGAAACTCTCGAACTGCGGCTCGATACGTCCCGGCGAGCGGTGGTCGACTTCACCGCCGAGGTAGAAAAGTTCTGCGCCGGCCGCGGCGACGGGCTGTGTTCGGTCTTCGTGCCCCACGCCACCGCCGGCGTCGCCCTTATGGAGACGGGGTCGAGGTCCGAAGAAGACCTGGTGGCTGCGCTCGAGGCGTTGCTACCCCACGACGACCGTTACGGGCACCGCCATGGCAGCCGTGGCCACGGGGCTGACCACCTGCTCCCGGCCCTCGTCTCGCCTTCGGTCGTGCTCCCTGTGCTCGGTGGCCGGCCCGCCCTCGGCACCTGGCAGAGCGTGGTGCTGGTGGACACCAACCGCGACAACCCCGAGAGAAGGGCCCGGCTCAGCTTCTTGGCCGGCTAGCGTCCGCGGGCACCAGGGGGGAGGCCCCCGCACGCAGCGAGGCCTCCCCGACGGGAAGGCGCGGCCCCGCCCCGCACCGGGCCTCTTCAGGCGTCCCGGCACTGGAGACGGGCACCTTGGCCGGGCCCGAACCACACATACCGGTGCCGGTCAACGCGTCGAGGTCCGTCCGGGACTGGCGGATGATAGGCCCCGCGGGTGGTCGGCGGCGTCGGGCCCCTCAGCGCCTGGGCCGGGCCCGGTACACCGACAGACCGAGCATCACCACCACCATGAGCGGGAAGCCGATGACGGCGGCGGCGTTGACCGACGCCACCTTCACCAGGAGGGCGACGATGCCCAGCGCGATGAGCACGCCGATGAGCAGTTCGGGGGTGTCGCCGACCAGGAAGTCCCACCAGAACCTCCCGAACGCCACCAGCCAGCGCTGAGCCAGGGGTGGGCTGGCCTTTTGGCTTTCAGCCGGCATGAGCCCGCTCGGGCTGAGCCCGGGGCAGGGCCGGCCTCAGCGCCTGCACTAATAACCATGTGACGACGGCGTAAACACCGACGAGCACGGGTATGGCGAGGTCGGACCCGGGCCAATGGACGCCGAGGCCTTCCCCGGCCCAGAACGTCCCGAACGATACGAGCATGAGGCCGACCACCGTCTTCATGGCGTTCTCGGGCACACCGGCCAGCTGGCGGGCGACGATAGCCCCGATCACGGCCACCACCACGATGGCGGCTCCGGCGGCGGCGGCGGCCAAGCCCAGCTGGTGGTTCCCGGCGCCGAGGCCGAGGACGATGATGGCGATCTCGAGCCCTTCGAGGAACGTGCCCTTGAAGGCCACGGCGAAACCGGTAGCGTCCCGCTTCGGGCGCCCGCCGGCCGCGGTGGCGCCCTCGGCCGACGAGCCGTTGCCCTGAACCGCCAACGCTTCGACGTTCTCCCGGAAGATGGCGTCCTCGTCATGCTTTTCTTTCAACCCGACGGCCCGGAGAATGGCTTTGCGCAGCCACTGGAGCCCGAACACGAGCAGCAGCGCCCCGACCACGGTACGCAGGACGTCGATCGGGACCAGGTAAACGAGGGCCGGCCCAAGCAGGCCTACGAGGACCACCAGGACGGCCAGGGCCGCCGCCGTCCCTTCGAGGGCCGACCGCCAGCCCCTCGAGACACCGGCGGCTACGATGATGGTGAGCGCTTCCACGCTCTCGACGGCACTGGCCAGGAAGACGGCGACAGCCAGGCTGACGTCGCTACTGGTGTGCATTTTCCTCCTCAGCTAGCAGCTCCACCGGCCCGACCAGGCTACCGGAGCCGTCACCGCCCTCACCAAGCGCCGCACCGGCGCCAAGACCATCACGATCAGGCTCGCTTCTCTCGTCTTCCAGTACGAGGCAGCCGTCGGGGATCAACCGGACGCCCACGGCGCTGCCTCGTTCCCAACGCCTCTCGGAGAAGACCCGGGTGAAAAGCGGGCCGTCGCCGGCCAGCGCGTGCTCGTAACCGCGGCCGCAAAACGCCACGTCGCGGACCTGGGCCATGAACTGCGCCTCTCCCGGTGCCACGATGTGCACCGCCGAGGGGCGGACGAACATGCGCAGAGCCTGGCCAGTTGCGGGCCGCCGAGGGAGGTTGGCAGTCACACTGGCCCCTGTCCCCTGCCCCGGCAGGCGGACTTCGCACAGCTCGCCCGCCACCTCGGGCGCCTCACCGGTGGGCAGCGGCACCGGCGGCGCGGCCATGGCCACGGGCACCTCGGCCGCAATGCCGGTAAAGCGGGCCACGAACGGGCTGGCCGGCCGCAAATACAGCTCCTCGGGCCGGCCCAGCTGGACGAGGCGGCCTTCGCGCAGCACGCCTACCTGGTCGGCCAAGGCGAACGCCTCCGCCTGGTCGTGGGTGATGTACATGGAGGTGGCACCGTTTTCGCGGCCGAGGGTGGCTATTTCCAGACGCAACTGCTCGCGCAGGTCGGCGTCGAGGTTGGACAGCGGTTCGTCGAACAGCAACAACCCGACCCCGCCCACCAGGGCGCGGGCCAGGGCCACGCGTTGCTGCTCGCCGCCGGAGAGCTCGTTGGGGTAGCGCGCTGCCAGGTGGCTGAGCCCTACCCGCTCGAGCATGGCGCCCGCTCGCTGACGGGCCTGGCCGTGACCGATCCGCGTCTGGCGCAGCGGGAACTCGACGTTGCGCAACGCCGTCATATGTGGCCACAGCGCGTAGTCCTGGAAGACCATCGCCAGTCGCCGGCGCTCGGGCGGCAGGTGGACACCAGGCCCGGCGACGACGCGGCCGCCGATCGAAATCGAACCCCCCGTGAGGCGCTCGATGCCGGCCGTGCAGCGTAACAAGGTCGTTTTGCCCGACCCGGACGGCCCCAGCAAGACCAGGAACGTCCCCGGGTCTACGTGGAGGTGCACGTCCGAGAGGGCCGGCTTGGTGCCGAAGGACTTGGTCACCCCGATGACGTCGACGCTTTCCCCTCGGTCTGGTGCCGCCCCTCGGTCTCCTGAGGCCCCGTTCGCTACGGGGCCGGTCATGTCAGCCAAGGTTGCGCCACCCCACCCTTTGCCATCCGCGCGGAGCCAGCAGCCTGAACCCGCCGGAGACGACGGCGATCACGACGAACACCAGCAGCAAAGCCAGCACCGTCATGGCCGTGCCGATGTCGTAGTGGTAGTTGCTGACCCACGAATTGATGGCGACGGAGATCGGCTCCTGCCCCGGCGGGTACAGCAGCTGCGAGATGGGCAGCTCGAAGAACGTCTTCGTGAACGTTACGAGCCACGCCAGCACCAGCACACGGGAAACCACCGGTACGTAGGCGGACCGCCAGGCCGAGATAGCCCGGGCGCCGTGCACCCTGGCCGCCTCCAGCAACGAAGTGTGCACCTGGGCGACCTGGCCCATCATGATGCGGGACTGCGTCGGCACGCTCGTCGCCAGATAGCCCATGACGAGCAGAGGCAACGTCTCGTACAGGTCCAGCCCGAACCGGCCGGCGATGGGCAGGTTGAAGGCGAAGATGTAGCCCGCCCCGAGGACGATCCCGGGAAGTGCGATCGAGCCGAGCAGGAGCAGGTCGCCTGCCTTCGTGAAGCGCCCGGGCCGGCGGTGGGCCAACAAGCGCGCTACCCCGAGGCCGAGCACCGCCGTGACCGTGGCCGTTATCGCCGCCAGCTCCAGGGAGAGCAGAAGAGGCGCGGCGATAGTGCTCGCCCCCTCGACCTGGACGTGGCCATAGGAGGTCGAGCCGGACAGGACTTCCCTGTACGCGTTCAACGTCAGGTCATGGGCACCTATCTCAACGCCCAGGTTGCTCACGAACGAGCCGTAAAAGGCCCCCAGCGCCGGCGCTCCCAGGGCGAGCAGGAAAAAGCCGGCCACAACCGTCGTCATGGCCCACTTGGCCGGGCGCCGCAGGAGGTGGCGGTTGGCCGGGCGGGTGCGCCCGGACAGGATGGCGTAGGACCGGCCCCGGGTCACCCGGGACTGGAACGCCAGCGGGATGGCGGCCGACAGGAGGAGCAGGATGCTGAGCACGCCGGCCACCCCGAACTGGGCCGGCAGGTTGCTTATGGCCTCGTAGATACCGTAAGTGGCCATCTGGAAATGGGATTGAAAGGCCAGGGTGGACGAGACCCCGTAGTCGCTCATGGTTTCGGCGAAGACGAGCGCTATGGAGGCCAGGACGGCCGGGGCCAGGATGGGGACGACCATCCTGGCTGTGGCCACCCTGCCTCCGCCGTGGACCCGCACTGCCTCTTCGTACTGGCTGCCGAGGCCTCCGAGGGCGGCCGAAATGGTGAGGTAGGCAAAGGGGGCGTTGGCCAGCGCCAGCACGAACACGACCCCGGCGGGGCCGAAGAATATGTCGTACACGCCCGAAGCATTGATGCCCATCTGGGCGAAGACGCCCTTCGGTTCCAGGAGGTACTGCCATCCCTGGGCCATGAGGTATGTGGGGACAAGGAGGAGCGCCCACATGAAACCGGGCCAGATCCGGCGGCCGCCGACGTTGGTGCGCTGGACCAGCCAGGCCAGCCCGCCACCTACCAGCAGGTCCAGGGCACATACCGCGCAACTCACCCAGATGGAGTTGACGAGGGCCTTCAGCGCGTTGGCCTGTAGCGCCTGGCTGAACGCAGACAGAGTGAACCACGAAGTGCCCTGACCGAACATCCGGGGGGAAACCGTCTGCAGTAAGAAGGCGCCCACGGGTACCGCCACCAGGATGCACAGGATCAGCCAGACGACCCAGGCCCCGCCATATCGGGTCAGGGTATCGACCACCCTGGCTTTCAAGGCTTTTGCGCCCCGCCTGCGCCCGGTGACCGGCAGGCCGGCCGGGGCCGGGGCCGGGGCGGCAAGGGCGGGGCCAGCGCTTTGAGGGCTTGCCCCTTCCGGCTGTTGTAGCGCTAGCGGAGTAGCCTGCGACACCTAGCTCCTATCGACGTTTTCGCTTGTTCGACGACGTTGCCTGTTCGACGATGCCGAGCCCGGATGGCGTGTTCGGACGATGTTGCCTAGTTCTTTTTTCCTTTGAGGTTGGCGCCTATTCGACGATGTTGTCTGTGAACCAGGTGTTGACGGTGTCCTCGCGCGAACCCCAGGTGTAGGGGTTGATGGTCTGGACCTTGATGGTCGACAACGCCGGCAGGGCCTTCAGCGGGTTTACGCCTTGCAGGACCGGCCAGTAGAGCGAGTCGCCGGTCGGGTCGCCCGACTGCATCAGCTGCTGACCCTGGGTCGACAGCACGAACTCGATGAACTTCTCCGCTTCGAGCTGCTCGGCCCTGGGGGCCTTGGAGTCGATCCCGAGGGCGCTCGGCAGAGCGGTGACCGGCGGGAGGAACTTGACCTTGATGCTGGGATCCTTCAGGCCGGCACCGATCCCGGCCGAGCTCTGGATCAGCGCCAGCTTGATGATGCCGGCTTCCAGGGCGGCCAGGGTGTCGCCGTTGGTCAGGTATACGTGCAGGCCGTTGTTCTCGAGGTCGGTGTAGAACTTCTCGCCCTGGCTGACGCCGCCGAGGTAGTTCATCATGCCGGCGACGAAGGGGTAGGTGGGCCCGGATACGGCCGGGTCGTTCATGCCGATGTCGCCGTTCCATTTCGACGAGAGCAACTGGTTCCAGGTCGTCGGTGGGCCCGAGACGGTTTTGTCGTTGTAGACGAGCGTGCCGGCCATGGTCAGGCCCGTCGGGACGTAGCTCTTGTCAGGCGGGACAGCCTCCTTGCCGATGGCGTTCCAGCTGACAGTCGGTTCCCACCCCTTCATGAGAAGGCCCTGCTGGTCCAGGGAAGCGAACGCGGTCGCCCCGTCGACCCAGAGCAGGCCCCACTTGGGGTTGTTCTTTTCGGCTTCGATCTTGGTCAGGAGAGGGCCGGTGCTGTTGTCGTCGAGCTCGACCTTGATCCCGGTGGCTTTCTGGAAGGCTGTGGTCTCGGTCGAGTCGTAGCCCTGGGCAGAATAGACAACCAACGGGGGCCCCGGTGGGGTGGTGGTGGCGGTGGTGGCGGCGGACGCCGTGCCGGCACCAGTGGTGAGGGTCAGGGCCGCGCTCGCGAGCACAACGCTGGCCAGACTTGTTACTGCGGCACGCGTTTTGGCTCGCGGCGCAACTTTCTGTGAATGGCTGAGCATGGCCAAAGACAGTAAATGCGCGACTTTAACGCCCAGTTACGCAAACCCGGACCCAGGGTTACAAGGCCCTGAATTTAGGGGCAATCAACCTGACGATCATTCTTATAAAACCCGCCAACACCCGGGCTCCTCCGGATGGTATAGGCGGCGGAGGGCCTCGTCAACTGTGCGACGGGATAACTACGCTTTCGGGCTGTTGCCCAAAATGCCTTGGCACAACAGGGCCAGTCTCGTTTGTTAGCTTGACGGGCCGGACCGGGCGAGAGCCCGTGTCAGGCCCTCGGGCCAGTTTCGGCCGCAAGTGAGAGCCGGCGTTAGAGGCTGGGGCCACAAGCTGGCGTTAGAGGCTGGCGTTAGAGGCTGGCGCCGGAGGCTGGCGCGAGAGGCTGGCGCCGGATGCCGAGGCGCCCTAGCTTGGCCCGCGATGGCAAAACGAGCGCTGGGCCTGGACCTCGGGTCTTCCTCCGTCCGGGCGATCGTGTTCGAGTACGGGGGCCGAGCCGAACTCTCCGCCCTCCCCGGCGCGCTGGCCCGGCGGCCGCGCCACCTTGTCTCGACGGAGCCCGGCCAGGCCACCTTCGACGCGGACGGCTACCTTTCTGATCTGGCCGCGTGCGTCGACGAGCTACAGGCCGGGGGCCACCTCGAGGGCGTAGGCGACGTCGCCCTCGACAGCCAGTGGCACTCCGTGGTCGCCGTTGACCGTCAAGGCCGCCCGGTGACGGAAGTGATCTCGTGGGCGGACACCCGCCCGCGCCGGCCCGGCGCCTCGTCTCGCCTCGCTCAATCGCCCGAGCCTCTCGAGGAGCTCCGCCAACGGACGGGTTGCGCCTTCGCCCCCATGTACTGGACCTGGCGAGTGCCCTGGCTGCGGGCCGGCCTGAGTAACGGAGCCGGCGACAGCTCTTTTCCCCGGTTCCTCGGGCTTTCCGAGTACGTCGGGCTCCGGCTGCTCGGCGACCCCTCCATGTCGGTCTCGATGGCCTCGGGCACGGGGCTGCTTTCTACCGCCGGCCGCCGCTGGGACGAGCAGGCCCTGGAACTGGCCGGCGTTGGGCCCGGGGCGCTCCCTGAGCTCGCCAGCCCGGACTGGACGGGGCGGCTGGCCGGAGATTGGCGCCGGCGCTGGCCCGAACTGGCCGGCGCCGTCTGGCACCCGGCACTGGGCGACGGGGCGGCGGCCAACCTCGGGGTCGGCTGCGACGGGCCGCGACGGGCGGCGATCACGATAGGCACCTCGGCGGCCGTGAGGGCGGTGACCGTTGACGGCGCCGGAGACCAGCGCTCGGCCTCTTCGCGGGTCTCGCTGCCGCACCTGCCGGCCGGCCTGTGGCGCTACTGCGTCGACTACGAGCGGGTGGTGACCGGCGCCGCGTACAGCAGCGGTGGCCAGTTGTACGCCTGGGCGCTGACGATCTGGGAAGGCCCGGCCGCCAAAGATAGCGGCAGCGAGGCCGTGGCTATCGCGGCCAGCGGCGGGGGAGCAGCCAGTGGCAGGTCAAAAGCAAGGAGCGGGGGGCCAGGCAACAGCGGAGGAGAGGGAGGCGGGGCCGGGGCGGCCGCCTCCATCAGCTTCGATCGCGACGTCCCCGTCGGGGCCGGGAGCGACGGCGTTCTCGTCATCCCCTGGCACGGCGGCACCCGACCTCCGGCGCCGCTCGTCCCGGCCGGGCTGGGCGCCGTGCTGAGCCTCGGCTTCGCGCACACGGGCGCCCACATCGTGTCCGCCGCCGTCGAGGCGGTCTGCTTTCAGGTGGCCGGCGGCCTGGCCGACCTCGAAGCGGGCGCCGGCCGGCCGCTGGAAGTAATCGTCAATGGCGGGGCCGTGGAGGGCTCGTCATGGTGGCGACGACGGCTGGCAGCCACGCTCGGCCGGCGGGTCCTTTTTTCCAGCGTCCCGGAGACGACGGCCCGGGGCGCGGTGGCGGCCGCGCTCGGGGTCGAGCTCGGCGCCGGGGATGTGGAAGGCGAGGTGATCGAGCCGGGAGAGGCCGACGTGGCCGTCCTGGCCCAAGCCCGCCGGCGCTGGGCCGACTGTTACGAGAAGCTCCTGCCCCTCGCCACAGAGGCTGTTGCCACTGATACGAATGCCACTACCGGCAGTCTTTGACGAGCCAGACTGGGTGCGGTGGTGGTCGACCTGGTACCAAACAGGAAGTCGAGCGGGGCACAGGTGCAGTCGGTCAACGTCGGCAATCTGGTGCCCAACCCGGCCAAAGGGGGGGTGACCGGTTTTGGCAAACGGCCGGCCGAGGGGCCCGTCTTTGTGAGTGCGCCCGGGACGGACAAGGGTAAGAGCGGCGTCGAGGGCGACGCCATCGGCGACAGGGCGGCCCACGGGGGCGACGACCAGGCCGTGTACGCCTTCGCCAGGGAAGACCTCGACGACTGGGAGAGGGCGCTGCACCGGGAGCTGGTCAATGGCTCGTTCGGCGAGAACTTCACCACGGTGGGCCTGGACCCCAACGAAGCATTTATCGGCGAACGCTGGCAGGTGGGCGACAGGCTGCTGCTCCAGGTGACCGCGCCCCGGATACCCTGCAAGACATTTGCGGCCAGGATGGGCGTCCGACGGTGGGCGCGGCGTTTCACCGAGGCGGGGAGGCCGGGCGCCTACCTGCGGGTCCTCGAACCAGGCCCGGTCTGCGCCGGCGACCCGGTGAGGATTGCTCACCGGCCGGCGCACGGGGTGACGATCTCGATGGCGCTTTTTGCCCTCACGCTCAAGCCCGAAACGCTGACCGACCTCGTGGCCGCTTGGGACGACCTGCCCGCAGAGACGCAGCGCAATGTGAAGGAACGCCTGGGGTGCACCGTCCGGTAACCCGGGTGGCGCGTCCGGTGGTGCGGGTGCCCTGTCCGCAAACCCGGGCGTCCCGTTGGGCGAAGGGTGCCGCCATCGCGGTCCTGGCCGCCGGCCTGGCCATCGCCGGCTGTGGCGCGGCCGGAGGGCACTCGGCGGCGCCGACTACCACAGTGAACAAAGCGGTGACCGCGGGTAAGGCGGCGGGCGACGGGAAGGGGACGGCCGCCCACCCCGGTTCGGCCGCCGCTCAGGCTGGCCCGGCCACGTTCGAGGGGCCTGACGGGGTGGAGGCGCGCTGGGTTATCGATGAGAACCAGAAACCGGGCACTACCGCCTGGCGCCTTTCCGGCCAAGCCAATGGTGCTCCGATAAACGGCTACGCCAGCCTCACAGCGGTCAGCGAGGGCGGAAGAGTCAGGCTGTACGTGACTACCCGGGCTGCCCGCTACCACATCAGCGCCTACCGCATGGGTTATTACGGGGGAAAAGGCGGTCGTCTGGTCTGGGGATCGGGCGAGCTGAAAGGGGTCGTCCAGCCCACCTGCACCCTCACGCCGGGCACCAACATGGTGGCCTGTGACAATTGGGCGCCGTCCATAACCCTTACGATCGGCCCGCAGTTCGTCCAGGGCGACTACCTGTTCAAGCTCGTCGCCGACCCGGGCCAACAAAGCTATATACCGCTTACGGTTTGGGACCCCTCCAGCCACGCCGCCTACGTGGTCCAAAACAGCGTCCTTACCTGGCAGGGCTGGAACAACTGGGGCGGTTACGACATGTACGGCGGCGCCCCGGTAGGCCAGACGCCTCAGTACGCCAACCGGGCGCTGGTGGAGTCCTTCGACCGGCCCTACGCCAACGGCAACGGGGCGGCCGACTTCATGGCTCTCGAGTTCCCGCTCGTCTACTGGGCAGAAGAGCACGGCCTGGACGTCACCTACTGGACGGACGTCACGTTTGCCCAGTTCCCGTACCTGCTCGAGAACCACAAGGCGCTGCTCACCCTGGGCCATGACGAGTCATGGACCCTGAGGGAACGCAATGGCGTCATCGCCGCCCGCGCCGCCGGCGTGAACGTCGTCTACTTCGGGGCGTCACCCGTTTTGCGCCACGTGCGTCTCGAGCCCAGCCCGTTGGGCCGCGACCGTGAAGAAGTCGACTACCGGGACCCGACGGCCGACCCCATTTATGGCACCGACCCCCTGAACGCCACGGGCAACACCTGGGCGCAGCCACCTGACGACGACCCGCCGAGCCAGGTGGTGGGGGACACCTACCAGGGCTACGGGCTCGACGACCCGATGGTCGTGACCGACGCCAACGCCTGGCCTTTCGCCGGCACCGGGGTCACCGACGGCACCCAGTTGAAGGGCGTCGAGGCCGGTGACTACGACGCCTACGACACCAGTCAGCCCGACCCGCCCAACGTGGAAGTCCTGTCCCACTCGCCCGTGCAGCCCGAGGTCGGCCACCTCATGTACGCCGATATGACCTACTACACGTGGCCCGGCAGCGGGGGAGGGGTACTGGCCACGGGCACGATCGGTTGGATCCCGGCCCTGTCGGCGTGCACGGGGCCGCTGCCGGCCTGCCCGGCCGGCGTCGTGCAGTCAGTGACGGGCAACATATTGCGCCTTTTCGGGAAAGGGCCGGCGGGCAAGTACCACGCCTCGGTGGCCAACTGGCAGCAGTACTACTAGTCGTTTGGCGCCTTGACGCCGGGGGTGCCCGGTGGGCGGTGTGGCCGTGCCGGCGGGCCGGCGCGCCTGCCGCGGCGGCTCGGCGGGCCATCTCCTTGCTCCCACGCCCTTTTTGGGCGAAACCTTTGCGCGCTAGGGTAACGATAAGAGCATCTGGCGCGCAAAAGTCGTGGCGGGAAGCCGGAAAATGCCGGGGGACCCTGGAAAACCGTGACCCCGGAGTGCCGGCCCTCGCCGCCGCTTCCGACAACCCTCAGGGTTCGAAGACAGCGCCGTCCACTATTTCCGTGTAACCGAGCTTTCGCAAATCCTCTTGTTGTTTGCGGGCGTTGCGCGCCCGCCGGACGACGTTTACCACCAGCAGGGGGTCGTCTTGCCTACGGTTCCGGGCCGCGGCCAGGCCACGCAGCAGGTCTTCTTCCGTAGCGCACGTTACGGCCACTTTGGCCTGCTCAGGCATGAACAGCTCTCTGTCGACCATGTCGCAAATGCGTTCGAAACCGATGGAAAAACCGCACATAGGCAGAGCCGGAGCCCCAAAACGGGCCGTCATACCGTCGTAGCGCCCACCGCCGCCGAGCGAGTAGGAGACGTCGGGATGGGAGATCTCGAAGATCTGCCCGGTGTAATAACCCAACCCCCTCACCAGGTTCGGGTCGAAACGAGCGGGCACGCCCTGTGACCGCAGCGCGGCGAGCGTTTCCCGGAGGGCGTTTTCGGCCTCGCCTTCGGCCGTTATTTCGGCCACGGCGAGCCGTTCGAGCAACTCGCCGACGGCGCCGGCGGCGTGGCCGGCCCGGGTGAGCTCGGCCGCCACCTCGGCGGGGTCGGACCGGTCCAGCTTGTCGAGGGCGATGTAGACCTCGTCGGGACGGTCCAACTGGCCGAGGTAGTGTTCGACAGTCGCCCGCAGGAGGCGCCGGTCGTTCAGCCGGACCGTACCTCCCTTTATCCCGACGCTTTCCAGGGCTTCGATGGTGGCACTGCAAAGTTCTATTTCGGCGGCAATGCCGGCCTCACCGACGATATCTATGTCGCACTGCGTGAACTCCCGGTACCTCCCTCGCTGTGGCCTCTCGGCCCGCCAAACGGGAGCGATGTGGGCCGCCTTGAACGGCATCGGGAGGTCGTTCAAGTGGTTGGCTACGAAACGGGCCAGCGGCACAGTCAGGTCGAAGCGCAGGCCCATGTCCGCCAGTTCCCCGCCGGCCTGGAGCTCCTCTTCCAGCCGGGCGCCCCGCTTCAGGACCTTGAAGATGAGCTTTTCGTTTTCGCCCCCGCCGCTCCCCACCAGCACTTCCAGGTCTTCGAGGGCGGGCGTTTCGATAGCTTCGTAGCCGTAACGAGCGTACACGTCGAGGATGCGGGCCGTAACCCGACGTCGCAGCTCGGCATCGGGAGGGCCGATGTCGCGCATGCCGCGCACGGCCTGAGCTCGTTGGGCCACGAAACCTAGCCTCGCCTGGGACGAGGCGCGGCGCAAGGTCATTTGCGGAATCCGAACTTTGCCGGGGTGTGGCCAGCCCGCGTCGGAGCTACACGCTTGAGCGCCTGGCCCGGACCGGCTACCGTCACTTCGGTGGTGGGTGCAGCACAAGTATTTCCTGACGCGGTCATCGAAAAACCGGCCAACGAATGTATTGTCATCACCGGGCTCAGGAAGTCGTTCGGGTCGGTGAAAGCCGTGCAGGGGGTGGACATTTCCATCGCCCGGGGCGAGACCGTCGCCCTCCTCGGGCCGAACGGTGCCGGTAAGACCACGACAATCGACGTGCTCCTCGGTCTGCAGCCGCCCGAC
Source organism: Acidimicrobiales bacterium (assembly GCA_035502515.1). Lineage (GTDB taxonomy): Bacteria > Actinomycetota > Acidimicrobiia > Acidimicrobiales > Palsa-688 > Fen-671. Next base: position 23,897 of record DATJUH010000346.1, read on the forward strand.
AGCGGGAGCATATCGGTGTTCGGCCGCTCTCCTGCCCGAGCGGTGCAGGAGGGGCTGGTGGGGGGGATGCTGCAGGTCGGCTCCCTGGTAAGGGACATGAAGGTGCGCGAACTGGTGGCCATGGTGGCCGCCCTCTACCCGAAACCGCTCGACGTCGACAAGGCCCTCGAGATGGCGGGCATCGACGAGATAGCCAACCGCTTGACGAACAACCTCTCCGGGGGTCAGGTCCAGCGGGTGCGCTCCGCCATCGGCCTGGTGGGTGACCCGGAGCTCCTGGTGCTCGACGAGCCGACGGCAGCGCTGGACGTCGAAGGACGGCGGGCCTTCTGGGCTTCGATGCGGGGAGTAGCGGCCAGCGGGAAGACGGTACTGTTCGCCACTCATTACCTGGAGGAAGCGGACGCCTTCGCCGACCGGGTCGTGCTCATGGCCCGGGGCAAGGTGGTCGCCGATGGGACGCCCACCGAGATAAAGGCCAACGTCGGTGCTCGTACCATCAGGGCCACTCTTCCAGGAAGCGACCTGGCCGTCCTTGGCTCATTGCCCGGTGTCTCGGTGGCAGAGGTCCATGGCGACGGCATCATTTTGCGTTGTTCGGACTCCGACTCTGCGTTGCGGGCCTTGTTGGGCCGGTTCAGTGATGCCCGTGACGTAGAGGTCCACGGGGGGAGCCTGGAGGAGGCTTTCATCGAGCTGACGGGCGAAGAAGAACTCGAGGCGGCGCAATGACGGCCATTACTTACGCTCGTTACGACATGAGGCGGCTCTACCGGAACCGCCGCTTCCTGATTTTCACCATCGGGTTCCCCCTCCTCCTTTTCCTCTTCATAGCCAACTCCAACAAGGACGTGAAACTCGAGGGGATACCGTTCCCCGTTTACTACCTGACCGGGATGATGGCGTGGGGCACGATGAACGCGGTTTCCGCCGGCGGAGGCATTATCTCCTTCGAGCGCTCGGTCGGCTGGACGCGCCAACTGCGCATAACGCCGTTACCGGTCGGCGCTTATATTGCGACCAAGGTGGCGACGGGTTATGTCCTGGCCTGTACGACCATCGTCGTGCTGTACATCGGTTCGGTTACGGTCCCGGTGCACTTGACCGCCGGAGGTTGGCTCCTCATGACGGCGCTCGTGCTGGTCGGCCTGCCGCCTTTCGCTGCCCTCGGCGTCTTTTTAGGCCATGCGGTCAAGCCTGACACCCTGGGCCCAGCGCTCGGGGTCATAAGCAGCATATTCGCCCTGCTCGGCGGGGCCTGGTTCCCGCTCAGCACGTCGGGCACGCTTTACGACGTGACGAAGCTGCTGCCCTCTTACTGGCTGGTGCAAGCGGGGAAGGCCGGGTACACCCACCAGGTGTGGCCCCTCGAAGGGTGGATCGTACTCGTGGTCTGGACAACGGCGTTCACAGTGCTGGCCGTGCGGGCCTACCGTCGCGACACGGGGAAGGTTTAGGCGCCCACCGGGAGCTGGCCGCACTGCTCCACGACCGGCGTAACTTGTAGCCCTGTATATGGGGCCATCAGAGGCGAGAGGGCTGTCGTCGCAGTCGAGCGAGCTGGTCGAGCGGGGCGACGTCGACGCCCTGACTATCTATGTGAACGAGCTGGTGGTGGCCAGGCAATGGGAGGAACTGGCCGCTCTCCGGGAGAGATGCCAGCTGGCCCTCCAGCGCGGCAAGCAGTTGTGGGGGGTGGCCGCTTACATCGAGTACCGGCTCTGCCTGGAAGGTCCCGGTGAGTGGGCGGCGGCGATGCTCGAACTGGGCACCGGGCGTTTTGCCTTTGGCCCGTTGCCAGAGGTGGCCGCATCCACCCACACCTGGTCGGAGCTCTCTCCCCACCTTCACCCCACGCCTCAGGCGGCAATGGCGGCTCATGAAAGAGTGACGCGGGGCGAGGACCTGGCCGGCGATGCGGTGGCCGCCCGGCTGCCCGAGGTGCTTGACATGCCTTTGCGGCTGGAAGGGTGGGAGCCGGCCTACGCGCTGGCTGAATACCGCCCGGACCGGATGGAGGCGCCGCCGCCCAAACTGCCGGCGCTTCAGCCCAGCAGGTCCGGGCCCGGAGGACGGCTGAAAGCGGGTTCTGCCGGCCGGGAGGATGAGGTCCTGGCGGCGGGCAACGGCCGGACGTCGGGACGGGCGGAGACCGATGACGTCACCACTGCGTTGGAAGACCTCGTCAGCGCCTGGACGGCCGAATCGAACGGGCGGGCTGAGGCGGTGTCGGTGCGGGGTACGGCATTTGACGCCGTTTCCGGCCTCGGCGCCCGCCTGACTGAGATCGTAGAACTGGCCCCAGGCCAAGCACTGGCCGCCATGGCCTGGGCGGCAGCGGACGGCGGTGCCCATGGACGGAGAAGAGGGGCAGCGCCGGGCCGCTTCGGCGCCTGGTGGGTGGTCGGGGCGCTCGGCGACCTAATTGACACGTGGCCTCCACCGCCCGACGACCTGGCGACGGTGCTCGGCGATTTGCGTTGGTATGCCTGGGGGAGCGGAGAGCCGGTAACCGGATGGGCGTTGCGGCTGGCTGTCGAGGCCCGGAACGGACAGCGCCAGGGCCGGGCCTGGGCCATCTCGGCCACAGACGCGTCTTAGCCGGGCGGCCCGTTATGCCGAAAAAGAAACGCCCTCCCCTGGTGGCTCTGGTCCCCTTGGTCGGCCGGCTATACCCTGACGGTAACCCGGAAGATCTGGTGGCACGGGGCTACGTCCTGGTGGACGGGGCGCCCGTCTTCAACGTCAATGCCTTCGTACGGGCGGGCGCGGCCATAAAGGTGCTCCGGCCCAAACCGCTGAAAGGCACGTTGAAACTGGCTCACGCCATTGCTGCTTTTGGCCTTGAGCTTTCGGGCACGGTGGCGGTGGACGTCGGCGCCGCCGCCGGCGGCTTTACCCAGGCGTTGCTCGACGCCGGCGCCACCCGCGTCTATGCCGTCGACGCCGGCGTCGGCCAGCTGCGAGGCTGGTTGCGGACGGACCCCCGGGTAGTGAACCTCGAGCACACCAACCTGGCCCGGCTGGACCAGACCCTCGTCCCGGAACCGGTCGACATAGTGGTCATTGACCTGTCCTACCTGTCCCTCACGGCCGCCGTACCCCAGCTCGACGACCTGGACCTGGTGCCCGAAGCTCATTTGATCGCCCTCGTCAAGCCCACCTTCGAGCTTCAGAGCGGACAACTGGCGGCGGCTCCCGACCAGGTGTCGGCGGCCGTGACGAAGGCCAGCCGGGCGCTTCGTGATGCCGGATGGGCCCCGGCCGGCCAAGCCGCGTCGCCGGTGCTCGGTTCACGAGGGGCCGTCGAGGTCCTCCTGCTCGCCAGGCGACGCCCGTAATCTGCCCCGGAGCGGCCGGCCCACCGGCCCACCGGCGCTCTCACCCCTGTCCGGTCCTCGTGCTGAGGATGGCTGGGGGGCGGAACGCCGGCCTGACCGGTGTGGTGGTCCAGGCGGCTAGGTCAGACGAGCCCGGTGCACTGGCCTTCGCCCCCACCGGCAACCTGATTGGCCGTGCCGGCATCGGTGGGGGCCGGGGTATTGCCGGAGCAATCGAGGGCGCCGCCCACAGTGTTGCCCGAGACGGTGGCGGCCGAAGCGGAACTATTGCCCGACACCACTGCCACTCCACTCACCGAGTTGGAGTCGACCAATGTCGCCCCGTTGTCGTACATAACACTGAGCGGCCCGGTGACGGTGTTGTCGGTGACGGTCACCCCGGCAGTGTCCGAACTGACATCGACCGGGCCGGAGATGTTGTCGCCGGCCAGGCTGACAGGCCCGCTGTTGCTGGTCAAGGCCAACGGGCCTACGAAAGTGCTGTCGTCTACGGAGGTGGCCGACTGGGACCCGAAGACGGTGAGCGGCCCGTTGAACTTGTCCGGCGCGCAGGACGAGGCTGGCGCTCCGCCCAGTTCAACCGGCCCGGTGGAGTCGGTCAACGTGACCGGCCCCTTGACACTGGTACCGCACATGAGCACGCTGGCCGCCCCCATTCCAGTGATGGGACCTTTGACCGAGGCCCCCACTAAGGCGAGGGCGCCGCCCGAACCGATGGTGACCGGGCCGGACAAGCTCCCTCCCTCCACGCAGGTGCTGTTGCTGACGGTCAGGGGGCCGCTGGTGCCGGTGGTGATCGTCTGCGAGCAGGTGACCGTCTCGGACAGGCTTCCCTCCGAGCCGGTGTAGTTGGCGTCGCCTGAGTAAGTGGCGCTCACCTGGTGGGTGCCGGGGGCAAGGTTGGTGATGGGCGGGCTCACGGCCTGGCCGCCGGTCAAGGAGACCGGGCCCGCCACGGCCTGCCCGTCGAGGGCGAAGCTGACTGTGCCCGATGGGACCGGCCCGGCTGTCGAAGGTGCCGACGGCGACACCTGCGCGGTCAGGGTGACGGCCTGGCCGAAGCTGGCCGAAGGGGGCGAGGCCGACAAGCTGGTGGAGGTGGCAGCCTGGCCCACGGTCACGGCCCCCGGGTCGGAGGAGCCGAGGTTGGCGCCGTCGCCCGAATAGGTGGCGGTGAGGGTCTCCGGGCCCGTGGACATGTAGGTCTCGGAACAGGTAGCAGTACCGGAGGACGAAAGCGGGACGTCCGGGCAGATGGCGGTGCTGCCGTCGGTGAAGCTCACTGTCCCGGTTGGGGCGGGCCCATTGGTGTCTGCCGCCTCCACCGTGACGGTGGCTGTGTAGGTCACGGTTTGGCCCACCACCGGGCCCGTCGTCGATGCAGACAGTGAAGTGGTTGTCGATGCCGGGCTCACCTCGACGGTCGCCTGTGCTGAAGAGCCCAGGTTGGCGCGGTCGCCCGAGTAGTTCGCCGTCAATACCTCGGCGCCGGGAAGGCGGTAGCTCTGGGTACAACTGGCCGTCCCGTCTGATGACAGGGGGACGTTCGCGCACACCGTCGTGGTGCCGTTGCTGAAGTCGACCGCCCCCGTCGGGGCCGGCCCCGCGGTGTCGGGCGCGTCCAGCACCACAGACGCGGTATAGGTCACCGGTTGCCCTACCACCGCCGTGGCCGTGGCCGTCAATGAGGTGGTGGTCGAGGCCTGGGCGACGGCGGCCGCAGCCTGGCCCGAAGACGAAAGCGTGGCTCTGTCGCCCGAGTAGGTGGCCGTCACCGTTTGTACCCCCGGTGTCGCGTAAGTCTGAGTGCAGGTGGCGCTGGCGGTGGCCGTGAGGACCAGCCCGGAGCACAGAGTGGCCGCCCCGTTCGTGAAGGTAACGGTACCGGTGGGCGCCGGCCCGCCGGAGTCCGGCGCCGATACCGACACCGCCGCCGTATAGGTCACCGGCTGGCCCACGACCGGCGCCGCCACGGAGGCGACCACCGAGGTGCTGCTAGACGCTTTCGACACCGAGACCCCTGCTTGCCCCATCGACGCCAGGGTGGCGTCGTCGCCCGAGTAGTCGGCCGTCATCATCTCCGGCCCGGGGCCGTCGTAGGTCTGGGTGCACGTGGCCGTGCCATTGGGGGAAAGGGCGACGCCGGAGCACACCGTGGTGGTCCCATTTGTGAACGTCACCGTGCCGGTGGGCGCAGGCAGATTGGAGTCGCCGGGGGCGTTGGAGCTGACCGTGGCGATATAGGTGACGGGCTGGCCCACCACGGGCGCCGAGGTGGAAGCGGCCAAGGAAGTGCCGCTCTCGGCCGGGATCACGTTCACCGTTCTTTGGGCCGACGACCCGACGTAGTTCGTGTCGCCGGAGTAGGTGGCGGTGAGCGTCTCGTCGCCCGCCGCGTTATACGTCGGCGCGCAGTTAGCCGTAAACGGCGCTGTCGTGGACAAGGCCACGCCGGAACACACTGTGGTGCTGCCGTTGGTGAAGGTGACCGTCCCGGTGGGCGCCGGGCCGGCCGGCGTCTGCGGCATAACTGTGGCCTGGTAAGTGAACACCTGGCCCGGGAAGTTGGACGGCGACACGAGTTGCAATTGCGTAGTCGTGGGCGCTGGTCCCACGCTCACACTGGTCTGGCCCGAAGAACCCGTCGTGTTGGCGTCACCGGAGTAGGTGGCGGTGACGGTCTCGTTGCCGGAGGCCGGGAAGGCCCAGGTGCAGACGGCGGTGCCGTCAGCCGAGACCGGGGCCCCGGAGCACAACGTGGCGCTGCCGCTCGTAAACGTCACCGTCCCGCCGGGGGCCGGGCCGCCGGGGTAGTCGGACACCGTAGCCGTGTAATCGGCCGGCTGGCCCACCACGGGTGCCGGCGTGCCTGCCGTCACCGACGTCGAGGTGGCGGCCTCGTTGCTCACGTCGAGCGTGAGCTCTCCCTGCGAGGGCTCGTCCCCCTGAATATCGCCGCTGTAGGTGGCGAAAACGTACTGGGCGCCCTCAGTGGCGAAACTGGTGGTGCAGGTCGCCGCCATCCCGATGGAAATCTCCTCGATCCCACCGGGAAGGTCAGTGACGGTGTCGACTTGCTGTAGCGGGACGTCGGAGCACAGCTCCGTGGAGCCCTCGGTGAAGTCGACCGTGCCCATGGCCCTATGGGGGCGTCCAGCGAGGCGGTGAGGGTGACGGGCTGGTTTATGCCGGGTTCGGCGGGCGCCGCCGCAACAGTCGTGCTCGTGGGGCTGGGGGTGACACAGCCGAGGGCGTTGCCGTCGTTGCTGCACAGGCTGCTCGGGGACGTGGGGCTGGCCGGCACCGGAGGTGCTTCGGCCCCGCCGGGGGTCACCGATGCCGAATAGTTGTTGCCGTCACCCCCCACGTAATCGATGCTCTGGGTGAGCCAGCAGGTCCCGCTGGCCAGGCATGTGCTGGGGTCGAAACTGCTCCCCAGGTCGCCGTCGTTGACGACCAGGAACTCGGGCGGGCTGGCGTTGTCGAACAGCCAGGCCGTGTCCTCGTTGCCGTTCCAATCCGTGTACTGGAGCCGCAGGCTTTGGACGGAGGCCGACGTCCCGTTGACCGTCCCGGTGCTCACGAACCAGTTGCCGTCGAGGTAAATGGTCGAAGTCTGCTGGCTGGCCGCGTCGGTTAGAGAAATCGTCGGCTCCGTGGTCGATGTTGCGGAGCCCTGGGGCGTTACGGCCCATTGCGGGTCGTAGCTTTCCTGCGCCGGCACGGGCGTCGGGTTGAGGCACGGTGCCGTCGCCGCCGGCGTCGCATCGAGGCTCCCGATGACGAGACCCCCGGGGTTGTTGTTGCAGCTCGTGAACGTGGGGTCGGGCTCCGTCGCGCCAACGAAGAGCGAGTACAGGCCTTGCGCCTCGCTGCTGTTGGAAAGGTCCGACCCGAGGTTGTAGGTCGCGGTCGGCGCGTTGGCGATGTACTGCGCCAGCTGGCCGGGCAGGTCTGCGGCGCTGAACACGGACAGCCCTTCCTGCACCGCCGTAGTGATGGCAAAGATGACGGCGGCCACGATTATCCCGACGCCGCTGGCCGCTACCGCGCCGGCGGTGGCGTCCACTGCATCGAGGGCGCCTTCTGCGGCCGTCTCCACCGCTTCGGCTGTATCTTCGCCTGCCTCTTCGGCGTCGGCCACATCTGCGGTATCCTCCTCCTCCGCCGTTTCGGTGGACTGCGGTTTGTTGGCGCTGGTCTGTACGTACGGGCGGTTGGCGTAGGGGAAGACGGAGGTCTGGAACGGCGATCCGGCCAATGTCCCGCTCGTCCCGAGGGCGAAGCCCGTACCCAAACCGGCCGCTACGGAGCCCACCGTGGCCAGCCCGTCCAGGGAGCCGCTGACGGCTATCGAGTCGATGTCGGTGGCAAAAGCGGCGTTATTGAACAGCTGCTCGTTGACGTCAGCCGCGCCCCACTCGGTGAACTGGTCGTAGGTAGGCGTGACGGGGGGGCAGCCGAAGAGGGCCGTGCACGGCGTGAAGCACGTTTCCGGGGTGCCGGCGCCGCCGTCGTAGATGTTGGCGGTGTAGTCGCTCTGGTACGGCGAAGGGGACTGGTAGACGCAGTAGCCGCCGTCGGCGCTGGCCGAGGGGTCCGAATCAGACCCCCCGTCGGTGTACGGCTCCGGTGTGACCGACAGGAACGACTGCAGGGCGCTCTCGCTCGGCTTGCTGGCGATCAGGTCCTGGTAGGCAGCGATGCCGAGCCCGGCCCACTTGGTGTACTCCAGGCCGGCAGCCTGGGCGGAGAGCACCCCCTGGCGCTGCACAACGGACCCGAGCCAGGCGACCGCGTTCTGCTGGACGGTGGTGGCCGCGCCTGCCTGCACGGCCTGGATGGCCTGCACCAATAGCGCCCACAGTTCGGCGTCGGCGTCGGACCGGGCCCAGCTCTCGACCGCTTCGGTATCGGTGGCGGCCAGGGCATGGTCGGAGATGGTATTGGCCACCGCTTGCTGCTCCAGGTCCTGGAGAGAGGTGATCTGGGCCGGCGTGGCCGAGTAGACGCCGCCGGCGTAGTAGTCGCCCGAAGAAGGAAGCGTGGCCGGGAGCTCCAGAGCCGACATGTTGAACAGGTCGGGCGGGGGGTAGCTCGAACCGCTGTCGGCGGCCGCCACGCCGGCGGTCAGTGCCAGCCCGTTGGCCAGTACTCCCAGGGTGACAAGGACGGCAAGGGGGACGCGCCAGAACCGCCTGCGGCCGCCGGCCGGCGCCAGCGAAGGCGGAGACGGGTCCAGGTTGGCCCGCCTCCGCCAGGGCAAGGAACGAAACGGGCGACAGCCATCTCGTCTGATAATCGAACGCATCTAGCTCTCCTCCGGGTAGTGGGCCAAAGCCGCCGCCACTGCGGTTGGTCCGGCGTGGGACGAGTCTTGATTGTGAACCGGTTCGGCGTTATTGACCAGGGAAAACCCGGAATACCACCCGTAATTTGGAGAAATTCCGGGTCGATTCCCCCCCCGGGGCCCGGATCTTTCCGGGGCGGCGGGGCCGGCGGCCGGCACGCGCTCCATGATGTCGATGTCGATGTCGAGGTTGAGCGTTCCCTCGTCGATCTGGGGCGCAAAAGTGTGCTCAGACGACAGTTTCGCTCCCCAGATCCCAGCTTCGGCCGGAGTAGCCCTCCTCCTCGCCCCTCCGGCTTCGCATATCGCGCCCTCGTCCACTATCTGCTCGCCTGAATAG
>DATJUH010000347.1:0-5386 GCA_035502515.1 Acidimicrobiales bacterium
TCTGGCTGAACGCGCAGCCCACCCTTATCGCCACCCTCATAGGCGTCGGCGTGCTCTTGGCCATCACGGCCGCCGGCGCTGTAGTGGTCGCCCTGGTCCCCCGGGCCACCCAGGCGTTGGCGGCGTTATCGGTCGTCATGGGGACCCTGCCGCTCATAATCCTCACGCCGATCCTGTCGCTAGTCGTGCCGCGAGGGCGCCCGCTGGTGGCCACCGTGTGCGTGCTGGCTGGCCTCGTCCCCGTGGCCGCGATGTTGAGCGGCATGGCCCGGGTCGGCGAACGGGGCCGTGACGGGCTGGGGGCCGTCTACGGGACATCCCGGCTGCGCTGGTGGCGCTATGTCGGCTTTTGGCAGACCGTCCCCGTGCTCGACATCGGTATCCGGGCCATGATCCCATACTGCTTCGTTGGTTCCATCGTCGCCGAATGGTCGGGGGCCTCGACGTCTTTTGGGCTGGGCGAAGTCATGACCAACGCCTTGTTCAGCTACGAGCCGCCGCTCCTGTGGGCCACCATCGTGCTGGCTGCCGTAGGCTCACTGGGCCTTTTGGCGATAGCCACGTTGATAATGACGCCGTTACGGCGCCGGGCCCGATGAAGCGCTCCCGGGGCAGCGCCGACATCGTCGTCGTGCTCGCCTGCCTGGTGGTGGCCTGGCAGGTCTATATCTGGGTGACCCGTACGCCTTGGTACGTACTGCCCACGCCGGTGCAATCGGCGCAGGCCGCCTTCGACAACCTGCCGCTGCTCATCCAGCGTTCGGCCGTGACCCTCGAGGGCGCCGTCCTCGGGCTCGCCGGCGCCGTCGTACTAGCCATCGCCCTGGCCCTCACCATCGTCCGTTGGCCGGTCGCCGAGCACGCCATACTCACGTACGCGTTGCTCATAAGGACGCTGCCGATTATCGGGGTCGCCCCCATCGTGACCCTGGTCAGCGGCCGGGGCCTCGGGACCTCGGTGCTGTGCGTGATGGTCATAACCGTGTTCTCGTTGCTGGTGGCCGTGACCCAGGGTTTCGACTCCGTCCCGCCCGAGGTGAACGAACTTTCCCAGCTGTACGACACGCCCCTGCGCCGGCGGCTCCGGGTCACGCTCTTGCCCGGGGCGATGGCGAGCATCCTCCAAGGGCTGAAGACCACCGCGCCGTTGGCCGTGCTTGGCTCGATGTTGGCCGAGTGGCTCGATGGCTTTCCTGGCATCGGTTCGCTCATGATCACGGCCAACGCCGACCAGGAGGTCAAACTGCTCATTGCCGCTTGCATCACCGCCGTGGTGCTGAGCCTCGTCGCCTACGCCCTGGTCGAAGTGGCCACCGCTCTGGCGGGGCGCCGAGGGTACCAAGTCGACCAGCTGTCCGTGGGTAACCGGGGATGACACCGCTGGCACCAGAAAGGATGGGCGTATGACAAGCCTCGGAGCTGACGCGACGACGCCGGTGGGAGCTCCAGCCTCCGGCCGGTCCGGTCTGGGGCGACGTGACGAGGTCTACATCGGTGGCGCCTTTGTCAGAAGCGCGTCCAGCGATTGGTGCCCGGTGGTCAACCCGGCGACCGAAGAGCTCATTGGCGAGGTCCCGGGCGGGTCGTCCGCGGACGTAGATGCCGCCGTGGGCGCCGCTCGTGCTGCTTTCGACGACTGGTCGTCAAGGTCGGTCTACCAACGCGCGCAGGCTATGGCCGGGCTGCCCGAGCTCATCGAACCGGCGGCCGACGAGCTCGTCGACCTCATCGTGGCCGAGGTCGGTGCCACCCTGGCCTGGGCCCGTGACGTGCATGTCGGTCGCCTGGCGGCCGGGATCGCTGGCCTGCTCGGCCTGGCGGACCAGGTGCCCGGACCTCAGCAGATCCGCCAGTCATTGGTCGTGCGTGAGCCCGCCGGTGTAGTGGGCAGCATCAGCCCCTGGAACTACCCGTACGGCTTCTTCACCAAAGTCGTGCCCGCCCTGTTGGCGGGCTGCACCGTAGTGGCCAAGCCTTCGGAAGTAGCCCCGTTCAGCGTCTACCGGCTTACCGAGCTCGTACACCAGCTCGGCCTGCCCCCAGGCGTGTTCAACGTCGTCATGGGCTCCGGTCCTGCCGCCGGCGCGCCGCTGGCGGCCCACCCTGGTATCGACGTGCTCACCTTCACCGGCTCGGTGCGGACGGGACAGGAGATACTCAAGTCGCTGGCACCAAATATCACCCGTCCGGTCCTCGAGCTGGGCGGGAAATCGGCTGCTATAGTCCTTCCTGGCGCCCCGTTCGAACAAGCCGTAGCAGGCACGCTGTGGAACTGCTACATGAACAACGGCCAGGTCTGCGGTGCTCAGACGCGGTTGCTCGTGCCGGCTGAGCGCCTTGACGAAGCGGCTGAGATTGCCGCCAAGGCCGCCTCCGGTTACGTACCCGGGCCACCCACGGCGCCCTCCTCGACGCTGGGGCCCGTTGTCAACGCCAAACAATACGAGCGGGTCCTCGGCTTCATCCGGTCCGGGATCACGCAGGGCGCCACGCTGGTCTGCGGAGGCCCCGAGCGTCCCGATGGCGTGGAGCGGGGCTACTTCGTGCGGCCAACAGTGTTCAGCGACGTAAGACCGGACATGACGATAGCCCAGCACGAGATCTTTGGGCCGGTGCTCTCGGTGCTTGGCTACCGGGACGAGGACGACGCCGTCAGGATCGCCAACGGTACCGATTACGGCCTCTCTGGCGCGGTTTGGGCCTCTTCGGACGAAGAGGCAGTGCGCGTGGCCCGCCGGCTGCGTACTGGCCAGGTGCAAATAAACTCCGGCGTTTTCAATGGTTTCGCGCCCTTCGGCGGGTTCAGGAAGTCCGGCATCGGCCGGGAGGGCGGGATCTTCGGCTTCCTCGAGTACTGCGAGGTGAAGGCGCTCCAGCTCCCGGCGGGGTCGCCCATGGCGATCGCCGGCTGATGCCCTTCGACCTAGTGGTGCGGCGCGGCCTGGTCGTCTCCCATGACGGCTCCAGGCGGGTGGACCTTGGGATCCGGGAGGGCCGCGTGGCCAAGGTGGGCAAAAGCCTGACCAGCGGCGCCGAGGAGGTCGACGCTTCTGGCCTCGTCGTCATGCCCGGCATGGTCGACGCCCACGTCCACTTGCGCGAACCGGGGATGACCGAGAAGGAGGACTTCTATTCGGGGACCCGGGCCGCCGCCGCAGGTGGGGTGACTACGGTCATCGACATGCCTAACACCGTGCCCCCGGTGGCGACCGCGGAGATTTTTTCGGCGAAGCTCGCGGCGGTTTCGGGGAAGGCGCACGTGGACTTCGGCCTTTATGGCATGCTCGGCCAAGACAACGCCGGTGAGGTGGCCGACCTCGCACGCCTCGGGGCCCTCGGGCTCAAACTGTTCATGGGCCAAACGACGGGCGACAACCATTGCCCCGACGACGCCGCTATTTTCACCGGGCTGAGGCGGGCACGCGACGCCGGCCTCGTCGTCGGCGCCCACGCGGAAAACGACAAGGTCCTGCGACTCCTCGCTTCGGAATTGAAGGCCTCGGGCCGGACCGACCCGATCGCACACCTCGAGTCACGCCCGTCTTTCGTAGAGGAGGAGGCCATCGCTCGGGTGGTCACGCTCGCTCGTGGTGCCGGGGCCCGGCTCCATATCCACCACCTGTCTACCGCAGCGGGGCTGGACCTGGTGACCGCCGCCCGGCGCCGGGGCCAGGACGTCACCTGCGAGGTGCTCGTCGCCCATCTGCTCCTTGACGACAGCGCCTACGCCCGCTTCGGCAACCTGATCAAGCTGAACCCGCCGATCCGGCCGGCGTCCGACGTCGCTGCCTTGTGGCAGGGCCTGAGCCGTGGCCGGGTCGACGTGCTGGCCACTGACCACGCCCCTCATACTCTTGAGGAGCAGTGGCGCGCCGACGTCTGGGAGGCGCCCGGAGGTTTCATCGGCGTCGAGACCATGCTTCCGCTCATGCTCACGCAGGTGGCCAAAGGCCGTCTCAGCTTTTCACAGCTCGTGCGCGTCGGTGCGTGGCGACCGGCGCAAATTTGGGGGTTCGGCGACCGCAAAGGCCACCTAGGTGTCGGGGCCGACGCCGATTTCAACCTCGTCGACCCGGCAGTCGAGTCACGCATTGAGGACGCTCGCTTGCACTCGCGCCACCCGGTCAGCCCCTATGACGGCTGGCCGACCACAGGTGCCGTACGGGCCACCTACCTACGTGGGGTGCCCGTGGCCAAGGATGGCCAAGTCCTGGGCGAGCCGACAGGCCGGTTCGTCACCGCCGCCCGGCAGCGTTCCACCTACTTGGGCGCGACGTAATTGCCGAGGGCGCTCTTCGGTGGTGGCGCTGACCGTTTCCTGCGCGCTGAGGCCCAGCCGCTCGGGTTCCTGGCAGTTGCTGGGGCCGCGCCAAGCGGCCCCAAGCAAGCCCGCGTCGCGGCGCTTGGGACCAAGGCGACGACGGTGTCGGTGGCTGGGATCGGGACGACAGCGGCCAAGGCGGTCCACGGGCCGTTGCTCGCTGAAGCTCTAGGGACGCTCGGTTGCCGGGTCGCCTCCGCTACCGCGCTAGGTTCACCGGCGGAGCTCATCAATGACCCTTCGTGGCAGCTCGCTGTGGTCCTCAGCCCCTACAAAAGGGAGGTGGGAGAGCACTGCGACCGGCTGGCGCCAAGCGCGACGGCGACAGGTGTGGTCGACACCGTCATCCGCACGCCGGCTGGCACGGTGGGGTTCAACACCAATACGTGGGCCGCCCAGAGCGCGTTGGAAGTCCTGTTGGGAGGGGCCGAGCCGCAGCGCGTCCTTGTCCTCGGCGCGGGGGCGTCGGCCCGTTCGGTAGCGCTGGCTGTCCGGCGCGCTTGGCCCGGGTGCGAGCTGGCCATCGTTGCCCGCTCCTTGGCCTCGGCCGAGGCTCTCGCCGCCCAGTTTTCTGGTGAGGCCATCGTGGCCCCGAGCGCCGAACGTGCCCCCGACGTTGTCGTCAATACCACCACCTGGGGGGAGACCGAGGCTTCAGAGGCGGAACCGCTCGAGGTAGACCTGGCCGGTGCATTGGCTCCCGGGGTACGGTTTTTTGACTTGAACAACCGCGTCGGGGCGCTCCCGGTGCAAGCCCTGCAGGCAGGCTGCAGCGTCTTGTCGGGCAATGTCATGCAACGGGTGACCAACGCGTCGCGCGCCGCCCTGGCCAGGTTCACAGCGGCAAACTGCTGAAGTCGGCCGTCAACTTGGGCCTCACGAGGCCGAGACCGATGAGGCGTCCTTCTGCGGCTGGCTGTCAGTCCACGTGCATACGGGCAATCAGCGGTTAGTCATCCGTTCGACTTCCCTTGGGTACCGGTCGCCCACGATCTGGATTTCGGACGCCGCTCGGTCGAGCTCGGCCAGATCGTCGCTGGTGAGCTGGATTGCAGCGGCGCGCAG
>DATJUH010000348.1:0-11660 GCA_035502515.1 Acidimicrobiales bacterium
CCGCCTACGTCCGAGTGCATCAGCGAAGTCGTCAACCCTCGCGCCGAGACGTAAAGGGGGACCTGCCACCAGTGGTTGATCATGGGCTCCAGCGCCAGGCGGACCTTGCCCACGATCTGGGCCCACAGCTGCAGTGTGTCCCGGGTGTCTTCCCAGCGCGACAAGGTCAGGTCCGGCCACCGCTCTTGCTGGTCCAACCGAGCCGCACCGTCAGTCATGGCCCCGCCCCGGGCCGCTCTTTTCGCCCATCCTGGCCATACGGCGGCGATTGTACTAACCGCACCCCGCAATTGCCTCGTCCGTCATGGTCGCGGGTGCTGTCGAGCACAAGCGCAGTAGCGGGTCGTCACCACGCCATCGCGCCGGCACCGAGCGCCGCCGGCGGCGGTAAACGGAAGCGGTACAGGGCAAACTGAAGTGGTAGTGGCCACGTCCCCGTCCACCGCTCTCCTTTACCGCTCCAGCCGGGGCCGCTGGGTGGTCGCCGCCACCGTACTCGGCTCGGCTATGGCCGGGATCGATGCCACCGTCGTCGGTATTGCACTACCGACCATCGGGCGCGCCTTCCACGCTGGCGTCACCGAACTCCAGTGGGTATCGAATGCCTACACGCTCACCTTGGCCGGCCTTTTGCTGTTGGGCGGGTCGCTGGGTGACCGTTATGGGCGCCGGCGGCTGTTCCAGATCGGCACCGCCTGGTTCGCACTGGCTTCGCTCCTGTGCGGCCTGGCCCCCGACGCCCCGGCACTGATCGGCGCCCGGGCGCTGCAGGGGATCGGGGCGGCTCTCCTGACGCCGGGCAGCCTGGCCATCCTCCAGGCGTCATTCGTCCGCGACGACCGCTCCAAAGCGATCGGGGCGTGGGCCGGGCTCGGCGGGGTGGCTACAGCGGTGGGGCCGTTCCTGGGCGGATGGCTCATCAGCGCCGTGTCGTGGAGGCTGATCTTCTACATCAACCTGCCCGTTGCCATTGCCGTCCTGGCCGTGTCCGCTCGCCACGTCCCCGAGTCGAAGGACCCGAGTATTACGGGCCGTCTCGATGTGCCCGGGGCTGCTCTGTTCAGCCTGGCCCTGGCCGGGCTCACGTACGGCCTTACCGAGGGCGCCAGCCTGGGGTGGGGGTCGGCCGCCACTCTGTCCGCTCTTATTGGTGGAGCCGCCCTTCTGGTTATCTTCTGCCTGGTGGAACTGACCCGAAAAACGCCCTTGTTGCCGCTCGGGATTTTCCGGTCGGCCCAGTTCTCGGGGGCCAACGCCGTCACCTTCGTGGTCTACGCCGGGCTGGGTGGGGCCCTGTTCCTCGTGCCCATCCAGCTCCAGACGGTATTGGGTTTCAGCCCGTTCGAGGCCGGCATCTCGCTCCTGCCTATTACCGCGATGATGCTGGGCCTTTCTGCTCGCTCCGGGGCGTTGGCGGCACGTATCGGGCCCCGCTTGCAAATGTCGGTGGGGCCGTTGTTCGTCGGGGCCGGGTTGGCCCTCCTGGCTCGCGTGGGCATCGGGACCGGTTACATCCCCGGGATCCTCCCGGCCTTGATAGTCCTCGGTTTCGGCCTGGCCGCCACCGTGGCCCCTCTCACGGCGACGGTCCTGGGGGCCGCACCGAGCGAGCACTCGGGCATCGCGTCCGCCGTGAACAATGACGTCGCCCGGATCGCCTCTTTGGTGGCGGTGGCCGTCCTGCCCAGCCTGGCCGGTATTACGGGCGAGAGCTACCTTCACCCGGCCGTCTTTTCGGCCGGTTTTCACGACGCCGTACTGATCGCCGCCGGCGCCTGCGCGGTGGGATCACTTATCGCCGTACTGACGATCCGCAACCCGACGGGGGAGACGAAACAGGAGCCCCCTCCGGTGGAATGGCAGTGCGGGCTCGACGGCCCGACCCTGTGCACGTCGGCCGGCCAGCTGCAGGGCGCTGCTCCCGCGCCCGGAGGCCCCGCTCCCGGCCGGGCGACACCGGCCCTGCCGGACAAAAGGACGCGCTAGCACCGTCCCGAAAGGCGCTGTCGGGCGCATTTTTCCCACGGCGCCTAGCGCCGGCAGGGACTTTTAGCCGGCGTGCGTGGAAAACTGCTACCAGTAACCAGCCGGCGGGCAAAAGTACTGGTTAATCCGGGCTAAATGGCGTCGTTGGGTGCATTTATCGACGCCCTGCGCCCCTCGACGGCGTCTAATTCTCGTCAATTACCCGGACGCCCTCAGGAGACGGTTGCAATTGCAGGACGGTCAGCGCGGTGACCGTCCCCAACGCGTTTTGGAGTTCGTCGGGGTCTTCGGGGCCGAGCACGCTGACGGTGCCGCCGTAACCGCCGGCGCCGTTCACTTTCCAGCCCACCGCCCCGTGCCCGCGGGCTATGTCGATGACCTGACGGGCCATGGGGCTGACCAGTTCAGGGTGCAGGGCGGCCTGGGCTTCGGTGTTGCCGATCATGGCTTCGCCGTACGCCTCGAGGTCGCCGTGCGAGAGCGCCGCGGCGGCCCGGTCAGCGGCCGCCCGCAGCGGCGCCATGAGCCTATCGGTGACGCCGTTGGCGTTGGCGCCAAGGTCCTTACCGGCTCCTCCGGCGGCTTCTCGGCCGCCAGCTCCGCCATTGCCCGTCAGCCTTTCGATGACCGAGGTATGGATGGCGCTCGAGTCGTGCCGCTCGCCCAGGTAGACGGTCAGCACCCGCCGGCCCAGCTCCTCCCACGTCCCCGGCTTGACCTCCAGCGGGCGCACCTCGAAGCGGGGGTACGGGGCGATGGTCACCAGGTTGGCCCCGCCGAAAGCCGCCGCCACCTGGTCCTGGACGCCGCTCTGGAGCCCAAGGTCGACCGTTTCGACCTCGTGGGCGCACTGAGCCACGTGGTCAGGACGGGCAATGGCGCCGGCGAGGTCCTGCAGGGCACTGATGAGGGCGACCACGACCGATGCCGAGGTGCCGAGGCCGGAGCCGGGCGGCACCGGTGAGGACACCGTGACGTCGAGTTGGCACTGCCGCGGCGCCCACCGGCGCAGCGCTGCCTCCAGCATCGGGTGGCGCCCCGGGGCCTGGTCGAGGGGGAACCGGTAGTCGTCGGCGAACGACGGGAGGTGCAGCTGCACTATGGCTTCCTCGTCCTTCCCCACCGGGCGGCGCCGGGCCACGACCTCCGCGCCCGGGCCCACGGCGAGATGACAGACGGTCCCGTACCGGGCGAACCAGGTGTCGGTCCAACCGCCGGCATCGAGCACCCGGACCGGGGCCCGCACAATAACTGAAGAAACCACGCCCGACGATACCTCAGTGCTCGGGCCGGCCGCCTACTGGCCTACTGGCCCGTGCGGGCCAGGACCAGCCCTACACCGAGCAGACAGGTCGACCAGGACAGCGCTACGAGGCTCCGTTCCAGTGGCCCGAGCAGGGACTCACGGGTAACGCGCCGGCGGGAGCCGTCCGCGTAGGCCCGCTCACCATCAACCGATACGACACGCCGGCGGACATCACGGGCCTCCGTGCTGAGGAACCGCTGGGCCCGGGACAGCCCGTAGGCAAAGGCGGCCCCGGCCAGAGCCGCCAGGCGCAGCGTCGAGGCCTGGGCGTAATAGGCCGTGAGGAGCGGGAACGAGCCCCACGCCAGGCCAAAAATCACGTCGTTGTGCAAGCGGCCGTCCCATAGCTCCAGGTTGTAAGCCACCACCAGTACGACACCAACGGCAATGAACACCGCCAAGCCCCAACCCACCCGCGCAATGCCGAAGGCGCCGATGACGACGGCCCCCGTTATCGACCCGGCCGATACGACAGCCAACGCGCCGGACGAAATGGTCGTCTTCAGCGGCCGGCCCCGGAGCTCGTCGAGCCCGTGGGCGCCTATCCCGACGGCCAGGAAAAATGCGATCAGGGTGGCGCCAAGCCGCTCCAGGTGGAAGCTGGGTGCCATAGCCGCGCCGATCAGCACATAGCTCAGGTGCCAGGCCGTATACGGCGGATGGAGGATGGTCAGCCAGTCGCGCCACCACCTCCCGGGCGAGGCGGCGTACCAGGCCGGTCTCGGTGCTGCGGGCGCGGCGGCGGCATCATCACCCCGACGAGGCCTGGCCGGCTCAGCCATGGGGTGCCCCTACCGGGACACTCGCCGCCGGCCCCATGACCTGACCGGGCTCGGAGGCAGCCTTACGTCCCCACATGACGAGGCCGCCACCGACGCTCATGAGCCGGACGTGCACGTCTTCGATGCCCGCTTCCAGCCACGCGGCTGCGTGCCACGTGTCGGGGTAGCGCCGGTAGTGGCCGGAGATGGACGGGCCGAGGAACTTGCCCACCTCGAACCAGTCGCGCCCGCCCAGCACGTAGCCGGCGGCCGGCAGGACGGCCCGGGTGTACAGCAGCCAGAGCGGGTACCACACCTTCCCGGTGGGGACGTGGAACTCGAGGTTGGCGATTACCCCTCCCGGCCTCACCACCCGGACCAGTTCCTTCAGCGTCTCGGCCGGTGTGGCGACGTAGCGCAGCAAGTAAGTGAAGGTGAGGGCGTCGAAAGTGGCGTCTGGAAACGGGAGCTGCTCCGCCCGGGCGAGCAGCAGGTGCACGTGTCCCGCCCGAGGGCTGCGGGCGACGTTGGCCTGCCCGGCCCGCAGCATTTCGGGGGTGATATCGACCCCCGTGACCCGGGCACGGGTGCGGGCGGCCAGCTCCAATGCCACCCCGGCCGGCCCGGTAGCGACGTCGAGCACAGAACCCGGAGAGGCGGCGGCCACGGCGTCGACCATCGCCCGCCGCCAGCGGCCGTTCTGGCCCAATGAAAGCACCTCCGCCAGGCGGTCATAGCGGGCCGGCAGGCCGTCGAACAACTGCTGGGCAAACCGGTTGGGCTGGCGGCTGAGCAGTTCGTCGCCTTGGCCTGCTTGCACTTGCTGCTCCTCTGTTAGGCCACGCTGGTTTGGGCCATTGAAGGCCCCCGGCCCCGTCGAACCCTGAGCTTACGACCAGGGTGTGGTGAACGTGCGGGCGCCCCTGCTTCTTCTTGCGGCCCTTGTGCCATCGATGGTCGAGCACGGGCGCGGGTCGATCATCAACTCGGTGGCCCCCGGTGTGGTGGACACCGCCCTGTGGGCCGCCAACAAAAAGGTCCCGGGCGTCCCCCAGGCCATCGACGCCCTCACCCCGCTCCGCCGCTGGGCGCGGCCGGAGGACGTAGCCGACGTGATCGTGTTCCTGGCCTCGGACGCCGCCCGCTTCGTTACCGGGGAGACTGTTTGCGCCGATGGGGGCATGGCCCACGCCCTCGACCTTTATAGGCCCCCGGCTGATTTCGCCCACGGCTATTGGATATTTCGCCCGAAGCGGTCATTGGGTCTGAGGAGGCTCAGGTCCGCCGGCCAGCTGCCGGAGGACGCTGTGGAACCGTCGTAACACCGAAGGCCTCGTCCTCGACGGCCGGGCCGATCTGCTCGATGATTGGCGGCAACTTTTCCGGGTCACCTGGTCCTGAGCCCGCAGCGCCTCAGCCGGCGGCGGGCCTGAGCCCACACAGGCCCTGGAACCTGGCGGTATAGCCGAACTTTTGGGCTGAATATCGGAAAGACCTGCCTCTCGGCCGCCTCCGGCCCTCGTCCCGGCCATCCGATGCGCCCCCGAAGAAGGCCGGGGGTTGGCCCCACCCGCAAGACGGGGGTTGGCCGGGTTCCGTCCCGGGCGCCGTTCGGTCATCGTTTTCCTATGGCCCCCAACTACAATTTCGTGCTTCTCTCCCGCCCCCCAGCCTCTGAGAGAACCTCCGGTTCGAGACCGCACCCCAGCCGCGGTGCCACCAGCAGCCCCAGCAGCCCCGGCTCCGGCCCGGGCGTGCCTATCGGCGGCGTAGGCCGGTTTGCGGCCGGCCGCCGCACAACACTGGGCGTTCTCCGGTTCCTTGGCGTTATCTCAGGGGCGTCCCCGAGGAGCGAGGCCCGCTATCAGGGACCGGTCGGGGTAGTCCCCAATTCCGCGGCCACGTGGCGCGAGTGAGGATCACAGGTATGACTATCCCCCAGTACGGCTCATCAGTCGCGGGTGCCGTTCCCGAACATCCCCTCACCTACCCCCCCGTCGTCGTCGCCCACAAACTTTGCCGGCGCTACGGTTCGGGCGAGGCCGCCGTCACGGCGCTCGACGGAGTTGACATCGCTTTTGGCACCGGACGGTTCGCCGCCGTGATGGGCGCGTCGGGCTCCGGCAAATCCACTTTGCTACACGTGCTGGCCGGCCTCGACCGGCCTACGTCGGGGACGGTAGTGGTCGACGGCACCGACCTGGGCTCGCTCGACGAACGCCACCTCACCCGGCTGCGCCGGGACAAGATCGGGTTTGTCTTCCAGGCCTTCAACCTCCTGCCCGTGCTCGACGCCGAGGAAAACATCCTCCTCCCCCTCTCCCTGGCCCACGAACGCGTCGACCGGGATTGGTTCGACGAACTCGTTGGCACGATGGGGATCGGCGACCGGCTGAAGCACCGCCCGGCGCAACTCTCCGGCGGCCAGCAGCAGCGGGTAGCCGTGGCCCGGGCCCTGATCAGCCGGCCGGCGGTCATCTTTGCCGACGAGCCCACCGGGAACCTCGACTCCAGGGCGTCCGACGACGTCCTCACGCTGCTGCGTCAGGCCGTCGACGAACTCGAGCAGACGGTGGTAATGGTCACCCACGACGCCCACGCCGCCTCCTACGCCCACGACCTCGTGGTGCTGGCCGACGGCCGCGTCGCCCATAAAGGTGAAGTCGGGACGCGGGAGGCCGTCCTGCAATTGATCCAGGGAGGAAGATAATGTTGCGGGTTTCCCTGCGCGGTTTTTCCTCTCACAAGTTCCGCGTCATCCTCACCACCATTTCTGTGGCGCTCGGCGTGGCGTTGATGGCCGGGACGTACATACTCACCGATACCATCAATGCCTCGTATTCCAAGCTGGTTGGCTCGGCGTACGCAGGAGAATCGGTCGTCATAACCCCCGGCGCCCCGCTGGGGGACAGTAATTCCGCCCAGATATCCCCTTTGTCAGCCGCCATGTTGGCAAAAGTGGAGCAGGTGCCCGGTGTCTCCCAGGCCGCCGGCGCCATCATCACGAATGCCACGATCCTGAACGGGCATGGGCATGCGCTGGGCAGCGCCGGTTTTTCGTATGCCGCCAGCACCGAGCCATCGCCGTTCGAGGTCCTGGATGCCGTCCACGGCCATTTGCCCACGGGCCCGGGAGAAGCTGACGTCGACCTGGTGACGGCCAATACGAACCGGCTTCACCTGGGTGACGAAATCAAGGTGGCCGGCGCCGGGCCGGTCCGCGCCTACAAATTGGTGGGGACGGTACGGTTCGCGGGCAGCAGCTCTTTCGCCGGCGCCAGCGTGGCCGTCCTCACCCTGCCTCAGGCGCAGTCCATAGCCGGGGAAGCCGGCCGGTACAGCCAGATCGACGTGGCCGCCGCCACCGGCGTAACGCCGTCACAGCTCAGCCATCGTCTGGCCTCGGTGTTGCCCGGCGACGTGGCCGTGCGAACTTCGTCCCAGCAGGTGGCCAAAAGCGTCAGCGACTTTGCCAACGGCATCGGCTTTATAAAGACCTTTTTGCTTGTGTTCGCCTATATCGCGCTATTTGTGGGCGGCTTTATCATCCTCAACACGTTTTCCGTGACAGTGGCGCAGCGCACACGCGAGACGGGGTTGCTGAGGGCCATGGGGGCGTCCAGACGCCAGGTCCTGTGGTCAGTGATATTCGAGAGCGCCCTTATCGGCCTGGCCGGTGCGGTTACGGGTGTCGGGTTGGGGATGGCGCTGGCGCCGGGCCTGGACGCCGTCTTCAAGGCTTTCGGCGCCAACCTGCCGGACAACGGCGTCGTCCTCGAAGCCCGCACCATCATCGTGTCGCTCCTGGTCGGCGTGGTCGTCTCGGTGGTGGCCGGTCTGGCGCCCGCCCTCCGGGCCACCCGGATCTCCCCGTTGGCCGCGCTGCGCAGTGGTGCCGGGGCCGAGCCCGGGCGGTTGGCGCGCTACTCGCTCGTTGTCAGCATCGCCGTGTTCGTCCTGGGCGCGCTGCTCGTGGCCGACGGGGTGGCCGGCAGCGGCGGGGGGCTGATGGCCGGTATCGGCGCCCTCGTCCTGTTCGTCGGCATTGCCCTGTTCAGCCCCCGGCTCATCCCCGGCCTGGCGAAGGGGGTGGGGGCTCTCGTCAGCTGGCGGGGGGTGACGGGTCAAATAGCACGCGAGAACACGCGCCGCCTGCCCGGACGGACGGCCGTAACGGCGGCCGCCCTCATGGTCGGCCTGGCCCTGGTGACCTTCGTGTCGGTGTTGGCCGCCGGGGCGAAAGCGACTGTCGACAGCGCGGTCAACAGTTCCTTCGCGGGGAACCTGATCGTCGAGGCCAATGCGAACAACAGCCAGGGGATACCCGCGTCGCTGGCCGCCTCTTTGCAAAAAGTGCCAGGCGTGAAAGTGGTTGCGCCGGTGACTTTTTCGGAGGCGGACATAAAAGGCGTGACGGGTGTCCAAGAGGTCACGGGGGTAGAGCCGGCCGCGCTGTCCGAGTTGTACCGGGTGAAATGGGAAAAGGGGACCGCGGCCCGGTTCGACCGGCTGGGCGCCGGCCAGACCGTGCTCACCCAGTCTTTTGCCCGGTCCAACCAATTCGTGCTGGGCCAGTCGCTCTCGGTCGTGACTGCCTCGGGTAGCCACCTTCGCCTCGTCGTGACCGGCATCGTCTCCGACCAGGCTCACCTACTCGGGTCGCTGACGGTGACGCGGCCGGTCCTCGAGCAGATGTTTGCCCAAAGCGACGACGGCGTCGACTTTGTGGGCTACGCCAAAGGGGCCAGCAATGCCACGGTCCAGCCGGCCGTCAACCACCTCCTCACCAAGGACTTCCCCCAGGCCGAGTCGCTCACCGCCGCCCAGTTCGAGCAACAGCAGGCCAACGCGGTCAACTCGCTCCTCGGCCTCGTTTACGTCCTGCTGGCGCTGGCGGTCATCGTCTCACTGTTCGGGCTCGTGAACACGCTGGCATTGGCCGTCCACGAGCGCAAAAGAGAACTCGGCTTGCTGCGGGCCGTCGGGGCCAGCCGCCGCCAGGTCCGCCAAATGGTGCGCTACGAATCGGTCATAACCTCGCTGATCGGTGCCGTGCTCGGGCTCGTCACCGGCGCCCTCCTTGCCCTTGCCCTCGAGCATTCGATCGGTGGCCCGGGGTTCGTGACGTCCTTCCCGGTCGGCACCCTCCTCGTGCTGCTCGTCGTGGCCGGGTTGGCCGGAGTGGCCGCCGCCGCCCTACCTGCTCGCCGGGCAGCCCGGCTCGAAATCCTGGGCGCCATCGCCCTCGACTAGTGGCCGCGACGACAGCGCCCTTCGCGACAAAGAAGACGGCGGCTATAGGCGGGCCTGGGGCAGAAAGCCTCCCCCGGCCCGCCTTGGCCGCGTTATCGGTTTCTCGCTTCTCAGCTCCGGGACGGGAAAATCCCTTGCAGGGCGATGCAGTAGTTGAGCACCAGGCGTGGGTTGAGAACTGATATCGGCTGGTTCGAGCCGGTCGAGGAGGTAGTGCTCGCCGCCATTGTCGTGCCATCAGAGGCGCTGGCGTAGATCGCCGACGATACCCTGGCCATCACGGCACCGCCTGGTCTTGTCGCCGTCGCCGCCGAGTCATTAGCACCGGGGCTGACCGTATGGTTATGCGCCGGCAAGTTCGCCAACAGGATGCTGACATTCTCGTTCCCGACGATTTGGCCCAAGGTCCAGTTCGAAAGCCCGGTGCCTTGGCCCGAACTGATCGGCGCCCGGCCCCGCAGGTCGGGAAGGGCGAAAGTGGTGGTCCCGTTGCCGCCGTAGGTCGTCCCCAATAAGGAAAAAAGAGCCGTGTTCTGCTGGATCGACATAATCTGGCCATTGCAAAAGGCCCACCCTGATGGGGCAAAATTGTACGGAAATAGCCTGATCTCACCCAGGTACTGGTCTGACAAGTTGCCTTCCCCTTCGTTAGCTAGTGATTCGGCGTCAGCTACTGATTTGGCGCAAGCGGCACCGCTGATTGCTTGTTCGGTTACTACTCACGAGCCCGGCGGGGGCGCGCCAGCAGGCCCGATGATCAACGCTGCAAGCCCTCGGCGGGTCACTCTAAGCGCGCGGCAACGGCGGTCGCAATAGAAGAAGCGAGAAGAGAGGCAACCCACTCGTCCACAACGCAGTCCAATACCAGATGGACCCGCATGCTCTTCGACCGGTTGGCGGCGCGATGCGGCTGGCTCAGGTCGAAGTACCAGGCAACATCGGCGATGCCCCCGGGGTACAGCTGCGCAGCCTGGCCTCCCGTCGACCGCAGCGCCAGGCCCGGCCACTCGCCCTCATAGGTGGCCGTGTTGAAGTGGGGGTGCCCAGGCTGAAGCGGGGATAGCGGTCACCTCCGCCGCCATCGACGCGGCGTCGAACCGCAAGGGTGAAGGGCCCGGTCGGGGATGTTCACGGCGTCCCTGTCCTTTGGTGGCCGGCTGGGCGCATGTAGTCGGTCCCCGCCCGGCTCATAGAAGGCCAGGATAACCCGCTACGCTCGGCCAAATCATGGAGGAAGTGGTCAGCACCCGGGCCGTACGCCTCCCCGAGGACGCCGAGTTCTTGCTCGCCGTCTACCGGTCGACGCGCCAGGACGAGATAACCGGGTTCGGGTGGACCGGGACGCAAGCCGACGCGTTCGTGGCGCTCCAATACGAAGCCCAGTCTCGCCACTACGGCGCCTGTTTCCCCGACGCGGAGCACTCCGTGGTGCTGGTGGACGGCCGGGCGGCCGGGCGCCTGCTGGTCGAACGGTCAGAAAGCGCGGTGCATATCGTCGACATCTCGTTACTTCCGTCTTTCCAGCGGGCCGGCGTCGGAGGTGAGCTGGTCCACAGGTTGCTCGACGAAGCGGACAATCGGGGCGTGGCCGTCACATGCCACGTCTACGTGGGCAATGACGCCCTGCTCTTCTGGGAGCGGCTCGGCTTCGTCGCCACTGAAGACAAAGGTGCCTATATCGCCCTGGAGCGGCCGTGCGGGATCTCTCGGCACTGACCGCCGGCGACTTCGAGCCGCTGGTGGGGGAGGACTTCCAGCTCTCTGAAACCGGTTCGGGAGGTGGCTCCGTGGAAGTCCGGTTGGTCGAGGTCCTCCGTCAAAAACAACGGCCTGGCCACCGCCAGCCGTTCGCCCTTCATTTCCTCGGCCCACGCGAACCGGTGCTGCACCAGGGTGTACGCCTCCTGTCCCACACCGACCTCGGTGAGCTGGAGTGCCTGATAGGGCCGGTCCTGTCCAATTCGCCGGGCGTGACGTACGAAGCTATTTTCAGCTGACGGCACCAAAAGCGGTAGCCGACGGCCGTCGCGCTTACGAGTGGTGCCGATAACGGGCGTAGCCATTACATCCCCCTACTGGGCCGTCTAGCCGCCACGTTCCTCATCTGCCCGCTTTGTCCGTCGCCGGCTGTTTCCGGGTGCAGTTAATGCTTCGCATCGCGTTCAGATGCAGATCGTGTGTCGAAGCGTGACAAGAACGACTCAGCGCATCGTGATGGCCCGTGTGACATATGTTTCGCGGCTGTGACATATGTATCGCCAGCTGCGCCGACGCGCTCGTTTTTATGTGCGTAGACTCGCTGTGGCCGGGCCGCCACTGTATGGGGCGGGCCTCAGGGCCAGGAGGCCACGCGA
>DATJUH010000349.1:0-21986 GCA_035502515.1 Acidimicrobiales bacterium
GAGGTGTCCTCCGTAATGAGAGTCTGGCCCCCTGGGCTCAACATCTGCAGCCAGCTGGCCAGGTTGCCGCAGCTGTTACCAAAGCCCTGGTAGCCATTGCGCCAGACCAGCCACAGGGTGCCCCCAGGGCTGACCCGGTCCCAGACTTCACGGGCGAACGTGCTCACCACGGTGTGCTGGATCGTCCAGAGATAATCGACCCAGTCCACCCGGGCCGGGCCGATCATGCGGGGATAGGTCAGTTGCGTCACTCCAGGGACGTCGAACAACCGGTAGACGGCCGGCCCGAGCTGGTCGGGGCAATATACGACCACGTCGCCGGGGCGGGCCTGGGCGTTGAGGTCGGCGGCCACTTGCACGGCCTGTGTGCGGGGCTGAGAGTTCTGGGCCTGGGCCGCGAACAGCCCGGCGGTGCAGGCCACGGCCAGCATCGCCGCGCTTACGCGCCGTGAGCTGAAGACGGAGAGCCCGAGGGCGCACAGCACAATGAACAAGGGGAAGACCACCGCGATGTAACGGTTGTCGAAGGCGGCGCCCGTCAGCATGCCGGCCAGCACCGCTATGGCCAGCGGGCCGGCTACCAGCAGGGCGACGAACCTGGCCCGGGGTTGGGCCCGTACCTCCATGACGACGCTGGTCCCGTTGGGGCCGGGCTTGGCGAAGAGGCCCAGCGCCACGAAGCCGAACAGCACAAAGGTGAGCAACTCGGTCCAGGGGCTGGCACTGGTCCCGGGAACCGTACCGGCGAAATAACCGAACACGGACAGGAGGTCCTCCGGGCCCGGAGGGGCCGTCCACGGCGTCCCGGTGTGCATGGCCTGGAACAGGAACACCGGAGACCAGGGGAGAAATATGACTCCACCCACGACCATGGCCCACAGGAGTTTGCGGGCCGCGCCCGGTTGGGCGTAGGGCACGGTTGCTCCGGTGCGGTTCTCCGTCCAGGACCTCCACAGTGCCCATAGGCCCCCGGCGGCGACGAGGTAAAGGTCCCAGTAGTGGGTGTACATGAGGGCCGCGGTGACCGCCGCCACGCACGCCAGCCGCCCCCGGCTAGGGAGTTCGAGGGCCCGGCGGGCGGCCAGGTACCAAAGGATGGCTTCCAGGGCCATCAGGGAGTACATGCGTGTGTCGGTGGCGTAGTAGATCGCCCACGGCGAGCTGGCTCCGAGCAGCAGGGCCGCCCACGCCGCCCGGCGCCCCCCGGCGCGCTCACCGGCAGCCCACAGGAAAGGCAAGGTGGCGGTCGAGATGACCCCCGACAAGGCCCGGACGGCGAAGTCGCTCTGCCCGAACACGACCATCCAGTAGTGGAGGATGAGGTAATAGAGAGGCGGCGAACCATCCTGGACCAGCGCTCCGGGCACCTGCTGCAAGGGCAGTTTGGCGATGTCCACCGACAGCGCTTCGTCCAGCCAGAGCCCGGACGGGGCCAGGAAGCGGCCCACGACACCGGCGATGACGACCAACCAGGCCAGCAAGAGGCCGAAACGGGCCAGGCGTCCCTGCGGGAGCCGACCGGCTACCTGCCGCCAGGCAGGCGCGCCGCGATCTCGCTGGAGAGCATCAGGACGCGGCGTTACAGCAGTCGCCACGGCTATAAGACTACCGGGACCAGCTCGACGCCCAGACAGGCACTATCGGGCTGGCACCCGGCGCCGGTGGGTGAAGGCCGGCCGGTGAGCGAGCGGGTACGAACGGTGACAGTTGTTTTTCGTCTGTTTTCGTCCGGAGTTGGCCGGGCCCAAACCGGTCAAAGGCCACCGGGGCGGAAGCTGTGAACCCATCCACCGGTGTTCCTGAAGAACCCTTCGGGGCCGTAGCCCCGTACACCCTCCAGCGCCCAGCCTCGCCTGCGTATGGTCAGCTCCAGCACGGTAACCAGCGCCCGGCCCACACCCTGGCGCCGGCACTCGGCCTCGACCAGCACGCCGATGTTCACGGGTTCGCCCGCCTGCCCGCCGTGCCAGGCGGCGGCGAAGCCGGCCACCCGCCCTTCTCTCCGGCCAGTCAGCACAATGCTCTCCCCGAGCTGGGCGCCGCCGGGCTGGGCGGCCCCCCCGAGCTGGGCCTCGGCCATGGCCAAGACGTCGGGCCCCACCAGCCGGCCCTCTGTGATCTCCAGTTCCAGGCCCCCGCGCCCGACCACCCGCGGCGGCCCGAAACAGGTGTCGGCGAGAGGATGCCAGTGCCGTCCCCGTTCCTCCAGGACGACCACCCGGTCGAAACTGATCCGGGAGCGGTAATGGGCCAACGCCTGCAGTGCCGCCGCCGCCTGCTCGGGAGGGGCCTCGTCGGCCAGGGTGACATGGGGCACCCACGGCCACCGTTCTGCCCGAAGCAAAGGCCCCGACAGCACTGTGGACTTGAGCCGGCCCAACCGCCCGAGGTCCGGCCCGCCGACGCCCAGGTACACGACAGGGGTCACGGGGACGAAGGTCTCGACCGGCCCGAGCTCGACCCACAGGGGCCCGTCCTGGGTGGCGGCCGCCCGCCTCACCAGGCGCAGTGCGTCCTCCAGCTCTGCTGCCCGGACGTTGACAGGCGGCACGAGGGTCAGGTGGGGAGCGACGTGGCCTAGCGACGTGTCCCCGAGAGCGCGGCGCAACCCCTCCACTTCCACCGAAGCCGGAGGGTCGAGGAGAAGGGCCACCCCGAGACGACGCCTCCCCCTCACTGCCCCCTCACGGCGTCAGTGGCCCCTCTACTCAGGCGACACTTAGGGCCTGGAGCCGCCGGTCTGGCTGGAGGACGGAACGGCGGCCGTCCTATGCGGCCGTCCTATACGGACGGCTAAGCGGGCTCGGCCGAGTCGCACAGCACGATGACCCGGTTGTTGTTGACCTCCACGAACCCCCCGCCCACTTCGAACCGCAGCTCCTCACCGCCGGCGCCTCCCTGGGGGTGGACGATGCGCAACGGGTACGCTTCCAATGCACCTATATAGGGCATGTGGTTGGCCAGGAAGGCGATGTCGCCACCGGCGGTGCGGCAAACGACCATCTCCGCCTGCCCGGAGAACAGGGTCCCGGTCGGCGTAACCAGGTCGACTTGCGTCGTGGCCATTCGGGCCTCAAGCTCCTTTTTCCAGCTCGCGCGCCTTGGCCATGGCGCTCTCGGCTCCGCCGACGTTCAAGAACGCCTGCTCCGGCAAGCTGTCAAGGTCACCGTTGACCAGAGCCTCGAACGACTCGACCGTCTCGGACACCGGGGTGTAAATGCCTTTGATGCCCGTGAAGACCTCGGCCACGAACAACGGCTGCGACAGAAAGCGCTGGATTTTCCGTGCCCGCAAGACCGTCGTGCGGTCCTCCTCCGAGAGCTCGTCCATACCCAGGATGGCGATGATGTCTTGAAGCTCACGGTTGCGCTGCAGCACTTGCTGGACCCGGCGGGCCACCGAATAGTGCCTGTCGCCTACGACCTCCGGTGTGAGGATGTTGGACGTAGAGGCCAGGGGGTCGACGGCGGGGTAAATGCCGATGGCGGCGATCTCCCGGGCCAGCTGGGTGGTGGCGTCCAGATGGGTGAACGTGGTGAACGGGGCCGGGTCCGTGTAGTCGTCCGCCGGCACATAGACAGCCTGCACCGATGTGATCGAGTGGCCCCGGGTGGAAGTGATCCTTTCCTGCAGCTCGCCCATCTCATCGGCCAGGGTGGGCTGGTAGCCCACCGCCGACGGCATCCGCCCGAGCAGGGTCGAAACCTCCGAGCCGGCCTGGACAAAACGGAAAATGTTGTCGATGAAAAGGAGCACGTCCTGGTTTTTGACGTCTCGGAAGTACTCCGCCATCGTGAGCGCGGACAACCCCACCCGCAGCCGGACGCCGGGCGGCTCGTCCATCTGGCCGTAGACAAGAGCCGCCCGTTTGAGGACACCCGACTCTTTCATTTCCAGCCAGAGGTCGTTCCCCTCACGGGTCCTCTCTCCGACCCCCCCGAACACCGACACACCGGCGTGCTCTTCGGCCACCCGGTGGATCATCTCCAGGATCAGGACTGTCTTGCCCACCCCGGCCCCGCCGAACAGGCCGATCTTGCCACCCTGCACGAAGGGTTCCAGGAGGTCGATGACCTTGATCCCCGTCTCGAACATCTGCGATTTCGGTTCCAGGGTGTCGAAATCGGGCGGAGGACGGTGGATTTCCCAACGGTCTTCCACCTTGCCCAGTGGTTCCGAGTCGAGCACGTCTCCGGTCACGTTGAAAACGTGGCCGAGGACCTCGTCTCCAACCGGCACCGTTATCCCATGGCCGAGGTTGCGCACCGGCGTGCCGCGCCGGAGGCCGTCGGTGGGTTTCAAGCAGATGCAGCGGACCCGGCCCTCGCCGATCTGAAGGGCGACTTCCGCCATGACCTTGCTTTTGTCGCCTTCGAGGTCGATCTCCATCTCGACGGCGTAATTGATCTCGGGTAGGGCGTCGGGTGGGAACTCGACGTCGACCACCGGGCCCGTGATGGCGACGACCCGGCCGTCTCGGGTCTGCGGTGGCGGAGTACCCTCGCTGGTCGCCGTCTCGGCGGTGCCTGTACTGCTCACATTTGCTCCATTCAGCTGGCCTGGGGAAAGACGTATATATCCGGACGGCCCCCGGCCTCTTCGCTCAACCCAGCCTGGCGAAGGGCTTCGGCGCCGCCGACTATCTCCATTATCTCGGTCGTTATGGAATCCTGACGGGCGCGGTTCATCTGGCGACGCAACGTCTTGACGAGGTCGTCTGCGTTGTCCGTGGCTGCCTTCATGGCTCGTTGCTGGGCGGCGAAGAAAGCGGCTGCCGATTCCAACAGGCCCCGGTACACCTCGGCCTCGAGCCATCGCGGCAACAAACGGTCCAATATCTCCGCCGGTTCGGGCTCGAACTCGAACACCGTGGTGCCGTTGCCCTCGCGGCCCTCGACTTTGAGCGGCACCAGCCGGGGGGTTTCCACCCGCTGCGACCCGAGGCTCAAGAAGTGTGTGTAGACAAGGAAAATTTGCCCTATCTCGCCACCCTGTAACTGGCGCGTCATGCCTTCTACGATGCGCTGGGCATCCTCGAACTGCGGGCGGTCGCTGACACCTTCGAACGTCTCCGCCAACACCCGGCCGCGGAAACCGAAATAGGTCCTCACCTTCCGGCCCACTCCGATTACAGCCGCCTGGGGACCGCCTGTCTCGATCTGGCGCAGGAGGTCGTCAGCAGCACGGTGCACGTTGATGCTGAAGGCCCCGGCCAGACCCCGGTCCGCCCCCAGAACGACCACCAGCGAACGCCGGCCGCCACCGGCGAAGATCCAGTGGTCCTTCGCTTCCGGCGTGGCCGCGATCTCGGCCACAACGTCTTCCATCCGCTCGGTGTAGGGCCGGGCCGCCCGGATCGCCTGCTGAGCGCGGACGATACGTGAGGCGGCGATCAGTTCCATCGCCCGAGTAATCTTCTGGGTCGACTCGATGCTCCGGATGCGGCGGCGGAGGGTGCGTTCCAGGCCGGCAGGCATTTGACTAGCGCCTCACTCCGCCCCGGCTTCGGAGTCCACTTCGGCTTGAGCCTTGGCTTCGGGCCCGGCCTCCGCACCGGTTTGGGCGTTCGCCTCGGCGTTGGCGTCCGCCTCTTCCTGCCCCGCTCCGGCCGCTCCCGGGCTCGCCGCGCCCCCGCCGGCCTGTGCGCTGTTGCCGTTCCCTTGCTGCTCCCGCTGCTCGGTACCGGCGCCTCCACCTTGGGGCGCGCCATCGTCGCTCTTCACGGTGGCGAAGCCCTTCTTCACATCACCGATGGCAGCGTCGAGCTGGTCAGCCGGCGGCATGTCCTTGGTATTGCGGATGTGCTCCAGGAGGTCGGGCCGGTCTGTCCTCAGGTACTGCAGCAGGGCTGACTCAAACGGCCTGACGTCCTCTACCGCCAGGTCGTCCAGGAAGCCCTTCGTCCCGGCGTAAATGGACACCACCTGCTCCTCGACCGGCATCGGCGCGCTTTGCGGTTGCTTCAATATCTCGGTCAGGCGGGCCCCCCGGTCCAACTGGTGGCGCGAAACACGGTCCAGTTCGGAGCCGAACGTGGCGAAGGCCTGCAGCTCGCGGAACTGCGCCAGGTCGATTTTCAGGCTGCCGGACACGGTCTTCATGGCTTTAATCTGAGCCGCGCCGCCCACCCGGGAAACTGATTGGCCGACGTTGATCGCCGGACGGATGCCGGCGTAGAAAAGGTCTGTCTCGAGATAGATCTGGCCGTCCGTAATCGAGATTACGTTGGTGGGGATGTAAGCCGAGATGTCCCCGGCTTTGGTCTCGACTATCGGCAAGGCCGTGAGGGAACCGGCGCCGAGCGCGTCGGAGAGCTTGGCCGCCCGCTCGAGGAGCCGGCTGTGGAGGTAAAAAACGTCGCCCGGGTAGGCCTCTCGGCCCGGGGGCCGCCTGAGCAACAAGGAGAGGGTGCGGTACGCCTCCGCTTGCTTGGACAGGTCGTCATAAATGATCAGTGCGTCCTCACCGTGGTCCATCCAGTGCTGGCCCATGGCGCATCCCGCGTAGGGCGCCAGATATTTGTAGGGCGCCGGGTCCGAAGCAGGAGAGTTGACCACGACCGTGTACTCCATGGCGCCGTGCTCGCGCAGTGTGTCGACCGTTTGGGCCACAGTTGAGCCTTTTTGCCCAATAGCCACATAAATGCATTTCACAGCCTGGCCGCGCTGGTTGATCACGGTATCGATGGCGACAGCGGTTTTGCCGGTCTTCCGGTCGCCGATTATCAGCTCCCGTTGGCCCCGGCCGATCGGCGTCATCGAATCGATGGCCTTGATCCCGGTTTGTAGCGGTTGCTTCACCGGTTGGCGGTCCACGATCCCGGGGGCCTGGATCTCCATGCGCCGCTCTATGTAATCAGTGAGAGGCCCCAGGCCGTCGATCGGCCGGCCCAGTGGGTCGACGACGCGGCCGAGGAGCCCGTCGCCGACGGGCACGGAGAGGATGGTCCCCGTCGACCGCACCAGCTGGCCCTCTTCGAGCCCTGACACGTCGCCGAGGACGACGGCGCCGATGGCGTCCTCTTCCAGGTTGAGAGCCAGGGCATTGACCCCGCCCTCCAGCTCGAGGATCTCGTTGACGGCCACGTTCGGCAGACCGGTGATGTTGGCGATCCCGTCGCCGACGTCCCTGATCCGGCCCACCTCTTCACCCGTGACGCCGGGGGTGAAGCCCTCCAGGTTGCGCCGGAGGACGTCGGCGATCTCCGTTGCGTTAATGCTCAGCTCAGTCATGTCTGCTCACAAAAGCCTTTCCCTATTGCCCTTCTTTTCCTACTCGCCCTGGGCGTCTTTCTTGTTCGTCGCCGCACCGTCCGGGCCCCCCCGGCCCGTTGCCGCAGTGCCCGCATCCGCCTGGCCCAGATCTGCCGGGCCTGGACCGACTTGGCCTCGACCGGTCTGGCCCGGCCCGGTCTCCCCTGCCGCCGGCCGGGGGGTGGCCGGAGCGGAAGGGTGCAGCAGGAGCTCGCCGGCCTGCTCGAGCCGATGGCGCACGCTCGTGTCGATCACCAGGTCCCCGATAGTCGCCACAAAGCCGCCCAGCAGGCCCGGTTCGGGAGTGACCCTCACGTCTACCGGGTACCCGGTGAACTTCGTGAGCGCGGCCCTCAGGCTGGCCCGCTGTTTCGCCGAAAGTTCAACCGCCGAGCGGACATCGGCCATCCGCCGGTTCGTCTCCTTGGCCACCAGCTGGACCAGGGCGTCGAGCAGGACGGGGAAGTCGCGAGGGCGGCCGACCCGGTTGGCATAAGAGGCCATTCGGGCCGACTCCGGCCGGGCGCGGCCCTCGAGCAGCTGGCTGATGATCCGGGCCCGCACGTCCGCCGAAAGCTCGCCCGTAGTGAGAGCCACCCTGAGCTCGTCGTTGCCTTCCACAATCCGCATAAACCGGAACAGCTCGTCCTCGATGTCACCAAGTGCCCGCTCTCTGCGAACTGGGGCCAGGACGGCCGTTGCGTACCCCTCGATGCGGTCCGTCGCGCCCAGCCGCCCGAGCGGGCCCTCGTCAAGCAGGACCATCCCGTCGCGCCGGGCAACGGCGGCCACGGCCAAGGCGGCGACATCCTCGTCGAATTCCTCGCCGACGACGTTTTGCAGTGTGAACATGAGCAGGTCGAGCACCGGGCCCGACACCTTCTTGGCCAACAATTGCTCGAGTACGACCCGCTTGGTCTGCACCGGCGTCGCCGGGCTGGCCATCGCCCAGTGCAGGTCCACAGAACTTTTCAGAAGGTCGGAGAAACCCTGTAATTGACCGGCGACGGTGGCGATATCTTGCGCCGAGGTTTCCAGGACGGCGTCGGCGTACCCCCTCAGGCGCTCCCGCACTTACGTCGCTCCGGCCTTCACCGGCGCGGACGGCACTTGCTCATCCGGTGCAGCCTGGCGCTCGATCTCGTCTATGGCTCTCTGGACCAGCTCTTCCTGGTCGGTCACGGTCAAACCTTCACCCAGGACCTTTTCGACTACTCCCATGACGAGGCCGGCCACTTCCGTCCGCAACTGTTCCGTGGCCCGGCGCGTCGACGCCTCTATGTCCTGGTTGGCCCGGTCGAGGAGCCGCCGGTACTCCTCTTCGCCTTGCCGGCGAAGCTCGGCCCGCAGCTGCTCGCCGATCTTGGCTGCCTCGTCTTTGAGGGCACGGGCCTCGGCCCGGCCCTGCTCCAGCGTTTTCTGGTATTGGTCTTCCAGCTCTTGCGCTTTGCGCTTGGCTTCCTCAGCGTCGCTTATGTTGCGCTCGATCTTTTCGAGCCGTGCGTCCATGGCGCGGTTGATGGGAGGGATGATCCATTTCGCCAGCACGCCTATCAGGAGCAGGAAGATAACCAGCTCGACGACGAAGGTGGCGTTGGGGACCAGGAAGTTGGTTGTGGCTACGTACATCTGTCAATTGCCCTCAGTGGAGAGTGCTAACCAGTGGCGAGGACGAAGACGAACAGGGCCGTGAAGGCCAGGTTGATGAAGTACATCGCCTCGACGAGCCCGACGATCAGGAACATCGTCGAGTAAAGACGCCCCTGTACCTCGGGCTGGCGGGCGATCCCGGCGATCGTCTGGCTACCGGCCAGGCCGTCGCCGACGGCGGCGCCCACTGCCCCTCCGCCGAGCGCCAGACCACCGCCTATGAAGGCACCGGCCAGCTCGACCGACTTCTCGATTGATGCGGCCATTTGGTTCTCCTATCCTCCTATATTTCGGGGCGGCTCAATACCGCCTGCGCAAAACCCCGGCCGTTGGGGACGTTCGGGGGATCGGTAAACCGGGCCAAGTCCAATTTCTCCGGGATCAGTGCGACTCTTCGGCCACTGCGAACTGATAATAAAGAATGGTCAGCAAGGTAAAGATAAATGCCTGGATGACGCCGATGAACATGTCGAACAGCTTCCACGCCAGGCTGAAGGCGATAGTGGCGGGGAAAAAGTAGATCGGGATGGCCAGCAAAAGGGCGATCATGATGCCGCCGGAAAAGATGTTGCCGAAGAGCCGGAGCGACAATGTCACCGGCTTCATAAGCTCTTCCAGGATCCGGATCGGGGCCAGCCACCTCGGCTTGGCGAAAAAGGACCTGGAGTAGCCGCCCAGGCCGTGGGCCCGGACACCGGCCGCGTTCGTCACTACGAAAACAGTGGCGCCCAGGGCGTACGTAAGGTTTACGTCCGCGCTCGGCGAGGGTAGCCAGTCGGTGTTGCGAAAGAGCCCCGGGAACAGCTCCACCCAGTTCGCCGCCAATACCAGCATGAAGATCGTCACCGCCATCGGGACGACATGGCGGTAGCGGGGGCCCATACCGCCCAAGACCTGCTCGGACACCCAGCCCACGATGACTTCCCAAAAGAGCTGCACTTTGTTGGGGACGTCCGAGGTCACCTTCCGCCTCACGTAGAAGCCGAGGACCAAGATGGCGGCACAGGCGATGAGCGTGCCCCAGATGGTGTCCAGGTTGAACGTCAGGCCACCGGCGGTCGTCGTTACGTGGTCGCCGACCGGGATGGGCGGGACAGCGAGCAAGTGGGCGCTAAGCATCCGGACCGCCTTCGTCTTGGCCAGGCAATGCAAACCCATCGTTTGGGCCGCCCGGCCCCGCGGCCTGGTCCTGGCCACCCGGTTGGGCGCCGTTCGTAGGCGCCAGCCCGGCCAGCTGGAGGCGCTGGTACCGCCAGAGTGCGCCGAGGGCATTGGCCATCAGCAAGACCTGGAAAGCGACGAGCCCGCCGATCATCCCGAAACCCATCGGGCGAACGAAAAACAGCAGGGCAAAAGCGACAATGGTGATGGCACCGAGCCGGCCGGCCACGCTACCGGCATAAGGCTTGCGCTCAATATGGCCGTCAGACCGGCTGTAGCGCACGGTGGAGAGCTGAAAAAGCCGGTGGTTGACGGTGGCGGCGGCCAATCCCAGCACTACACCCACACCGGCCAGGGGCTGCCCGAGAATTGCGCCGACAAGCAGCGCGACCACGCCGAGGACGATGCCCGAGGCAATAGTGCGCCGTACTATCAGGTCGACGTAAAGGACAGGGAAATCTGCGAGCATTAGAAGGCTATCTTTGCGCCCGGCAGGTCACCCGGGCTGCCGGGGCAGCCAGCCGCATCTGCAGGGTCCACGCATGCTAGCAGACCTGTCAACCCTGCCCGCGATAGCGGCGCAACTCGGACCGGGTGGCGACGACTCCCAGAGCAGCCCCGGCCAAAAGCCCGATGAGCATGAACAGCGGCAATGTCCCGAGCTCGTGGTCGACCAGCCACCCGAGAAAGCCGCCGAGGAGCAGGCAGATAGCGTTCATCATGCCGATGCCGGCGTACACCATCGGACCGGGGTACCGCTCTGGGCTGGGGCCCTTGTCGTCCGGGCCCGGAGTGCCCTGACCCGAGGCCGGACCGCTCATTTCGAACCCGACGACGTGGGGCAGCCTCCTTGCACTTCCGCAGCACCCAAGCGCTCGCGACCACGATAACCAGGCTACGAAACACGCATGTAACACTGCAACTCCGGGCCCCCGCGCCCCCGTTGCCACCGCCCCCTTTGCCACCGCCCTCGCGGCCACCGCCGCCCCCACCCTCGCCGCCCTTACCCTCGCGGCCACCGCCCTCCCGGCGCGGCCCAAGCCGGTTGGCCTGGCGGCTCAGGGCTCGGGCGCCTGGAGGAAGCGGAGACCGGTCGGCGGCGTTACTTCCGCCAGTGGGCGCCTGATTTCGCCATCACTGTTGGTGGCACCATTCGCTTCGCCGGCGTTTTTGACCGCGGTTGGATCGGCGCCAGTCGACTTGAGCCCGGTCGTTTCGGACCAGGTCGGTTTGGGCCCGGCCGGTTTGGGCCCGGCCGGTTTGGGCTCGACCGATTTGGGCTGGGCGATTTTCATTTCCACCGTGGTCGCCCCGACGGCCGTGACATTGGCCGGCGTGACATGGCCCGGCGTAGTGGTAACGGGAGTGACATCGACACCGCCCGTGCTGGGCAGCACCACCGGCACGCCCGTGACCCGGACACTCGTAACTCGGGCCGCGGTTATCGGGCTCCCTGCCACCGGGCTCCTTCTCACTGGGCTGCCGGCACTTGGGCTGGGGGCACTTGGGCTGGCGGCGACTGGGCTGGGGGCACTTGGGCTGGCGGCGAGTGGGCTGGCGGCGAGTGGGCTGGCGGGTACGGCCGTGCCCGCCGACGTACCTTCGGTCGTCCCGCCATTGCCTACCGTCGGCAACGTGGTGCTGCCCACCGTCGACAAAGTGGCCTGGCCGGCCACAGGTGCGCCCGTCCTGGCGCCGGCTTCGGCGCTGGCTTTATTGTCAGCGCCGGCAACAGACCTGCGGCCCGACCTGGCGCCGGGCCCTCCGGTGTCGCCGGCGGCGGACAGCGAACGGCCACGCCCATTGTGCGACCTGTCCGCCGCGACCTGGTCGGCCGGTCCTGTTCCGGAATGGCTGTCGGCAGTGGCGACGGTAGTGCGGCCTCTGGGCGCAAACAGGGTATAGAGCAGGATCGACAGGGCGCCGACTGCTATTGGCGGTATCTCGTTGTGGGAGTTCGTAATACCGGGCCACAGCACGATCCCCGAGAGCAGCGCCGTCCACGCCCACAAAATGAGCACGGCAGGGCGGTGGCCGTGGCCGAGCCTCATCAACCGGTGGTGGAGGTGGTTGAGGTCGGCCACTGCAGGGCTCGTCCGTTGCCCGGCCCTGCGGACAATGGCGAAGACGGTATCGAGCAGCGGGATCCCGAGGATGAAGAACGGGATAATGATCGGCGCGAAGAAGAAGTACGTGCGGCCGCTGAACTCGTAGCTGTCCTGGCCCACAACGGCCAGGGTCGACGCGGCTACAAGGAGGCCGAGGAGCATGGCGCCGGCATCGCCCATGAAAATCTTGGCCGGGTAAAAGTTATGGGGTAAAAAGCCGATGCAAACACCGGCGGCCACAATGGCGATAAGAGGGCCGGCGTTGGTGGTGCTGATGTTACCGACTACGTTCAATTGGTGCGAGTAGACGAAGAATGCGCCGGCGGCGATGGCCACGACGCCAGCGGCCAGCCCGTCCAGGCCATCGATGAAATTCACCGAGTTCGCCATTACGGCCACCCAGAGGACGGTGGCCAGAGCGGCCAGGTCCGGGGTCAGTACCACGATGGTCTGGACCAGCGGCACATGGAAGAACAGCATGTTGACGCCGAAGAAGTACAGCACCGTACCGGCCAGGACCTGGCCGGCCAGCTTGGCCGGCGGCGACATTTCGCGCACGTCGTCGGCCATCCCCACGGCGAAAATGACGGTGGCCGCCAGCACGACCCCAAGGGGGGCCGAGCTGCCCCGAAAAACGGGCGCGAACGCCGGGAGCTGTGAGGCGACGGCGATGGCCACGAGCATCCCGAGGTACATCCCGGCGCCGCCCCCAGTGGGTGTGGGCCGTTCGTGGACCCGGCGGTCATCGGGCACGACGATGAGCGACTGGCGCCTGGCCATCACCCGTACCGCGAAGGTAACCACCCACGTGGTCACCGCGGCCACGCCGAAAATGATGATGTACTCGTGGAAGCGGATCAACGGCCCTCTCCCCCGGGCGTCATTGTCCCGGGCATCAAGAGCCCGGGTACCAGCTCACGGGTACGGCACGAACTTGGAGCAAAGAGTCGCAACCTCCTCGCGCACAGCCTTTCGCTCGCGCTCGTCGTCGGGGGCAGCCAGCACCCGGCGGATGAACCGGGCTATCTCCCCCATCTCACGCTCGCGCATCCCGGTGGTCGTCACGGCCGCCGTTCCTATCCGCAGGCCACTGGTCACGAACGGTGACCTCGGGTCGCCGGGGATCTGATTGCGGTTGAGCGTGATCCCCGACCTGTCGAGTGCCTCCTGCGCCACCTTGCCCGTCAGCTCCGGGTCGAAACTACGCAGGTCGACGAGCATCAGGTGGTTGTCAGTCCCGCCCGAGACGATCCGGAAGCCCTCTCCCGCCAGCGCCGCCGCCAAAGCCCGTGCGTTACGTACGATCTGAGCCGCGTATTCGGCGAACTCGGGCTGGGCGGCCTCATAGAAGGCGACCGCCTTCGCCGCGATCACGTGTTCGAGGGGCCCGCCCTGGAGGCCGGGGAAAACGGCCTTGTCGATGGCCTGAGCGAAGGCCTCCTTCGACACGATGCACCCGCCCCGGGGCCCCCGCAGCGTCTTGTGCGTGGTGAAGGTGACGACGTCCGAGTAGGGGACCGGGTTGGGATGGGCTCCGCCGGCCACGAGACCGGCTATATGGGCGGCATCGAACATCAGCAACGCGCCGATGGAGTCGGCGATCCGGCGGAAGGGCTCAGGCTCTATGACCCGCGGGTAGGCGGTGGCGCCGGCCACGATGAGCTTGGGCCGGTGCCGTTCGGCCAGCTCCGCCACGGCCCCGAAGTCGATCCGCTCGTCGCTGTCGCTCACGCCGTAGCTGACGAAGTTGTACCACTGGCCGCTCACGTTCACGGGCGACCCGTGTGTGAGGTGACCACCCTGGTCGAGCCGCATGCCGAGCACGGTGTCGCCCGGCTGGAGCACAGCCAGGTAGACGGCCAGGTTGGCATTGGCGCCCGAGTGGGGCTGCACATTGGCATGCTCAGCCCCGAACACCTCACAGGCGCGATTGCGGGCCAGGCTTTCGGCCTGGTCGATTACGAAGTTGCCGCCGTAGTACCGCTTGCCCGGGTAGCCCTCGGAGTACTTGTTGGTCAGGACCGAACCGGTCGCCGCCAGGATCGCACGGGAAACGAAGTTCTCCGAGGCGATGAGCTGGAGGGTGGTGTTCTGGCGCTCTCTCTCAGCTTCGATGATCGAGAACAGCTCTGCGTCGGGGAACACTAACCGAGAGCATAGTGGCCGGCCGCATAGTCGCTGTTGGGAAGCCCTGCGGAAGGCTGTGTGCCGGAGGAAGTGCGGGGCCGGAGGGGGTGGCCGGGACGGGCCTCAGCCCAGCGCCCTCATTCCAGCCCGGCAGTGATCTCCTGGCCCGAAAGCCGTCCCTCCCGCAGGACCTTGGGCGCCTCGCCGGTGCAGTCGACCACCGTGGAAGGCAGGCCGTCGCAAGTTCCGGCGTCCAGGACGAGCACGAGCTCAGAGCCGAGCGACTTGCAAACATCCGTGGCCGTCGTGAGAGCCGGCTCCTTGTGCCGGTTGGCGCTCGTGGTGGCGATCGGGCCGATCTGCTCGCAGATGGCGAGAGGCACCGGGTGAGCGGGGCAGCGGATACCAATCGTGGCGTCCTCTTCTCCGAGGTCGGCGTCCAAGTCCGGCCGGCGGGGCAGGACAAGGGTGAGGGGCCCGGGCCAGTACAGCCTCATCAGACGGCGAGCCGACGCCGGCACGGCCGTGCACAGAGAGAGGGCCTGCTCCTCGCTCCCGACCAGAACGGGCAGCTCGACACTCCTGGGCCGGCCTTTCAACCGGAAGAGGCGGTCGGATGCGCCAGTGTGAAAGGGGTCGGCGGCCAGCCCGTACACGGTGTCGGTCGGCACACCGATGATGTCGCCGCCCGCGAGAGCCTTCACAGCCAGGTCGATCGCCTTCTCGGGTGGGTGGTCGCCGTACGCGGCGATGACGGACGGCGTCATCAGCGAGGAAGCCTAATTAATCGATGAGAACGATCTGTGTCAGGGAACCAAGGTTCAGTGCCGGCGGGCGACAAGGGCCCTTGGCCGGCCGGCCAGGTCGGGCCGAACGTGCACCTCGGTCAGCCCGGCCCGGAGAGCTATAGCTTCCGCCTTCTCCGCCTGGTGCGGCGCGATCTCGGCCACGAGCGTCGAACGGTCCGCCAGCCAGTCCCGGGCGCCGTCTACGACGACCTCGAGTGCCTCCAGACCGGTAGGGCCGGCCACCAGCGCGTCCACCGGTTCCCACGCCGATACCTCGACGGGCAGTTCGGCCACTTCGTCCTGCGCCACATACGGAGGGTTGGCGACAGCCAGCGTGACGGTGCCTTTGAGCCGCTCGGGCAGTGCCTCCCACCAGTTGCCGTGGACGAGCTGGACCCGGCCGACGGTTTGGACGCCAAGACCGGCCAGGTTGGCTGACGCTACGGCGAGGGCAGCTTCCGAGATATCAGTGGCCCAGGCGACGACGGCCGCCCGTTCGCTGGCGATCGACAGCGCAATGGCGCCCGACCCGGTGCCGAGGTCGACGACCACCGGCGACTCGGCTTCAAGACGGGCGAGCTCCTGGAGAGCCACCTCGACCACAACCTCCGTCTCGGGCCGGGGGATCAGTACGCGCCGGTCGACCATTAAATCGAGCTGGCGGAAGGCCCAATGGCCGAGCACGTACTGCACGGGTTCACCGGATTCCCTGCGTTCCACCATGGAAAAGAAGTATCTCCCGGTCCGGGCGCTCACCGGCTCATCGAGTACGGCCGGCCAGACGCCGCCTGACGAGTCCTCCACGAACCACCTGGCGGTCCTGGCGTCACCAAGGCGCTGTACGGCCTCGCCGTACAGTTCCCGCCACCGCCGCGGGACGAGACTGAATTGTGCCTGCGCCTCTGGCTCAGACAGCGCCCGCTCCCGCCAGCTGCCGGGCGCGCTCATCGGCCAGCAGAGCATCGACGATCTCGTCGAGCTCCCCCATGAGGACCTTGTCGAGCTTGTAAAGGGTGAGGCCGATGCGGTGGTCGGTGACCCGGTTTTCCTTGTAGTTGTAAGTGCGGATCTTCTCGGACCGCCCCCCGCCGCCGACCTGGCTGCGCCGCGCCCGCGACAGCTCGGCTGCCTGACGGTCCTGCTCGGCCTTGAGCAAGCGGGCGCGCAAGACCTGCATGGCCTTGGCCCGGTTCTGGATCTGGCTTTTTTCGTCCTGCATGGCCACGACTATCCCGGTGGGAATGTGGGTGATCCGGACGGCGGAGTCGGTCGTATTGACCGACTGGCCCCCCGGCCCGGTCGAACGGTAGACGTCGATGCGGAGGTCCTTCTCTTCCACCTGGACCTCGAGCTCTTTTGCCTCGGGCAAAACCGTCACGGTGGCCGAGGAAGTGTGTACCCTGCCCTGGGACTCGGTCACCGGCACCCGCTGCACCCGGTGCGGGCCGCCCTCGTGCTTGAGTCGCGCCCAGGCGTCTGCTCCCTTGACCGTCAACATGACTTCGTTGAAGCCACCCATCGGCGACGGGTCGGAGGACAGCACCTCGATTTTCAGGCCGGTGCGCTCGGCGTACCGCAGGTACATCTCGTAGAGGTCACGGGCAAAAAGGTTCGCTTCTTCCCCGCCTTCGGCCCCCCGGATCTCGACGATAACGTTACGGCCGTCGTTCGGGTCGCTGGGCAGGAGGAGGACTTTTAGTTCGTCCTCGAGGCCGGCCAGCCGGCGTTCGGCGGCGGCGATCTCCTCCTCCAGCAGTTCCCGGTCTTCGCCTTCGGCATCAGCCAGCATTTCCTGCGCCACTTCGAGGTCGCCATTGGTGTCACGGTAGGCCCGGTAAGCCTCGATGACCGGCTCCAATTCGTGGTGGCGGCGCGACACATCGCGCAACTGGCGCGGGTCGGATATTACCTGTGGATCCGATAGTTGCCGAACGACCTCTTCGTACTCGGCGACGAGGTCATCCAATGACTCGAACACGACTGATTTCCTCGGCCCGGGCTACGCGCGGCCCGGGCTATTCGAGGCCAAGTTTATTGGCCGGTCTCTTACTGGCCGCCGCCGCCCGACTTCGCGCCACGCCGGCCATAACGGCGCTCGAAGCGCTCGACCCGGCCGCCAGTGTCGACGAGCTTCTGCTTGCCGGTGAAGAACGGGTGGCATTCGTTGCAAAGCTCGGTATGCAGCTCCGGTTTTGTGGAACGAGTAGTGAACGTGTTGCCGCAGGAACACGTGACCTTGGCTTGAACGTACTCGGGATGGGTATCGGCTTTCATGGGTCCTCCGAACTCAGATGGCCTTACTTAGATGGCCAAACTCAAATGGCTGGGGCCGGTGTCTTGGCTATCTCCGCCAGGAACTGGTCATTGCTCCGAGTAGAACGGATCTTGTCGACCAGTAATTCCAGGCCCGCGGCCGCATTGCCATCGGTAGCCAATGCGTTGAGCACCCTGCGCAGTTTCCACACCTGCTGGAGCTGTTGACGGTCGAAGAGCAGCTCTTCGTGACGGGTCGAGGAGGCGTTCACATCAAGCGCCGGGTAAATGCGCCGCTCGGCCAGCTTGCGGTCGAGGCGCAGCTCCATGTTGCCCGTGCCTTTGAACTCCTCGAAGATGACCTCGTCCATGCGGCTCCCGGTCTCGACCAGCGCCGTGGCCAGGATCGTGAGCGAACCGCCCTCCTCGATGTTGCGGGCGCTCCCGAAGAACTTCTTCGGGGGATAGAGGGCACCGGTGTCGATACCGCCGGACATGATGCGCCCGGTGGCCGGCT
The DNA here is from genome assembly GCA_035502515.1 of Acidimicrobiales bacterium. Classification (GTDB taxonomy): domain Bacteria; phylum Actinomycetota; class Acidimicrobiia; order Acidimicrobiales; family Palsa-688; genus Fen-671. The sequence continues at coordinate 17,859 of DATJUH010000349.1, forward strand.
GCGCCAAGTTGTAGGCCCGGGCCAGACGGGTGATGCCGTCCAGCACGATGACCACGTCCCTGCCCGCCTCGAGCAGCCGCTTGGCCCGCTCTATGGCCAGCTCGGCCACCTGGGTGTGCTCGTCGGACGGGCGGTCGAAGGTCGAAGCGATGACCTCGCCCTTGACGGACCGGCGCCAGTCGGTGACCTCTTCAGGCCGTTCGTCGACCAGGAGGATCATCAAGTGAACTTCGGGGTTGTTGGCTTCGATCGAGTGGGCGATCTGCTTCAGGATCGTGGTTTTCCCGGCCTTGGGCGGGGACACGATAAGGCCTCGCTGACCTTTCCCGATCGGTGACACAAGGTCGACGATGCGGGCCGTCACGTTGGCCGGGTCGCCGGGGACCTCGAGGCTCAGCTTCTCGTCTGGGAAAAGGGGTGTCAGGTTCTCGAACTTCGGCCGGTTCCGGGCCTCGTCCGGCTGGGTACCGGCGACCGCGTCCACCCTGACGAGAGCGGGGTACTTCTCATTGTTCGCCGCCGGCCGGAAGACCCCCTCGATCATGTCGCCCTTGCGCAAGCCGTACCGGCGGACCTGGGTTATAGAAACGTAGACATCTGACGAACTGGCCAGGTAACCATTGGCCCGGAGGAAGCCGTAACCCTCCTCCCGCAGGTCCAGGAGGCCCGAGCACGGGACCAGCTCACCCGTGTACGGCACTTCCGGCGACTGTGCGCCGCTGAACTCGCGCTCTGCGCCACGGGGCGTCTTCTCCCGGTTGCGCCGGCGCCGGCGGCGGCTGTTGCCGAGGCCCGGGTCGAGGTCGTGACGCTGGCGCCCGTTGTCTGTACGCTGGAAAACCTGAGCGCCGTCCCCGCCTTGCGCCTCTCCGGCGCCTCCGGCTGATGCCTCACCCGGTGTGGACGTCTTGTCCTGCTCGGCTCGGTCCTTCCGGGAGGGCCGCTCGACGGCCCCATTGTTCTGCTCCGCGGGCGCGCCGGCCGCGACTTTGCCGGACTTTTCGACGTTGTCGGCCTTGTCGGCCGGCTCCGTCGCGGTGACTTCGGCGGCAACTACCGGTGCCGCCGCCTGAGCGCCGTTGCCATTGGTGGCGGCCAGCTCCAATTGCTGGCCGTTGGTGGCCGCGTCGGGAGCGCTGGTGGCGGCCGCAGCCGCTCGCCGGGTGCGCGTCGAACGCGGTTTTTCGGCGCTGGGCGGCGGCTCTTGCTCTACGCCCGTTACCTGGAGAATGTGAGATACCAGGTCCGCCTTTTTGGTGCGGGCGGCTGGCGACGTGCCGAGCGCCAAAGCGATGGCGAAAAGCTCGTCCCGCTCCTTTGCTTCCAGCACCGAGCGTTCGAGCTGAAGGTCGCTCATTGACTACCCCTGTGATGGTGTGAATATCTGGATACTGCAAACACGACCGGAGCACCCAGGTGGCATCTTGAAGAAGCCCCAGTAAAGCCCAGTCGCCTACGTTGACGAACTTTGGACTACTGGTAACGCCCGGGAGTTCCCGCTCCGGATGAGAGGCTCCGCTCGTGCTAATGACCGAGCCGAGCAAGTACATAGTACCGCCTGCGGACCCGTTGCGCCAGGAACCGGTCGTCCGGGCCACCACCGGCGGCCTCACCTGGTCGGCCGCGGTCCTCCTGGAGGGGGGCCTGACGGAGCTTTACCCACCGAGCCGCCCGGCTGGCCGTCCTGGCCGGCCGGTCCCGGCAAGCACGGCTAGAGGGCCAGCTCCTCCTTCACGGCGACCAGGTCGGCGTCGACCGCCCTGGGCACCGCGATCTGGCCGATGACGACGTCCGGGTCTTTCAGGCCGTGCCCGGTAAGAGTGCAAACAACCCTGCTACCAGGGGGCACGCCCACTTTGAGCAGGCCCGCCACGGAGGCGGCCGATGCCGGCTCGCAAAAGACGGACTCCTCGCGAGCCAGGAACCGGTAGGCCTCGAGGATGGCGTCGTCGTCGACGGCATCTATCAGGCCCCCCGACTCCGAAGCGGCGGCGGTGGCTCCGTACCAGGAGGCCGGGTTGCCTATGCGGATGGCGGTGGCAATCGTTTCGGGCTTTTCGACGGGGTGGCCGAGGACGATCGGAGCGGCGCCCGCCGCCTGGAAGCCGAACATCCTGGGCAGCGATGAAACCTTGCCCGCGTCCTGGTACTCACGGTAACCCTTCCAGTACGCAGTGATGTTGCCGGCGTTGCCGACCGGCATGCAGTGGACGTCGGGGGCGTCGCCCAGGGTGTCGACCACCTCGAAGGCGCCCGTTTTCTGGCCCTCGATCCGGTAGGGGTTGATGGAGTTCACCACCGTGACGGGTTCCGTAGCGGCCAGCTCGCGTACGAGCTCCAGGGCACGGTCGAAATTGCCCCTTACCTGGACGACTCTGGCCCCGTGCACCAGCGCCTGAGCCAATTTACCCAGGGCGATGTACCCGTCGGGGATGAGCACGGCGCACGTCACCCCGGCCCTGGCTGCGTAAGCGGCGGCGGCGGCCGAAGTGTTCCCGGTGGAACCGCACACAACGGCCTTGGCCCCGTCCTCGACGGCCTTGGAGATGGCCACCGTCATCCCCCGGTCCTTGAAGGAACCCGTAGGGTTGGCCCCCTCGAGCTTCAGCCATACCTGCGCCCCCAACCGGGCCGCCAACCGGGGCGCCGGGAGGAGCGGGGTGCCGCCTTCGAGCAGGGTGACTACGGGCGTGGCAGAGCTGACCGGGAGGTAGTCGCGGTACTCCTCGATGACGCCCCGCCAGGCGAGACCGGGGCTCAACTGCCGACTACCCGGACCAGCCCGCCGATACGGTTCACGGCCTCGAGGCGGCGTAACTCGTGCAGGCAGGCTTGCATGTCACGTTCGTAGGCAGGGTGGGTGACGAACACCAGGTGGGCCTGGCCGGTGTCGCGTTCGTCCCCGGCGCTCCCTCGTGGGCGGGACCCGGGGCCGGTGCCGGCGCCGGCGCCGGCCGGGAGAGTCGTCTCCGGCTCAGGGGCGTCCTGTTCCATCGAACGGACCGAGACATTGTGACGGCCCAGTACGCCGGCGATGGCTGACAGGACCCCGGGCCGGTCGGCCACGAACAAGCTCAGGTAGTAGGCACAGCGCAGGTCGTCGATCGGGGTTATGGCCACCTGGTGCAGCTCCATCTTGCGGGCCACGCCCTTCACCGTCAGGTTGTGGGCCGCGTCGACCAGGTCTCCGATGACCGCGCTCGCCGTCGGGAGCCCGCCGGCACCCCTCCCGAACAGCATCAATTGGCCCACGGCGTCGCCCTCGACGAAAACGGCGTTGAACGAGTCCCTCACGGCCGCCAGCGGGTGGTCCTGGGGGACCATGGCCGGGTGGACGCGGACGCCCAGGGAGCCATCGGCGCCCGCTTCGACCACCGCGAGCAGCCTGATGGCGAACCCGAGCCGCCGGGCCGCTTCGAAGTCCAGCAGGTTGAGGGCGGAGATGCCCTCCCGGTAGACATCGCCGGCGACGACCTTGGCCCCGAAGGCGACGTTGGCCAGGATGGCAGCCTTGGCGGCGGCGTCGAAGCCCTCGACATCAGCCGTCGGGTCCCGTTCCGCGTACCCGAGGCTCTGCGCTTCCGACAGCGCCTCCTGGTAGGTCGCCCCCGAGGCGGCCATGCGGGTGAGGATGTAGTTGGTGGTGCCGTTCACGATGCCCATGACGCGGTGGATGCGTTCGCCGGCGAGAGACTCCCGCAGTGCTCTGATAAGCGGGATGCCGCCGGCTACGGACGCCTCGAAGAGCAGGTCGACGCCGCTGGCGGCGGCCACGTCCCACAGTTCCGCGCCGTGGTTGGCCAGCAGCTCCTTGTTCGCGGTGACCACCGCCTTGCCGCTGCGGAGGGCCTGGAGGACAAGGTCACGGGTAGGGGATATTCCGCCCATGACCTCGACGACGACGTCGATAGACGGGTCGTCGACGACGTTGTGCGCGTCGGTCGTGAGCAGGTCTTCGACACCGGCCACATCACGCTCTTTCGTCGCCGAACGGACCGCCACCCTGGCCAGCTCGAGCTGTACGCCGGTCCGCTCGGCTATCCGCTTGCCGTCCGTGAGCAGGAAACGGGCGACGGCGGCGCCGACATTGCCGCAGCCGAGAAGCCCGACGCGGATCGTGGGGCGGCC
>DATJUH010000350.1:0-8702 GCA_035502515.1 Acidimicrobiales bacterium
AGGGCGGCAGGAGCGGTGCCAGGGAGACGTAGAACCGTCCCGTGGCCGCCAGGTTGCCTTCGCGCGCCACCAGCCCGAAAGCCACGGAGCGCGCCACCGGACGCGGGTTGGCCCCGATCTCGACATGGGCCGAGAAAACGCCGTCCTGGCAGGCGGTGGTGGCGTCGTGGGAGTAGATGACGGGGAACGACTGGCGCGACAGCAGGTCCAACTGGCAGGAACGGGCGTTTTTCACCCGGCCTGTAACGGTCACCATGCCCCCGCTCGGGCCGAGCGCGCTCGGAGTGGCATAGGCAGCCACCACCGAGGGCCCCCCGGGCGCAGCCGCGGCCGGCGGGGCGCCCCACATAAGCAGTATCGCCGCGCTGGCCAGCGTCATTAGTGTCGCAGTGCGGAGCAACCTCGGGCGGGGCATCTGGAGCACCCTAGAGGACAGGTAGCATGACCGGCTCAATGCCTCCTGCAGAGCAGTCGCCGGTCCGGACGCGCCTGGGCCTGCGCACGCCGGTTTTCGCCTGGCCAGCCGGCATTGGCTTGGCCGTCGAACGGGCGGGTACCGGGTGGGTGGCGCGGCCCGGGAGCGTTGTCGTCGCTGCTCCCTAGACCCACTCGCTCCCAGGTCGCCGCCCTGCTCGGCGCGACGTTCACCACGTCGATGTCGAACCTGGCCCAGACCACCGTCCTGGGCCTGTTGATCTATGAGCTGACCCGGAGTGAGCTGGCTCTCGGGTTCCTCGGGCTAGCGGAGTTCGCGCCCGCCGCCCTTCTCGTGGTGGTCGCCGGGAGCGTCGTCGACCGGTTCGACCGGAGGTGGGTGGCGGCCATCGGTGCCTTGTCCAACGCTCTCGTCGCCCTCCTGATGGCCTGGTACGTGCGGGATCCCCGTGGCCTGTCGACCACGCCGATCTTTCTCCTCGTTATCGGCTTCGGCACGGGACAGGCGTTCCTCGCCCCGGCGCTTCGCTCAATACCGCCGGCGATGGTCCCCAATGCCGGCGTTCCCTGGCTGGTCGCCCGGCGCTCGATCGCGTCGGAGGCGGCCACCATCCTTGGCCCCATCCTTGGCGGTCTTCTCTATGTGGTGGGCGTGTGGGTGGCACTGGTGGCCGTCGCCGTCCTGTCTTTCATGGGCGCGGCAGCGATACTCGCCATTCGGATCGTCGAGGGAGAACGGCTGCGCACGGACGAGCTCAGTCCCGTCGGCGACGACGAGGTTGGCCACGTGCTCGAGGAGGGCATCCCGGCTTCGAGAGGCGGCCTCCACGAAGCATTGGAAGGTCTGCGGTTCGTGCGGGCTACGCCGATCCTTCTCGGCGCCATCTCACTCGACCTTTTCGCCGTGCTCTTCGGTGGCGCGGTGACACTCCTGCCCGCCATCGCCGTGAGTTTGCACGTCGGCCCGGTCGGCCTTGGTTGGCTGAGGGCCTCCGTGGGCATGGGCGCCGGGGCGGCCACGCTCCTCATTTCGGTCCGCCCGATCGAACGCCGGGTCGGCCCGGTTTTGCTGACGGCCGTGGCCTTCTTCGGCGTTTGGACCATCGTCCTCGGCCTCGCCCGTTCGTACGCGCTGGCCTTCGTCGCTATGTTCTCGTTGTCTGCGGCCGACGCCGTGAGCGTTTTCATCCGTTCGACGCTTGTCCCGCTGGCGTCACCACCCGCGATGCGCGGACGGGTCCTGGCCGTCGAGAACGTCTTTATCGGCGCCTCCAACGAGCTCGGTGGGTTCGAGTCCGGCGCGCTTGGGCAATTGATCGGGACCACCGGGTCGATCGTCTTGGGCGGCATTGCCACTCTGGTCGTTGCGCTGACCTGGGGCATACTTTTTGCCCCGCTCCGGCGGGTCGACCGGTTCCCGACCCCGCCTTCAGCCGTCGCCCCCGACGAGAAGGGCCCTGAGGACTAGCCGAGGTTATTTGTCTCGTAATCGCCCAATATGAAAGCGGGATCTGGGTCGCCCAGGCGTGCAGTACGGCCGAAGACGTCGGGAGCTGTAAGTGGCAGGAGCAGATCGGCTCCGGTACCGACGGCAATTGGTCGGGGGATGATGAAACTATGACCCCGAGGTTGGCACGGTAAGAGCGTGGAGGCACGCACCCGGAGCTGTGCCGGTTTTATCGCTTAGTGACTTGATTGCCTTGGCCGCTAGATCGGCGAGGAAAAGAAGGGCGCCCTCGGCATCCGTCTCCAGAATGTCGTCGGCCAACCCGTCAACGGTAACCGCGTGTTCCTCCACTGCTTCCCTCGACTCAGGGTCGGGCGGGTTCATCAGTTGCGTCAATAACTCAACCACCGACCGTTGGGATTGCTCCCTCCGCTCGCTCGCAGTGCTGTTTGGCATTCACGTCTCCTTCGTCTGTGTGTAACAGTACGCTCGGCTCGCCGTTCCCGTCCCCGGCGGCGTGGCGCGGCCGGGCGTTAGCATGCGCCAGTGAAGAACCGGACGGATAGCGGAGCCAGGCCTGGTCGCCGGCCGGAACTGCCGGCTCCGGCTTGCTACTGTGCAAGAGCAAACCGGTCGAATGGCTGAGCTGGTGCCGGATCTTCCGGACAGATCGCCGCTGACGCCTTACGCGGCGTCCGTTTCGGCTGTTCCCTACACACAGATCCGCCAACTGGGCGAGCTGGCCATGTCGATGGACGGTGTGCTCCGTCTGTACTTCGGCGAGTCGAACCTGCCGACGCCGAAGTTCATCGTCGATGCGGCCGTTGACGCTCTCCGGGCCGGGTACACGTTCTACTCCGAGAACGCCGGCCTCCCGTCATTGAGACAAGAAATCGCCGATCACTACCGGCGCCTGCACGGAGTGGTGCTTGATCCCGGTTGCGAGATCGTTATTACTGCTTCTGGCTTACTGGCGCTCCATCTTGCTATCCGTTCGGTAATCGACCCGGGCGACGAGGCTGTCATTCTGTCACCGGCCTGGCCGAACAGCACCGCCATCGTCGTCCTCTGTCACGGGATCCCGATTGATGTCCCGCTCAGACTGCAGCACCAAGGCTACGAAATCGACTTTGCTGCCGTCAATTCCGCCGTCGGCCCACGGACCCGGCTGATCGTATTGACCTCACCGTCGAACCCGCTCGGCTGGGTCGCCACTCCAGAAGACCAGCGCCGGCTCCTGGAACTCTGTCGCCAACGTGGCATCTGGCTACTCGCCGACGAGGTCTACGAACGCATCTTCTATGCGGGCCACGAGATCGGCGAGCCGGCCGCTTCGGTACTGCGCTCGTGCGGTAGGGACGATCCCGTTCATGTCGTTCAGTCGTTTTCCAAGAGCTACTGCATGACCGGTTGGCGTGTGGGGTGGCTCGTGACCCGGGCTGACCTCGGGCCGAAAGTGGCTCAACTCAACGAGTCTTTCGTATCCCACGCGGCGACCTTTTCCCAGGTGGCGGCCACAACCGCCTTGCGAGAAGGTGAAGTCGAGCTTAGGCGGATGATCGCCTCGCTGAAGGAGAAGCGTGACTTCTGCATAAGCGCGCTTCGCCAGATGCCCGGGGTCACGGTGCCCGAACCCGACGGTGCTTTTTACGTTTTTCCCCGGATCTCCGGGCTCGACGACTCGTTCGAGTTCTGCCGGCGGCTGCTTATCGAGCATCGGGTTGGCCTGGCTCCCGGCTGTGCTTTTGGGGCCGGCGGCGAGGGCTCAGTCAGGATCTGTTATGCGGCGGAGCGCTCGGTGCTGGAGCCGGCGCTCGAGCGACTATCTGCTTTCTTGACTGCCGGATGAGGGCCTCGTCGTGGCCCTTTCGACGTTGCTCACGCGCCTCCGGCCGTCGTCCAGTCGATCAATTCTGGGTGCGAGCGTCGCTTTTGGGTACCAACACCTGACAGTAACGACGGTTGTGACCCCCAGTCCGGGGCAGACGGGAGTGTGGGGCGCCCGGCCCCGGCTCGCCGGCACTTAGTGCCGAGGAGTGCCATAGTTTGCGGCACAGTGCGGGCCACCACGACACAGCGTGCGTCCCCACCGCGGCGGTGCCTCGCCCCCGGTCAAGCCGCCCGACGAGGTGGACCAACACCACAGGCGTTCACACTGGGGCGGACGAGGGCTCTAGAGTACGTAATCACCGCAGCTGAGGCCGTTCCGCCAAAGGTGGCGAACCCACCGTCGGCTGTTCGCCCCGTCACCTCCCTGGCCTGAGGCACCGCTCGGCGCCAACCTGCCCGCAACTCAGACTCCCGCGAAGGGTTGCAGTCCCTGTCGGCTTAGACATGCAGACTTGCGCAGAACTGCGCGATCAGTTTGCATAAGGTTGCAGTAGCTCGCGTGCCCGGATCGCGGGAAGTGAGGTGAGGGGATTGCCTGTGTACCGGCCGGCTCGGTCGGCGGAGAAGATCGTGCCGGCCCATCGCCGGCGAGAGATCACCCGCTTCGTCTCGGAGACTGGCCATGCGACGATCGCCGACCTGGCGGAGATGTTCACAGTTTCGTCTGACACCATCCGGCGGGACCTTGACGAGCTCGCCCGGCGGGGCTCGCTGCTGCGCACATATGGAGGGGTCGTGAAACCCGAGGGAGGCGCCGGGATACATCACGTCACCTTCCAGGCCCGAACTGAGGCCAACCTGGTGGCGAAACGCGCTGTGGGCGAGGCGGCTGCAACCCTTATCCCCAGCGGCGCCAGTCTCCTCGTAAACGGCGGCACGACCGTGCTGGAATTTGGGCGGGCGTTAGAGGGGCACCGCGGCCTAACGGTTGTGACCAACAACCTGGAGCTGCCGGCGGCCCTACCGGAGTCGGCCGTGGCTGAGCTGCACATTCTCGCCGGGGAGTACGATCCCACCTCGCTCGTCACTCTTGGCCCGGTCTTGCTCCCGAACCAGTACGGGCCTGATGGGCACCGGGTCTATGCCGACTACGCCGTGCTCGGCGTCGGTGGTGTAGCGGCGGGAGCGGGTTTCACGGGTACCGACGTAAGAGAGTCGAGCATGATCCGGGCCATGATGGACCAAGCGGCCATCGTCATCGTGCTGGCCGACACCTCGAAGTTCGCCCGCCAAGCCCTCGTGGCCATTTCTGACCTGGGCCGCGCCGACTACATGGTTTCCGACGGCCTTCCCGATGACGATCTCTCTGCGGCACTTCGCGACGCCGGTGTCAGGGTGGTCGTGGGCGGGGAGGGCTCGGGCCCCGGCCAGGTGGTGGAAGAAGGCCGCCGCGCTCATGGACCTTAGACCCTCAGCAGCCCGGCGTCAGGCGGTCGCTGAAGGTCGCCGGCGCCCCAAGCAACCCGAGAACTCAGTTGAAGGAACACGAACAAGGAGGGACACGCCCGTCACTTCGCTACTACCGGTGAACATCACACCAGTAAGGACCACCAGGAAAGTGATACTTGAAAGGGGAGAAACGTGCCAGACAACCAAGAGAACCCGGGGCCGGCAGCTTCTACGGATACTGCTTCGCCCGCAGAGCATTCGCGCCGCAATTTCCTGAAGGGAGCGACCTACGGCGTCGCTGGGCTGGCCGCCACCAGCCTGGTAAAAGGAGTGGGGCTATCGGGTGCCCTGCGGACCGAGAAAGCGGCGCCGTTCAAGAGCTTCTCCACCACCAAGCCCGTGACCCTGACGATGTGGAACCAACCCACGTGGGCCAACGCCGTCACCGAGCGCACGTTCTGGACCGATCTCAGCAACAAGTTCCATAAGTTGAACCCAAATGTCACTTTGAACGTCGATTGGATCTCGTGGGACTCCTCCTTTAGCAAGGATGTCGCCGCCATAAAATCCGGCTCGCCGCCCGACATTGAACAGACCGGGGCCGAGCAGGGAATATATATGGCGTCCATCGGGGGCGTCGAGCCAGTAGACGACCTCATCGACATGTTCCCCCTGGACAAATGGACCAATCAGGTCAAGTACTTCAAGTGGGACGGCCACTACTACGGCGTCCCCTACCTCATCGGCTGTTATATCTTCTACTACCGTAAGGACCTGCTGGAGAAGAAAGGCTTCAAGTCGCCCCCGGCGACCTGGGCCGAGTGGCTGGACGTCTGCAAAGAGATTACGGACCCGTCCAGCGGCGTTTACGGAGCCGGTCTCGATTACACGCTCGGCGCCGACTCCGACCAGATCTTCCAGGGCCTCATTTATGCGGCCGGCGGCGAGATCCTGAACTCGCACGCGCAGGTAGCCTTTGACTCTCCGCAGACGGCCGCAGCCTATACGTGGGCTTGCATAACCGTGCCCAAGGCGGGCGTCCTCCCCCCTGGTGTCACGGCGCTTACGTCGCCTACGTCAATGGCGACACCGCTCGACACCCTGTACACAGACGGCCGCATCGGCACCGCCGTGCGCTGGGGGATAGAGGCTCTCACTTACCAGGCCTACCCCGGCATCTGGGAGAAGACGGGGGTGGCCTTGCCCCCTGCCGGGCCGTCGGGGCACCCGGGTGCGTTCGCCAACGACAACCCCTTCTGGATCTTCAAGGGGTCCAAGAACGTCGGCTGGGCCAAGGAGTTCCTGAGGTTCTTCTATGAGCCGGCGAACATGGTGCGCCTCGTGGAGCAGTCAGGCTGGCTCCCGCCGTACAACGGTATCCAGACGTCATTGGACAATGAACCGTGGTTCAAAACGATGAAGGACACGATGCCCTATGCGGTGCGTTTTGGGTTCAACTATGGTCCTCAAGCAGAGAACGGCAACGCCGAGGACGCCTTCGACCTCGGCCGGTGCGCCCAGGCGATCCTGCTCAACAAGGTACCCGTGAACACGGCGCTGGCCACGTACGCCAAGAACCTCGCCAGCATCTACAAGCTGCCCTTAGCCTGAGCCAGGCCATACGGTGAACCCGGTTCGAAGCGGCAATGTCGGCGTAGTGACGCCCTCGGGCGCCCTGTCAGGGACGGCTACCCTGACGGGGCGCCCGCCCGGCGCCGCAACGGGCGCGGCTCCAAAGCGAGGGCGGACCTCGTTGTTCGGCCCGGTCATGATCCTGCCGACCGTCGTTATTATGTTGCTCCTTGGTGCTTACCCCGTGATCACGGGCATAATCCAGAGCTTTAGCAACGAGACCCTGGGTGGCAAGGCCACCTTCGCCGGCTTGGCCAACTACCGCACCCTCTTGTCAAGCGGCACGTTCGGTCAAGTACTGGAGAACACGGTTCTTTGGACGGTAGTCGGTACGATCGCCGCCGTCGCCGTTTCGACTGTCCTGGCCTTATTGTTGGCGCAACCGCGCCGCAATGCGGTGTTCCAGCTCCTCTGGATCATCCCCTGGGCGATGCCTCAGATGACCTTGGCCATAATTTTCCTTTGGCTGTACACGCCGCTGGTGGGTTTCTTCGCCGGGTGGGCCCAGCATTTTGGGGTGGTCTTTCCGGCTTTGCTCGCCTCTCCACGGCTGGCGTTATGGGCAGTGCTCGTGCCTGCTATCTGGTCGACCTATTCGTTCGGGATGCTGTTCATTCATGCCGCGTTGCTTGGCATCGACCCGCAGCTGGTCGAAGCGGCACGGATAGACGGGGCGTCAACTTTCCAACAGTTCCGGCTGATCAAGTTGCCGCTGATCGGGTCCGTGGTCCGGGTTGTGGCCCTGCTCGATTTCCTGTGGTTGTTCAACCAGTTTGCCGTGATATGGATCATGACGGAGGGCGGTCCCGGCAACTCGACGCAGATTTTTAGCTCTTATGCCTATTACGAGGCCTTCATGGTGCGGAACATCGGTTTCGCCACCGCCATAGGAGTGGTGATGTTGGTGCTGTTACTGGCTTTCGTCATCGTCTTCCTGGGCCTGGCCCGCCGCACCTATGGCGGTCTGGGGGTGGCGCGATGACATCGGTTGGCATTGCCAATGGCCAAGTTGTCGCCTCTCGACGGCCGAAGGTTGGGCCGGCGTTTTGGAAGTCCGTCGGTTACTACGTAGTTTGCGTGCTCGTCACCCTGGTGGTACTGGCGCCGGTGATCCTGGTGGTGGGCTCGTCGTTCAAGTCCAGCACGGCGTTGTTCTCCGTACCGCCGTCCATCTTCCCGAGCTCACCGACCCTGGCCAGCTACCGGGCTCTTTTCGGCTCGACACCATTCTTGCGCAATATTGTCAACTCGCTCGTCATCGGCGTAGTGGTCTCGGGGGTGGCCGTGCTGATTGGTACTGCGGCCGGCTATGTGATCGCCCGGGAGAAGTTCCGAGGCCGGTCGGTCATCCGGATCGGGTCACTGGTGTGGTACATGTTCCCGCCCATGCTCATCATGATCCCGCTGTACCTCGAGTTCTCCCATGTCGGCCTGGTAAATAATGACCTCGGCGTCAGCTTCGCCTTCTTGACTTTCACCATCCCTTTCTCGGTCTGGATGATGACAGCTTTCTTTCAGCAGGTGCCATACGAGCTGGACGAGGCCGCTTGGCTTGATGGCGCCACCAAGTTCGGGACTTTGTGGCGCGTCGCGCTGCCGGTGGCGCGGACCGGGATGGCTGCCTGTTTTGTGACCGCGTTCATGATGACGTGGGGCGACTACCTGTTCTCCATCACATTGTTGAGCAGCGGGAGTACTTACACCGTGGGGGCCGGTCTCAACTCGCTGATCGGGACGGTCGGGATTGCCTACGGCCAGCTCTTGGCCGGCACGGTCATAGTCCTGGTAGTGCCGATCGGGATCCTGGCCATCGGCCGCAAATGGTTTACCCGCGGCCTGGTATCCGGGGCCGTGAAATAGGACCGCGCCACCGTGCGGGAAATCAGAATGTGCGAAGGAGAGAAATGAC
>DATJUH010000351.1:0-7890 GCA_035502515.1 Acidimicrobiales bacterium
TAGCCGGCGAGGAAGCTGGCTAAGGCCAGGCGCTCGGGGTCGGTGAAGACGGGGGCGGGGACTGCAATTGCGGTTGATGGTGTTGTCGGTGTCACGGCGTTGCCTCCTGAGCCAGTGGGACTCGGGGGCAAGCGTCCAAGCTCCACACCTATGAGGCTTTCGACGGTAGGCACGGGACGGCTGCCACGACCGTGTTGACCAGCCATTCTGTGCTGCCCGTTCAGAGGGATGCCCAGGTGCCACGGGTGCCCGGGATCGCCGATTACGGCGCGGCGACAACGCCTTGGTCACGAAGTGCCGAATTCGCGGCCAGTTCAGGAACTGCAGTATCGGTCCGCGTTATTGAGTGGGTGTTATGGGCTGGAAATGCTGCACTTCGCCGGCTAGCGGGCGGTTGCTGTTGAGGATCACGTCACCTGACTCTCACTTCGCGCCGCCTTAGGTCATGGATGCTCGGAGATCTTCTCGATCTGGCCGACAAAAGAGCAGTGGATGAACGCTACGTCCGAACGGGCCTTTGCCGAGCGATGAAGAGCGTTAGTCGTCGCCATCGTCGACTGAACGCTGACATTGTCGTTGGCGACAACGGCAGCGCCGTGGCGTGCCGGCTCTCGCCAGTGTGGCGAAGCTGTGCCGGGGATGGCTCTTTCAGCGAGCCAGTCGGGACGGTCTCGATTTGCGGATAGCCCGGGCGACCCCAGGCTTGCGATACGTGGAGGGAGCGTCGACGGGGGCCCGTCCTGGCCGTCGATGTCCGGCATTGGCGAAAGTGTACGGGACCCTCGCAGCATGGGCAGGCTGGGGGGCACCTGGCATAATGCGCTTGTGCCCGCCGGCACCTCTAGCGAAGCCGATAGGACGCATGCCCTCCCCCTGCGGGCCAAACTACTGGGCCCGTTCTGCCTCACCAGGGGCGATCGGAGCGTAGGGCCTTGGCCGAGGCCGAGCGCCCGTCGCCTAATGGAGTTGTTGATCGTGAGCCCGGGCCGCCGCCTCGGGCGCGAGGCGGCCTCGGAAATCCTGTCCCCGCAGTTGAGTGCCGTGGCAGCGGCCAGGGCCCTGGCCAAGGCGGCCGCTTTGGCGCGGACGGCTCTGAGCGCGCTGGGCGACGACGTGCCGGCCATGTTGGTAGCCGATCGCGGCTTCCTCCACTTTGACGTCGTTGACCTGGAGTCAGATTTCGAAGCCCATCAGAACGCTCTTCGGCTCGGACTTTCCATGGTGCCGGGTGCGGAGAGGGACGATTGTTTGGTCACAGCGTTGGCCGAAGATGGGATCCTCTTGGAAGAAGAACCTTACGCCGACTGGTCAATCGGCCCCCGGGAAGCGTTGGAGGCCGTCCGTCAAGAGGCCCGTTTGACCCTTGCCAGGGACCGCGCTCGGGGCTACGGCCGCACCGGCGGGGCCGAGGTGGCCCACGCGTGGGAAGAGTGCTTCGGTCATGACCCGGCGTGCGAGGAAGCGGCGGCTGCTCTCGTGCGAACTTATGGAACTGAAGGCCGCGCCAGCTTGGCGGCCGCCACTTACCGACGGTGCCGAGATGCGTTGGCAGACCTGGGACTCCGGGTGTCACCCGCACTCGAACAGGCTCGCGCCGCGATCGCAGCGTCGCCTGCTCATGCGGCAACGGCCGGCGCCGTTCTGCGAGCCGGCGAGGACCGCCGCCTGGTGAGCGTGCTCTTTGCCGAAGTGTCGGGTCCACTGGGCACTGACCGCCTCGGCCCAGAGGAGCTACGCGAACTCGTCGGAGGCGCCCTGGCCGAGATCATCGCCCACATCGAAGCTATGGGAGGGACAGTCACTTCAGTCTCGGGGGCGGGCCTAGTGGCTCTGTTCGGCGCGCCTGAGGCTCACGAGGACGACCCTGAAAGGGCGTTGCGAGCGGCCTTCCGTTGCATTAGCGGCGACTCTCAAACCGATGGCTTATCACTTGCGCGCGGGGATCGAGTCCGGCTCCGTCGTGGCTGGGCCCATCGGCGGTGGTTCGGGCGCCCATTACGGGGCCGTGGGCGACGTGGTGGGCATCGCCGCCGCTCTACAGTCCGTCGCCCGCGCCGGCTCGGTCCTTGTCGGGCCAGCTACCCGCGCTGCCACCGAAGGCCTGTTCGAGTGGGGCCCAACCGAGGAGGTGGTACTGTCCCCGACGGCGAAGCCATTTCTTGCTTCGTACCTCGGCCGGCCCAAGGCACGCGCCGCCGGACGAGCGGGTCGGAGAGGCCTGGCCGCCAAAGCACCCATGGTCGGTCGTGAGCTGGAGCTAACCGTGCTCCGCGAGGCCGTCCAGGGTGCGGCCGCCGGCAACGGCGCCGTGGTGGACCTGGTAGGCGAGCCTGGCCTGGGCAAGACCCGCTTGGTGCATGAGTGCCGCAAGCTTTTCCTAGCCTGGGTGGGCGCCGCCACCGGGCGCCTCCCGCTGTGGTTGGAAGGCCGGGCTGCCTCCTATGCATCGTCGACGCCATATGGGTTGTACCAACACCTTCTGAGTGCTTGGGTGGGTAGCACCAGGGAAGACGACGAGCAGGTAGCCTACGCGGCCCTCGGGAGGGCCTTGAAGGCAGCCTTCGGCACCAATGCGGACGACGAACAGCTCGCCCTTATCTCTCATGTGATGGGGTTCAGCGCGGCGAAAGGCGGCGCCACCACATCCCAGCTCGGGCCCGAACCGCTCCGGCAAGCAAGCTTTGCCGCCGTCTCCGCCCTCGTCTCCCGTCTCGTCCAGCATGGGCCGACCGTCATGGTGCTGGAGGACTTGCACTGGTCGGACCCAACGTCCCTGTGCTTGACCGAGCAGCTCGCCTCGCTGACCGGGCAGGGACCACTGCTCCTTCTCATTACTCGACGACCCGAGCCCGACCCCGGAGTTGCCGCCCTGCAGGCTGCTCTCGACCACACCGCCGGCCTCGTGGTCCGCAAACTCGAACTCTCCCCACTGGCCGGGAGCCAAGAACGAGACCTTACCCGCGCCCTGCTCGGTCCGAGGACACCGGACGATGTCGTCGACGCGGTGACAGACGGCGCGGAAGGCAACCCCCTGTTCCTGGAGGAACGCCTGGCCTCGTTACTGGAGACCAGAGTCCTGGTGAAGGCCGAGCGGGGAGATTGGCGCCTCGACCACCAAAGCCCTCGCTACCTCCCAGAGGCCCTGGAACGCCTGGTGCGTGCCCGCGTCGATCGACTGGGCGAGGGGCCACGCCAGGCCATTGTGGCTGCCTCGGTGCTCGGGGCTGAGCTCACGTTGAGTGCCCTGTGCTCGGTGACCGACCTAAATGACGACCTCGACAGCGCCATCGGTGAACTGTGCTCGGCTGGCCTCCTGGTCGAACTGGCCAAGTCCCCCGAGCCCACCTACCGCTTCCGCCACGCCCTCATCCAAGAAGCGACGTACAAAAGCCTGCTCAAGCGACAGCGCCAGCAGCTCCATGCCCGCGCTGCCTGGGCCCTCGAACAGGCTTCCGCCGGACGCTTGGAAGAGACGGCGACCGTGCTCGGCCACCACTTCGCGCTGGCCGGCGACACCGAGCGGGCCGCCCATTACCTGGAACTCGCCGCTGACCGCGCCGCCCAGTCGTTCGCGAACGATGAAGCCATCACCTCGTACCGCCGGGCACTGGAGCTGCTCCGCTCCGGCCCGGACGTGATCAGCGCGCGGGCCGCTGAAATGTGGCTCAAATTAGGGCGCCTCTTGCAGCACCTCGGGCGGTACGGCGAGGCACGGGCCGCTTACCAGGAGGCGGCACCGCTGCTCGCCACAGGACCGGCCGTAGAGGCGGCCAAGCCGCACATCGCGCTGGGCCTTCTCGAGGTCCACGACCGGCGCCACGACGAAGCACTAGCCGCGTTCGCCGCCGCTGAGGCCCTGCTGCCCGGCAGTGCCGACCGGGTAAGCGACGACTGGGCCGCGACCTGGATCGACATCGAGCTGTCCCGCTGTTCCCACCATTGGTCCTGGAACGAGCCCGAAACCTACGCAGCTGTGCTTTTCCGACTGCGGCCGGTGGTGGGAGCACTAGGCAACCCAAGGCAAAAAGCCAACTTTTACGCCCACGTGGCCGCCCAGCGCTCGAAGGCCGAGCGGTTCACGGTGGACGACAGCGTGATCGCTGACTTTCGTGCCGCGTGGGCTGTGGCGGTCGGCTCAGGGCTCGAGATCGAGTTGAACTACCTGCGCTGGGTTCTTGGTTCGGCACTGTTGTGCCTGGGAGATATCGACGGGGCCCGAGCCGAGCTGGAAGAGGGCCTGCGGGTGACGAGGCGCACCGGTGACCGTTCCCTGGAGCTTCGGTGCCTCACGTTCCTCGCCTGGGCTCACCTGCGCCAGCACGATGTAGCTACCGTCAAGGAGTTGGCGCTGGAAAGCGACGAACTAGCCCAAGCCCGTTCGTACCCCGAGATCGCGCCGATGGCCAAGGCATTGCTGGGCTGGGTGGCCTGGAAGGAGGGACGGTTGGCCGCGGCCGGGGATCTGGCCGAAGAAGCCCGGGGCTCGTGGGAACCTTTTCGTGGCCTCTACCCCTACGGCTGTATCTGCTTGCTCCCTCTCGCGGCCGTACGCCTGGCCAACGGCCGCGGCGCAGAAGCGATCAGCGCAGCCCGCGAGCTGCTCGAGCCACCCCAGTTACGCCTGGCTGACGAGCTCGAAAAACGCGTGGGCCTTGCTATATCCGCCTGGGACGGCGGCCAGCACGCCCTTGCCAGCCACAGGCTGGCCAAAGCACTGCAGCTGGCCGAGCAAATGAAGTACATCTGACCGGGCGGAAGTCCTCCCACTTGTACCCGGGGCTCGAGCGCGGGAAGCGCTTGGGAACCTCGATAGGCGAAGATAGCTCGGTCGGTAACAAGCCTTACTGGACCTGAAAGGGGCCTGTACGTGAACCCGGATGCGGCAACGAAGGCTCTGGTAGACGCGTTCAACGCCAACACGGTGAGCGGCCAACGCGAGCTTTACGAGGTCATCCAGTAGGCGAGGTCTCCGGTTGTCTTTGAGCGCTGGCGTCATTATGAAACGGACGCAGCGGTGGAAAGCGGCCCGGCCTCCGAGGCTGGGGCGTCGGTTCAAAGTTCGGAGATGGCCCACCAAACCGTCCTAACGACGTGGAAGGGATCAGAAATGAACGCAACAGCTACGCACACAGAGAGCGGGATCCTGGCAGATGCCGTCCGTGACGCAAATGCCGAGGTGATCGAGTTCGTCGAGGGGTGCTCGTCGGATGCGTGGGCGCGCCGAACTGCCGAGGAGGGTTGGACGATGTCAATGGCGGCCGCCCACATCGCCATCGGCCATCTGGGGATAGCCCGGTGGCTGCACAGGGTGGCAAGCGGCCAGGACATAACCGAGACGCCTGCGGACTGGGAGGTTCTCAACGCGTCGGATGCTCGCTACAACAGTGAGTTGAGCCCCCTCGAGGTCGTTGAGCGGTTGCGAGTATACGGCGCCGCCCTGGAGCGTTACGTTCGGGATCTGCGTTATGACCAACTGACGACGTCCGCCATGTGGTTAGGGCGAGCGTGGACGACCGCTGAAATAACACGAGACATAGCGATCGGCCACACGCGAGGTCACCTGGCGCACCTCGTCGACGCGGCCAAGGTCGAGCCAAGCGAATAGGGAAGGTACCACTGGGAGCGACCGACGACATCCGCGTTACAAGTGGCTAAATCCTTGTGATCACGGCAGACCACGGTCCGAGTACACCTAAGGAGCGAACCGAATCCAAGGTACTGGGCACGCTCGGTCGCCAGACATCTGCACTTGCGAGCGCCCATAACGACGGCGATTTTCTTGGTATCGGTTGCCCAAAGTCACTGTCGCGACGGCTCCCCGAGAGGAACGTGGTGGAGGCGGCCAGCCGATCCGATCGACGGTTCACGGATCGTCCAGTTAGAACACCGAAGGAGAATGCAGGGAACTTCGCCGCACAGAACGGCACGACATAACATAGGTGGCCCAACACGCCCATAATACCGAGCTTTTCGGGCCGTCAGCTCGGGCCGTCGCAATCCATAACCGGCGTTATGCAGGCTTTCGAGTGCTTGGGGACCAGGAATACCTCATCACTGCGGTGCCTTTCTAGCTCAGCGACTTCGATGCTTCTCGCGAGCGTCCGGTAAGACGTTCCATAGAGCCAGGAGCCCGTTAGCTGCGACGCGGCGCAGATGCCGGGAGGAGTCGGGCTATCTGTCTAATGGATGGCGGGCTCTGGGACGGCTCGCTGGTGCCAAGGTGGGCTGTGCCGTCCGCCTAAGGCGGGACGACCTCCACGTCTTTGCCCGGCGGGAGCTCGTGACGGCTAAGGGCGGCGAGGGCATCCGCTAACACTTTCCCGCTATCCCTGGTCGCCTGCTGGTAGCGGATCGCCGCCCGGGAGTCCTTGTGCCCTCCCCGGCGCATGAGCTCGGCCAGGGGTGCACCTGTCGCCGCGGACCAGGTAAGCCCGGAGTGGCGCAAGTCGTGGATGGTGAGTTCGGGCCGTCCGACCTGTTTTCGTGCCTTCTCCCAGCAGCGGAAGAAATTACGGGGCTGGACCGGCGTGCCGTTGGCCGTGGCGAGCAACCAGGCCGTGGGCCCAGGCCCCACGAATGTGTCCAGGTGTCCCTGGATTACCTCGGCAATGTTCGGGGGAATGTCGATGACCCGGTACCCGGCCGCCGTCTTGGGCGCTTTGAGGATAGGCCGCTTGCCTGGGGGCACGACCCACTCCTGCTCGACCCGTATCGTCAGGGCCTCCATGTCGACGTGCTGGCGTTGTAACCCCAGCACTTCTCCTCGCCGCAGCTGGCACCAGGCGGCCAGGGCGAACCCGGCCCGGTAGCGGGGGAGGAGGGCATCGACGGCGCCCTGGAGCTCGGCGATGGTCGCTATGGGCCGTTTGGCTGACTCGGTCGCCCCCGCCCCCTTGACCGTGCACGGGGACCGCCCGACCCGTTTGTCGGCCACGGCCGTGTTCATGATGGCCCGGAGCAAGCGGTAGGCGTCGTCGCCGGTGCTGTTGTACTTGGCTGCCAGGACGTGGTACCAGCCTCGGACCGCGGCGGGGTCGACCTGGGCGATCCGGCAGCGGCCGAAGGCGGGCAGGATGTGCAGGCCCAGCAGGCCTTGGTACTTGGCCCGGGTCGTCTCGGCTAGGTCGCTCCTGGTCTCGAGCCAGTTCCGGGCGTAGTCGCCGAAGAGCTCCTTGCCGAGGCTGGGGTCGACCCAGGTGCCCCGGCCGCTGTCGGTCTGCTGGGCCGCCAGCCAGGCGTTGGCGTCCGCCTTGGTGGCAAAGGTCACCTGGGCCGTGACCCACCGGCCGCCGGCCTGGTACCGGGCCCGGTACCGTTTACCCCTCTTTTCGATGCTGCCGAATATGCGCCGGGCCGTGGCCCGAGGCTAGCCGCTTTGGGAAGAACTGGGAAGAACGAACTGTAACGGGCTGTGCCCAACCGTGCCGAGCCGTGCCGAAATGGGCATGTCAGGGCCAGGTAGAACTCACGACCAGCACCTTGCCTCTACTTGCCAAGGTGAGGGTCGCGGGTTCGAATCCCGTCGTCCGCTCGCAAAAGTGCTGGTGAGAGGCTATGTTAGCGCCGTTAGGATACTTCGCCACAGCCTCGTACGGAAGCCAGTGGGAATATCGACGGCCGTCAATTGGTGTGCGAGCCCGGTTCATAGCTGACTCTGTGCCTCCGGCACCTGCCTGACACTCTCAGGATGCGCCCGGTATCCGGACGACACTGTCCCGGGCCTGCAGGACACTGCCGTCGGTCCCGAGGGCCCACCGACGCGCCTCGCCATGGCCGGGGACCGGCACCAGTACCGCGTCCGGCTCTTGGGCGTCAGGGGCCTTGGCGAACTTCCTTTCGCGACTTCCTGCTCCCAGAGAAGACGTTCGGGGCGGGAAGGAGAGGAGCGCA
>DATJUH010000352.1:0-2109 GCA_035502515.1 Acidimicrobiales bacterium
ACTACGTCGGAGACGGTCCGGCCAAGCCTGTCGGGACGACAGCACTCACGACCGCCGCCCATTTTCGCCGGCTCACGCCCATGGTTGTAGCGAAGGCGCTGGAACGGGCGGGGACGACCGTGTGCGAGCCCATGGTGCGCGTAAGCATCGAACTGCCGGCCGAGTCGGTCGGCTCCGTCCTGACGCACGTCACGAGCCTCGGGGGGTTCGTAGAGCACGAGACGTCCCGTGGCCCGCTGATGGTCATTGGCGCCCGGCTGCCTGCGGCCGAGGCACAGGAGTTACGGCGGCGGCTACCGGGCCTCACGGCCGGCGAAGGTGTGATGGAGACCGACTTCGCCGGTTACCAGCCGGTGCACGGCGCGCCGCCGCGCCAGGGCCGGTCCAGCGTCTACGGGGCCGTGACCTCCGGTCGGGCAGTGTCGCCGGGCCCGGGGCCTCAGGTGGCCGGGACTTAATCGCACCCGAAAGGCCAGAAGGGCCTCAGCTCCAAGGTGCCGAACTTGGCCTCAGGGTGGGCTGCCGCCACTTCGAGGGCCTCGTCGAGATCGGCACATTCGAGGATGTCGAAGCCGGCTATAAGTTCCTTGGTCTCGGCGAAGGGCCCGTCCGTCACCAGCACCTGGTCGTCCTTTACCCGCACCGTCTTGGCCTGGTCGGCGCCGGCCAGCCGGCTGCCGAACAGCCGCACGCCCCGGCCGTCCATTTCCCTCACCCAGGCATGGGTGGTGGGACCGATCTCGGCGCTCTCCTGCGGGCCCATGGCGAAGTCCTCGCCCCGGCAGACCAGCAGCATGTACCGCGTCTTGCCGTCGTCGGCCGGCGGCAGCGGGCCGGGTGGCGGGCTGTCGTGAAGGGGGCGGACCTCGATAGAACCGATGAGGGCCGTCGGGTGTCTTGACGCCCACTGGACGGTCTCGTCCAGGCTGGCACACTCGAGGACGTCATAACCGCCGATTTGTTCCTTCGTTTCTGCGAAGGGGCCATCGCTCATCAGCACTTCCCCGTCGCGAACTTTTACCGTGGTGGCCGAGATGGTCGGGCGCAGACGGCTGCCATGAAGGTCGACTCCCAGGCCGATGACCTGTTCCAGCCATGTGGCCAGGGTCGAGGTGTCCCTGGCCTTCTGCACGTCGTTCAGGTGGATGTCCTCGTCGACGGCGTGGATGAGCATGTACTGCATGTTCGTTTCCTTTCTACGCAGCGGTCTTTGTAGGCGGAAATGGCGACGATGGTGGCACCACCAGGATGGAGCGGGCTGACAGGGACGGCGCCGGCGGTGCGGCGGCCGAAAATGTCCCACCGGCGCAACGCGGCGCGCGGCCCGGCCAGCGTTATAAGCCTGGCCAGTGCCCGCCACTGCCCGCCCAGGGCGGCGGCCACGTGGCCGGCGTGCTCGTCAGCCGCCCGGCGCTCGGCGTCCGTAAGCGCCAGGCCGCGTTCGACTCTGTAAATCTGGTAGGACATTGCCGGCGGGTACATTCTGGTCCTCCTCGTTCCGTAGGAAAAGCTGCCTCGGGCCCGCCCCTCGGGGGTTGAGGGTCGGAGGCCCGTACCTCACGTTCACTCGAACGACGAACGACCGGTCAGCCGATGGACAGCGCCGGCCCATGAATTTCCACCGGAGCCGGGCGGCATTGCGCCCTTCCCTCCGCAAGACCGGTCGTCGCGCCCTGCTCAGCCCGAAAGGGCCAGATCGCGGCGGCAGTCAGCCTCGTGGCAATGGTCGCCGGTTTTGACGTTTTACCCGTTCAAATGCAAGACGGAAAGACGGCCGAAAGAGCCGCGGACCAGGCCCATGCTGCGTACGCATCGGGCTGGCCAACCCCCATGGCTACCGTCTCGGCTCGTACCGCATTGCCACTGCGCCCGAGCCGAACTCCAGCCGGCTCACGAGATTCAAATCGACATGCCTCGATAGCCCGGCGAACAACGTCGGCCCGTGGCCCGCCAGCCTCGGATGCACCACGAACTCGTACTCATCGATCAATCCCAGCTCCGTCAACGCCAGTGGGAGCTCCACGCCTCCGACGAACAGCCCCTTGCCCCGCTCCCGCTTGAGTTGCTCGACGGCGTGGCCCAGGTCGCCGCGGACAAGTTCCGCGTTCC
>DATJUH010000353.1:0-3208 GCA_035502515.1 Acidimicrobiales bacterium
CGCCGGCCGAACCTTCGCCAGCCGGCATTGGTGGCAGCCTTCGAGGGCTGGAACGATGCCGGCAACGCCGCGTCAGGGGCAGCCGCTTACCTGTTGCGGTCGTGGGATGGGCAGAGGTTTGCCGCTTTCGAGTCCGAGGAGCTGTTCGATTTCACATCGACCCGCCCGCAGGTCCGGCTCGAATCGGGCGAGACCCGCCGTCTCGAGTGGCCGTCTGTGCTGCTGTCGAGCGCCACGGTCCCCGGTACCGACCGCGACGTGGTCTTTTTGTCCGGGCCCGAGCCTCAGCTACGGTGGCGCAGTTTTGCCGAGGAGGTGCGCGAGACGTGCACCGCTCTCGGTGTCAAGCTGGCCGTGCTGCTCGGCGCCCTGCTGGCCGACGTCCCTCACACCCGCCCGGTCAGGGTGACGGGGGGTGCCGGCAACGCCGAGCTGGCCGCGCTGGCCGGTGTGGAGCCCTCTTATTACGAAGGGCCCACAGGCATCGTCGGGGTGGTCGCCGACGCCCTGGGCCGGGCCGGGATCGCCACCACTTCGCTCTGGGCCAGCGTCCCTCACTACGTCTCCCAGAGCTCCTCGCCCAAGGCGACTTTGGCGCTCGTCGAACGTAGTGCCCGGGTCCTCGGCACCGAAGTGGACGTGGCGAAACTCCAGATATCGTCGGCCGCCTACGAACGCCAGATAAACGAGCTCGTGGCGTCCGACGAAGACGCCTCCGCCTACGTGACCAGGCTGGAGGAGCAGGACGAAGAGGTCAACGCCGCTCAGGCGGAACTGGTGCCTGACGACGACGAGAACGCCCACCTGACCCCTGCCTCCGGAGACCGCCTGGCCGCCGAGGTGGAACGTTACCTCCGCGAGCACCGCCAGGACTGACGGGACCGGCTGACCGGAGGCCGGTCGTCGTGCGCCCGGTCCTCAGCAGATCCCGCCCTTCTGTATGGGGCGGAGCGCCCGGTGCGTCGGGGGCCCAAGGCCAAAGGGGCGCCCAGCAAGTTGGCGTGGGGGGACGGTACGCTTTGGAGTGTGGCTAATTGCGCTCACGGGTTCCCCCAGGGCGAGTGCCTGATTTGCCAGACACTTGGGAGCAGCCCTGCTCAGTCGACGGCTACTAAGACCAAGCCGGCAAAGACCAAAGCGGTGCAGTCCAGTGCCGCCGCTCCCGCCGACGTGCTTCAGGCCACCAACGGCCTCCCCAATGGGCGGGCGGCATTGTCCACCCGGGGCCCCGAGCCGTCAGGCTCGGGCCGGCGGAGCCGAGGCGGGATGGGCTCGCTGTGGGCCATCCTGGTCGCCATCATCGTCGGTGGCTTGCTGGTCTGGGCGTTCGCCGGCGTGTTGTCGGTGGCCTTCCACATCGCGGAGTACGCCGCCATCGCCCTGGTGGCCGGCTGGGTTGGTTACAAGCTGGGCCACTCCAGAGGCCGGCGGGGCCACTGAGTGACCGCTGCGGGCCCGCTGGCGCGCTCGAAGGCACCCTGTCTTCCCGTTCTTCCCGGTCTCCCTGTCTCAAGCTGCAAAGGGGCCCGCTTTCTTGAGGCGTGGACCTGACATCGCAACCTTTAGTCAGCCCGGCTGACCCCTCTGTTGACCATGGGCCGGAGGCCCGCCGCCGGCGATTGCTCGTCCTCGGCGTCTGCTCGCTCAGCCTCTTCATGGTCACCCTCGACAACACGATTGTCAACGTCGCCCTTCCTTCCCTGCAACGCGAATTCCATGCGTCGGTGTCCCAGCTGCAGTGGGTGGCGGACGCCTATTTGCTCGTAATAGCGGCCCTGCTCCTGTTCGCCGGTTCACTCGGCGACCGTTTCGGGCGGCGGCGAATACTCCGCACAGGGCTGGTTTTGTTCGGGCTGGGTTCGCTGGCCTGCAGCCTCTCGCCCAGCCTTCCTCTGCTGATCCTGTTCAGGATGTTGCAGGCCTGTGGCGGCTGCATGCTCAACCCCAACTCATTGTCCATAATCTCCAACACGTTCAAGGACCCCAAAGAACGAGCGGCCGCCATCGGTTTTTGGGGCGGCGTCGTCGGCATCAGCACGGCCGCCGGGCCTATCGTCGGGGGCGCGCTCATAGACGCCGTCGACTGGCGGGCCATCTTCTGGGTGAACGTGCCCGTGGTCATTCTGACCCTCGTTCTCCTGCGCCTTTTCGTGCCGGAGTCGAAGTCCCCCACCCCCCGGCGCCTCGACCCCAAGGGCCAGGTCGTGGCTATCGTCGTGCTGGCTTCGCTCACCTACGGCATCATCGAGGGCCCGGACCGAGGCTGGTCCGACTGGCTTATCCTGGCTTGTTTCGGTGTCGCCGCCATAGGCACGGCCGCGTTTATATGGATAGAACGCCACCAAGCCGAACCTCTATTGCAACTGCGTTTCTTCCGCAGCCCGCCGTTTTCGGGCGCCTTTGCCATCGCCGTCCTCGCCTTCGTCATCCTGGCCGGCTGGCTTTTCCTGAACACGCTCTACCTCCAGGAAGTCCGCGGCTACTCGCCTCTCATGGCCGGGGTCGCCGCTCTGCCCGCCACGATCGTGATCGTGGCCGTGTCCCCGTTCAGCGGGCGCCTGGTCGGCCGAAGGGGCTCCCGGTTGCCACTGTGCGCGGCCGGGGCCTTGCTGGCCGCGGGTACGGCACTGCTCATATTTTTGCGGCCCGAGACCCCTTACCTGCTGTTGGCTGTGTCGTACCTTCTGATCGGTCTGGGCTTCGGGGCCGTCAACCCGCCCATAACCAACACCGCGGTGAGCGGGATGCCCCTCAGCCAGGCCGGGGTGGCCTCGGCTGTGGCCGGGACGGCCCGCCAGCTCGGGAGCGTCCTCGGGGTAGCCGTCCTCGGTTCGGTGGTCACCTCCCGGCTGCACAATGACCTGAGCGCCCGCTTGGCCGGCTCCAATCTCCCCGAGGCGGTCCGGGTGAAGCTGGCCACGGCCGGCATGAGCGCCAGCGGGATCGGCGGCGCCGGCCTTCCGCAGAAGGCGGCCAAGATCCTGGGCGAGGCCTTCACGTCCGCCACCCACGCCGGCTGGGCGTTGGCCGCCTTATGCGGTGTGCTCGTCGTGGTTGTCGCCTACTTCACGACCAGCCCCAGAGCGCGACAGGAGGCTCGGCTGGTTATGCAACCGGATGCCGGAAGCTCGGCCGGCCCGGCCCGAGTGGGCACAGGGACGGCAGCGGCGCCCTGAGGGCGAGGTTGGCTATATGGCCGGCGTTGGCT
>DATJUH010000354.1:0-2699 GCA_035502515.1 Acidimicrobiales bacterium
CATGTCACGAACGCCCTAGGTATGACCGGTTTTTGGTCCGGAGCGTTCGAGGACGCAGAGAGCGCATTTGCCGAAACTGTCTCGGCTGGCGAGCCGCTGGGTTTGTACGCCGCAGAGATCTACGCGCTGGGTTATCTCGCCATGATCTCCGCCGAACGGGCCGAGACAGCTGAGGTCGACGAGCGAGTGGCCGCAGCCCGCACGCTCGCCGAGCGTCAGGCCCTGGGCGAGCATTGGGTAACTGTGATGGTCTATCATGCAGCGGGCCAGCGAGCTCGCGCCGGCGGGGACCTGGGCTCGGCACGGGCCGAGACCGAGCACGGGCTGAACATTGCACGGCGCGGCGGGTTGCGCCTTGACGTCGTTTACGGCTTGTTGGCCCTGGCCCAGATAGCCGTAGAGGGCGGCATGCCAGCCGACGCCGCCGAACTGCGCGCTCGGGCAGTCCGCCAGTTGGCCGCTTGTCCCGACCCCGGTTTCCTGCGCTCCTTGGTCGGGCCGGATGACGATGTGCACCGGGCCTCCGGGGCATCACTGGTGGAGGGGACCGACGAGCTCTCAGAGCGAGAGTTGGCCGTGCTCAGAATGCTGTCTACCCGTCTCTCCCTGCGGGAGATCGGCAACGAGTTGTACGTATCGCTCAACACGGTCAAAACGCATACCCGCAACATCTACGCCAAGCTCCGGGTAGGCAGCCGGCAAGAGGCTGTGGCCCGCGCCCGGCAGCTCAACCTCCTCCCCGGTTCCGGCCACTTTTCGGCGGGTAGGTAGGCAACGGCCGTTGACGTTACGGCAAGGGATAATGCCGAAGCCAAAATCTCCCCACCATCGCCGTGAGATCGCGCTGCCACAGGCTGGATCACCCGGGTGACTAGCGCCGACGGGTGATGACGGTTCACCCGGTCCAGAGGCACATTGATCTCATGTGCAACCAGATCGACATATAACGAGCTCGACCCACCCAAGCCCGAGCGCGTACGGCTCCCACTGGTGACTGTGGTCGCTTCGAAGGCTGTCTTCGCGATCGAGGAGCCGTCCCTTAGCCGGGGACGGCGCATACGACGAACACCGTGCTCCGCATGCTCAACTCTGCCTCCCGCCGAGGGGCAATCCCACTTTGAGC
This sequence comes from Acidimicrobiales bacterium, assembly GCA_035502515.1. GTDB lineage: Bacteria > Actinomycetota > Acidimicrobiia > Acidimicrobiales > Palsa-688 > Fen-671. The sequence continues at coordinate 1,124 of DATJUH010000354.1, forward strand.
GCTGCCTGTTGGGCCTCGCGTTATGCGCGCCCCGAACCATCACTGCCAGCCTGGGCGCACCAACGGGCCAGAGCACCGTCCCGCAGGTGGCCCCGGCCGCTTGAACCTTATGGGCTTTGAATATCACGAGGAGAGTGGCCCAAGGTGAGGCCTGATCCGCCGATCGCGCTGGGATCATACGAGACACCATCAGACGAGTGGTTGCAGCGCCTCACCGGCGAACAGCGGGAGGCGGCGGTCGCGCGGCTGCATCACCTACTGGTATGTGCGGCGCGGCGGGAGGTCTACCGCCGAAGTACGGGCGTGCGGATTACCGGGCCTGAACTGGACGACCTCGCCTTCCAGGCCGCGGCCGACGCCGTGGTGTCCGTCCTAGCCAAGCTGCACCAGTTCCGGGGTGAGAGCCGGTTCACTACCTGGGCGTACAAGTTCGTGATGTTAGAGGTCTCGACGAAGCTCGCTCGGCACTTCTGGCGCCGGTCCGATCTGCCCTCGGAGCCCGTGGACTGGGAGCGTCTGGCGGACCGTTTCGGCCTCCAACCGGACGAGCAGTCCGAGGGCCGTGACCTGGTCGACGCGCTGGTCCGCGCCCTGGACGGAACGTTGACGGAACGGCAACGTCAGGTGTTTGTGGCTATCGTGGTCGACGGGGTCCCTCCCGACGCCTTGTTGGAGCAGATGGGCGGCACGCGCGGGGCGATCTATAAAATGCTGTTTGACGCCCGTCGCAAGCTTCGAGCTGCGCTCGTCGACGGCGGGTACCTGGCCCACGAGCACAAAGGCACATGACCGGCTACGAAGCGTTGGACCGTTTCCTCCAGACCGACCCCGCCGACGTCGGCTGCGATCAGGCAATGGGGGTGCTGCACATCTTTGCCGAGCTGGTGGCCGCCGGCACCGACGCGGACCCACGGTACCGTGGCGTCGCCGCCCACTTGCGAGCGTGCGGTCCCTGCGGCGAAGACTTCGACGGGCTCCTCGCCGCGATCACCACTGAGGATCCCTGAAGCCGCTGTGATCGGATTCGAAGGAGTACTCTTTGAGAGGAGTAGCGGTTACCCGGTTCTCCAGCGGTCTTATCGCTTCGGATCGTTACCGCCGATTATCGGTTTCACTGCTAGTTTGACCGGCGTCGCCACTTCGAAGGAGGCATCCCACACCGGCCGCTGAACGAAGAGCTGAAGAGTGCCTCAACTCGCAATCAACCTAGACCCCGACCGGCCTGACGGGTTGGCTGGTAGCGAGCAGACGGTCCGTGGCGGTTCCCTCAACATCGAAGATTCCTCTCTGTTGGAACCGGCGCCACTGACGGCCAGCAGCTGGAAGGCTGGCTTACCAGCGCGAACGGGCCACAGGCCATCGCCCGCTACATGGCCACCCCTCAGGCCGACGACGACTTCGGCACGGGACGACGGCCCGACCCCAACCGCCCGACGGCCGAGTTCGGAGGGCCCGAGCCCCTTCCCAGATACCAGGTCGTCGAGGTCACGGTGTGCACGCCTCCCCCGCCGCCGGCCAACCGCTGGGTAAGTAAGACAAACTCGCCCCAAGGCTGGGCGCCGGTATCGGTCTTGGA
>DATJUH010000355.1:0-2692 GCA_035502515.1 Acidimicrobiales bacterium
CGTCTCCACTGCGCCGAGCCGCGCCGGGCTCATGGTCACCACCCCGGCTCCTCGCCTGAAGGCAGCCCTGAGGCTGCCGTCCTCCTCGGCGATCACCACACCGGTGTCGCCGTTGAACAGGCCCAGGCCGTAATCGTTCTCGGTCACGATCACCGGCCGGCCCAGGTACCACATCCCTTCAGGCGGTGGCCCTTCCCCGGCGTCCGCCAACCACTGTCCGGCCCTGAAGTTCCAGGTCGCGGCGCCGGAGGGCCCTTCACGATGGGCGCAAAGGAGGCGGAGCCGGCCCAGCGCGTCTAGCGCCTCCGCCCCATCACCGGCACGGGCCGCCTCGACCACGCGATGCTGTGCCCCCAGAACGGCGAGCCGGACCGGCTCCAGGCTCTCTGAATGGGCGGTGGCGACATCGACGTCTAGCCAGCGGGCGGTCCCGCCGCCGTCCGGCGAGGTGGCACCGGTGGAACGGCCCGCGTGCAGGATGGCCATCACGGCGTCGGCATCGCCCCCACGGACGGCGCCGGCCAGCTCCGCCAGCGGGCCACGGAACCGGTAGTTCGCCTGGAGGACAGTGATGCATCGCCCGATCGGCGGGTAGCCGCCCGGGGTGCGGCCGCCCGTGTCGGGCCGGTCCGGGCCGGTCTGGGCCGGGCCGGGCTTCACGGGCGTGCTTTCCGGCGCCGGCGCGGCCGCCGGCCCCACGATGTCGCCCAGGACGGCGCCGGCTTCTACCGACGCCAGCTGTTCCTGGTCGCCGATGAGGACCAGCCGAGCCTCCTTGCGGACGGCGTCGAGCAGGCGAGCCATAAGGGGCAGAGACATCATGGACGTCTCGTCCACCACCACCACATCGTGCGGGAGCCGGTTGCCGGCGTCGTGGCGGAAGCGCGTTGTGGTGCCTGGGCGGCGCCCGAGCAGCCGGTGCACCGTGGAGGCGTCGAGCGACAACAACCACCCCTGCACGGCCTCGGCCGCATCGAGCCGGCGGGCTTCATAATGGACGGCCTCGGCCATCCGGGCGGCAGCCTTGCCAGTTGGCGCCGCGAGGGCCACCATGGGGAAAGGCCGGCCGGCGCCGATGGCTTGTTCGGCCACCAGCGCCAGTACCCGGGCCACAGTGGTCGTCTTGCCCGTGCCCGGTCCGCCGGCGATGACGCCCAGCAACCGGTGCAGGACGGTCGTCGCCGCTTGCCGCTGCAGTTCCGGTACGGCGTCCGGGTAGAGGCGGGCTACTCCTTGGGCCAGCAACGCCTCGTCGACGTCGGCCACAGAGGCAGCCGACCGGGTCGTCAAGTCGTCGGCCACGTCAAGTTCGTCCCGCCAGTAGCGGTCGAGGTAAAGGCGGCTGCCGGCCAGGCGGAGCGGCCGGTCGTCAGGGCTGCCATCGTCCACGGTGACCAGAGGGCTGACGCTGACCCGCTCGAGCCACTGGCCCAGCGGGGGCCAGGGCAGGCCGGCCAGGTCGGCCCCGTCCTCTGGACCGGCCACCGCCGTCTGGCGTATCGATCCCAGGTCGACAAGCACGTGGCCCACGCGGGGGGCGCGGACGGCCAACGCCACCGCCAGTCCTACGAGTTCGTCGTCATCTCCGCCGAGCCGGCCAAGTGCCCTGGCGACATGTATGTCGGCGGCAGCCAGGACACCGGCCCGGTTGAACTGCCCCAACGCGCCAGTGGGGTCGAGGGACAGCACGAGTTCGGCATCGAGGCCCTCACCCGACCGCCGGCCCGGGCCGATGACGGGCCCAACCGTTGGGTCAACGACTGCGTCACTCATGGGCCGCCCCCGTCACGGCTCCACCGGCTCGCCGGCGAGGAGGTCCGACAGGCCGGTTATGAGCTCAGCCCGAGGCTGCCAGGCGAACACCCCGCACGGCTCACCTTTCACCAGCGGTGCGCCCGGGCAGGCCATCCCTCTCAGGAACAGGTAATAAGCCCCGCCGAGGTTCGTTCCGGGGTCGTAGCCCGGCAGCCGCCAGCGGAGGTACCTGTGCAGGGCCACGAGGTAGAACATGGCCTGGAGCGGGTAATGGGAACGGCGCATCTCGAGCTCGAGGGCCGCAGCCCGGTAGTGCCATGCGGTCAACCCTTCCCCGGCCGCACCCAGCCAGTTGGTCTTGTAGTCGACGACGAAGAAGCGGTCGTCACCATTTTCCCTGTGCGACCTGAAGACCAGGTCGAGGCTGCCGGTCAGGTAACCCCGCAGGTTGACGGCCAGCTGGGGCGCCAACAGGTCGCTGGCGTAATTCGCCAGCCGTTCCCCTGATCGTACGTGCCGGGCGAACAGGTGGCCCAGGTCGGCTAACAGAACTTCGCCCGTCGGGCTGTCCCCGCCCGCCAGGGGCAACTCGAAGACAAGCTCGTCGAGCCGGTCGGCCCGGGTCAGGTCACGTAGGCGCATGCCAGCGGCCTGCCCGCCCAGCGGAGCGGAAAGGGCGACCTCGAGGCCATGGGCCAGCTGGACCGGGTCGCCCGTCGTCGCTTCGGCGTAACCGGCAGGCTCTTTGTCGACGGCGTTCAGGAGTTCCCGGCCGAGGTCGCCGGTGGCGAAATCGACATTCTCCAGGATCCGGTGGACGAAGGTGCCGAAGCTAGCCCCGGCCGGCATTTCGGAAAGCAGTGAGGTCGTTTCCCGGGCCGCCAGTTCATCGGCCGGTTGCGTACCGGCGTCCTCTCCTGCTGCGCCTGCGACCGGG
>DATJUH010000356.1:0-22679 GCA_035502515.1 Acidimicrobiales bacterium
ACCCCTGGCCACACGGCTCCGAGACCTTCACGACAGCAGTTTCGGCCAACCCGCCCTCGTCCACGCCGGCATCTCCGCCCGCAAAGCCACCCGACGAGCGCCGCTAAGGGACGGCGTACAGAGGCACTACACGTGGAGACCGGCAGACCAGTGTTGAAGGGCCCAAATGTTGCCGTCGGGATCGTTGAAAAACGAGTAAATGACCCCGGCCATGTCGTCAACATCGCTCAGCTCGATGCCGCGACCGGTCAGTGGCGGGGGTGGCCTCCATGTCGTCCACCACAAGATGCCGCCCTTTGACCTGACCCTGGGACCATGTCCGTAATAGGACCATGCCCGGGCCGAAAACGATGGCGCAGCTCGAACCGGCTGGGTTAGCTGCACCACCCGCATGGTTTCTGTGACCTGGGTGTCGTGCAGATCGCCGAACCCAGCCTGCAGGTAGGACTGCTTCGCCCGGTCGACGTCTGCTACTGGGACCGGGACGAGCTCTAGGCGCATGTCGGGAACAGCCTTGGTCGCGGCCATTGGTTCAACCTCTTGCGGCGCTGCTACTGGTGGACATTTCGGACCCCTGCCGGGGGTGATAACCCACAACTTAGTTCTGGTTAAGCCGGCGTAAAGGAAAGCCTCAGCCGAGGGGTGCAGGATTGCCCTGACGGAACAGGGGCCCCTCAGCGTTCGGGCCCCGATGGTAGGCGCGGAGGTCGAGATCGTTAGGGAGTCGGGCGAGAGATGGTCGGGCCGGTACTCCAACCGCCGGGCCTTTCTCCAGGCTGCGGTCTGGTCGGGAGCGGCTGTTTGCGCCCAATTTCAGCGCTCCAAGGGCCATTATTGGCCGCAACCTTCCCATGCCTCTCTGTCTAAGGCCCGGCCAATCGCAGACCGAGGCGGGCCATCAGGGAACACCGTCGCGGGTACGGACGACTCCTCCCTCGACACCAAAGCGGTGCCTGCGCTCGAAGCCAGATTGAGCGCAGAGGCGCGTGACGGGGTGCAGGTCTTCAAGTCCCGCCCCGATTTGGCTCCGCCGACGGTCCTGGTCGACGTCCCCGCCGCCCCGGCGGCACTACCGGGAGTAGTCCTGACCAATGCGGCCGCAGGGCCAGGACAGCAGGGGGCGCTGATAATCGACGCCGACGGCCAGTTGGTCTGGTTCCTGGCGGCGGGCGGCGCTCACAACTTGCAGGTGCAGTCTTACAAAGGCATAGCCGTTCTGTCGTGGTTTGAAGGAGTGATCACCGACGACCACGGGTTGGGCCACTACGAGCTGTGCGACTCGGCCTACCGGGAAATCGCTCAGGTCTACGCGGTAGGGGGGTACCAGGGGGACCTGCACGAGTTCCTCCTGACCGCTTCGGGCAGCGCGCTGTTCACTTGTTATGGCCAGAGCGCGGCCGACTTCTCGAAATTAGGAGGCCCCGGCAATGGCTCTTATTACTATGGCGTCGTCCAGGAGGTCGATGTCGCGACCGGGAAGCTCCTGTTCGAGTGGCGTAGCGACGAACACGTCGGCTTCGAGGAGTCCTACATACCGGTTCCTAAGAGCGGCTCGGCTCCTTGGGACTATTTCCACATCAACTCCATCGACGTCGACCCGAGCGACGGCAACCTGATCGTGTCCAGCCGCAATACGTGGGCGGCCTACAAACTCGACCGCCGGAGCGGGGCTGTGCTTTGGCGCCTCGGAGGCAAAAACAGCGATTTCGCCATCGGCGCCGGCGCTCATTTCGCCTTCCAGCACGATGTAAGGCGCCACTCCGATGGGACCCTCACACTGTTCGACGACGAAGGTGGCCCGCCTGATGAGGCGAGCCAGTCGCGGGGCCTGGTGCTTGCCTTGGACGAACAGACGCGAAATGTGAAACTACTAAAGCAGTACCATCACTCGCCGCCGGTGCTAACCGAGGTGCTCGGCAGCACCCAGGAACTGAGCGATGGGCACTACTTTGTCGGCTGGGGCAAATCGAGTTATTTCACGGAGTACGACGCTTCAGGGCGGGCCGTTTTCGACGGACGTCTGGCCACCGGTACCTCGTCGTACCGGGCGTTCAAACAACCGTGGCAGGGCCAACCGGCTGGGCCGCCGGCCATCGCCGTAGTCGCGGGTAATCGGACGGCGACGGTTTACGCCAGCTGGAACGGAGCCACGGGGGTGACAGCGTGGTCGGTCCTCGGAGGCTCCCAGCTCGACCAGCTTCAACCAGTCGGGGTCGGGCGCTGTTTGGGCTTCGAAACCGCCATCACGGTCCCTGACCCTCCGCCGTACCTGGCTGTGGAAGCCACCGACGGCACCGGCTCCGCCATCGGCCGCTCCGAGGCCCGGCCACTGCGATAGCCCGAGCCCGACGGAGGGCCAAACAGCAAAGTTGGGGCGTGGTCCCGGCACTTTCCGCTTTTCGTTCTCCACACTGGGAAGCCGCGTTTAGGACCGGAGCGCCTCCACCCGGCCGCCCCCGAACTCATGAACCTGTTCGCCGTATTCGCGGTTGTCATTAACCTTCACGGGGAAGATGGGCCAAAGGCTGAGGCCCGCACTGGCGGTCGAACGGAGCCGACGTAAGTGTCCGGAGCGGCCCAGCCGAGACCAGCTTGGAAGACGTGACGCGGTTGCATACTTTCGAAATTCGCCGGCCTACAGGCCTCAGGCCAGCTATCCCGGCGGAGCCAAGTCGGCAGGCATCGCCACCGGGTGGGTTGCCCGGAGCTGGGTTGGGTTGGCTTACCGCGGCGGTGGCCATCGTCGTTGTCCTCTCTATTGCCGACCTCGTCACAGGCGACAAGACGACCTTTTCGGGCGCGCTGGCCTTAACCCCGTTCTTGGCCTCGGTGGGTGCGCGTCCACGTGCGGTGGCGCTGGTGGGCAGCGCGGCCGTCCTTGTTGCCGTAAGCCTGGCCGTCTTCGACGGGTTCGGGTTGCACCCCGGGCTCGAGCGCGCCGTAGTCGTCATCGTCGTCGGCACTGCCGTTGCCGTCCAAGCGGCCCGGCTCCGGTTGCGCCGGGAGCGCCGTGAGGCCGAGCTCACCAACGTGGCCGAGGTGGCCCAGCGGGCCATTATCCGTCCGCCCGCGGCAGTGGTGGGCTCGATCGCCGTGTCGGCCTGGTACGAGTCGTCGGCCGACGTGGCCAGCGTTGGTGGCGACTGTTACGACGTGCTCGACACCGTGCACGGGACGCGGCTCCTGGTGGCCGACGTCCGCGGGCACGGGCTGGCCGGCGTACGGCTGGCCGCGCTCACTTTGGGCGCGTTCCGCGCCTTGGCCCACATCGAGCCCGACTTGGTAAAGGTCGCCGCCGAGCTCGATGGCGTGGTGGCTCGTTACGCGGCCGACACCACCAGCGGGGACGTCGACGGGGAGGAGTTCGTCACCGCCGTACTGGTGGAGGTGAGAGGCAGGGAGCTCGGGGTAGCCAACTGTGGCCATCCTGCCCCGGTGGTTGTCGGGCCGGACGGGCAGGCCGGCTGGTTGCAGCCCCGGTCGCCCGCGCTGCCGCTTGGTTGCGGTGCCGAGCCGACGCTGGAGCGCTTTGACCTGCCCCCGGGTTCGAGAGTGCTGCTCTATACCGACGGCCTCCTGGAGAGCAGGGACCCGCGAGGGTGCCTCGTTGACATGTCGGCGTCGGTCGGGTTGGTCGGCTGTGGCGACCTGGACGAAGGCGTTCACGCCCTCATCACGGAGCTAAACGAGCACACGCACGGCCGCACCACCGACGACGTGGCGGTGTTGGCCTTCGAGAGCCTCCCTCAGGCACAAAGCAAGTCTCTCGCTCTTAATCCGCTCGATCCGTTCTCCGGCGACGGCAAGGACTAAATTGCCCGCTTCCTCATTCATGGCTGCAGGGCCGTCTTGGCTGCAGCGCCGGCTTGGCTCCAGGGCCACCTTGGCTCCAGGGCCGCCTTCTGGGTGCAGGGCCGCGTTCTGGGTGCAGGGCCGCCTTCTGGGTGCAGTTCGGCGTTCTTGTTGCGTTCCCATGCAAAAAGGACACGAAAACGCGACGAGTTCGCCGTAATGCACCAAGAAAGGCGTCCCCGTGGTCGCGTCGAGGCGTCCCCGTGGTCGCGCCGAGGCATCGGTACCGGGTGATTGACGGCCTACGCCGGAGGACACCAGTCCCGCCAACTTCAACCCCACACTTCAGAGGCCGTCTCCACGACGAGCCGCAGTTTGGCCACCTCGTCTTCGAAGCTGAGCCGGTTCCCCTCCACGGTCGACGAAAACCCGCACTGGGGCGACAGGCAGACCTGCTCGAGCGGGACGTACGCGCTCGCCTCATCGAGCCGCCTTTTCAACTCGTCTTTGTCCTCGAGTTCACCTCGCTTGGTCGTGACGAGGCCGAGTACCACTACTTTGTCCTTTGGCATAAAGCGCAAGGGCTTGAAGTCTCCCGACCGGGCGTCGTCGTACTCCAGGAAGAACCCGTCGACGTCCAGCTCGTTGAACAATGCCTCGGCCACGAAATCGTAGCCACCCTCTGCCGCCCAGTACGACTGGAAATTGCCCCGGCAGGAATGAGTGGTCACGACCATGTCCTGAGGTCTTGCCTCGAGGGCGGCGTTCAGCTGCTTGATGTACCGCAAGTGCTGGTGCTCGGCATCGTCGCCGCGCTCGGCGACCATCTGACGTTGGGCCGGGTCGTTCAGGTAGGCCAGGGACGTATCGTCCAGCTGGAGGTAGGTGCAGCCGAGCTCGCCGAGACGGCGCACCTCAGTGGCGTACGCGGCGCTGAGATCGGCCCAGAAGTCCTCGACATCGGGGTAGACCGCCGGGTCGATGGCCGCCGGCCCTCCCCGGTAATGCACCATGCTCGGTGACGGGATCGTGAGCTTCGGCACGGCCGTGGCGGTGACGGATTTCAAAAACGTGAACGCGCCGGCGAAGATCGTCTGATCGAGGCGCACCCTGTCCACGATCTTCAGGGCGGCCGAGGTGAAGAAAGTCGAGCCCTGGCTGTTCTTGAAGGCCACCTGTAGCTGCTCGTCGCTGCGGCCGATGCCGCCCAGCTGGTAGATGAAGTCCATGTGCCATGAGTTGCGACGGAACTCCCCGTCCGTAGCCGACCGGAGCCCGATCTCCTCTTGCAGGGCAACAACGTGGCGGATTGCGGCATCTTCCGTCTCCCTGAGAGCGTCAGCGTCGATCCTGCCTTCGGCGAAGGCTGAGCGCGCCTGAATGAGCTCAGGTGGACGAAGGAGGCTGCCGACGTGGTCCGCCCGGAATGGTGGGGTTGCGCGGATAGACACTCGCTAGTGGACCACGAAGTTCGTGGTGTGGTCAAGTTTGCGACCGCCGTCACCACCACTCGTCTCAGGCTCCGCTTCTCTGTCGCGGCCGGGAGATCACCAGGAACGTTCTCGGTATTCGCATGCTCAAGCACCGCGAGATGGCGGCGGCGGCGAGAGTGACACTAAGGCAGGTACAGATCAATATCCCGGACGTCACGTCGATGGTACGGTCGCTGTCCGGGGGTCAACGCCAGGCGGTGGCGATGGCCAGGGCCGTCCATTTCAATGCCCCCATCATACTGTTGGACGAGCCCACGGCCGCTCTTGGCCCCCGCGAGACGGCGTCGGTCAATACAATAATCGACCATCTGGTGGAACAAGGGAAATTAGTGATCATGGTCACACACAATATTCCCCAAATCCTGGCCAGAGCGACTCGAATTATTGTAATGCGCGCCGGGCGGATTGTTTGGGAGGTCGATCCCCGAAAGACTTCCGAGGAAGAGCTGATGTCATACATGGTCGGCACCAGGACCGTTACGAGTGGCTGACGTCAAGCAGCCCGTGGTCGCGCTGGCTGCGCACGAGGCGGCCGCAGATTCCCTGCCGCCCTCCCTCCGCCGTCAGATGATGGTTGGTCTCGTCCTTCGCTTCAGCAGCGTCGGCGTCCTGGTCTTACTGATAATTCTGTTCGCGGTGGCCGCTCCCGGCTTTACGAGCGCCCTCTCGCTCACAAATATCCTGGCATCCACGGCGGTATTCATTCTCCTGTCTCTGGGAGAGACGTTCGTAATGATAGCCGGTAGCATCGATATTTCCGTCGGCTCGATGCTGGGACTGGGTGGCGTCGCCGGCGCCTTGTACATGTCCAACAATTATCATGGGGGGAACGGCTTTACCACCGCGGCCGGAAGTGCGGGCTGGAACCTCGTCGTCGTCGGCACCGTGATATCAATTGCGGTTGGACTCGGCGGTGGACTGTTGAACGGGGCTCTCGTCGCATTCCTAAAGATCAACTCGTTGATCGTGACGCTGGCAACTTACGGGGCGTTCTTAGGCTTTGCCGACTTGTTGTCTAACGGGGTCCCGGTCGTCAACCTGCCCCCCGCGTCGGTGACGGCGGGTACAGGCGAGGTGTGGAACATCCCGTATATCGTGTTTTTCGCCGCTGGAATCGCCATATTGCTGTCGTGGATCGCAAAAAACACCAGATTTGGTCGTTACACGTATGCCGTCGGGGCAAGTCGGGAAGCCGTTCGACGCTCGGGCGTCAATGTCAAACTGCATACCCTGATGCTCTTCGGGTTGGCCGGGCTCCTGGCCGGCCGGGCCGGTATGATCTACGCCTGCCATTTCTCAACTGCTTCGAGCACGTCGGGTGCGAACTTCCTGTTGGTGGCGATCGCCGCCGTTGTTATAGGTGGCACACCGCTCACGGGCGGCGAGGGACGCATCTGGGGCACGGTCGTGGGAGCGCTGATTTACACACTGCTGCAAAATGGCTTCGTGTTGATGAACGTTCCGGCCTTCTGGCAGCTCCCGGTTATTGGGCTACTGATAATTGTGGCCGTCTCGCTTGACCAGTACCAGCGTCGAGTCCGTACCGAGCTGAGCGCCTACCGAAGCCTCGAGGGCATTACGGCGGGTGGCGATGGGGACGGCAGCAAGGGAGGACAGCGGGGCACCAAGTTGCGGGACCCTGACCAGGGGGTTCTCAACGTGCTGCTGAAGCGCCAGACGTGAAGGCGTGAAGAGTGACGCAGCGGGCCGTACCCTGGCGAGCAGTTGGCCCTCGAGCGGCGGCATTCCGAAGTGGTGGAGCGCGCTAGGCCAGGTGCGTTCGTGGCCCATTCAAGAGTGGCCCGCGCCAACGTGCGGGCGAGAGCGGGCGGCCGTTGCTCGGCGTGGTGATCGGCCGAGAAACCGCCCATGAGTCCATGGACCGCCTGCAGCAGCGGCTCCAGGTTGGTCACGTCCAAAGCCAGTGACTCCGAAGCGGGGAAGTACCGTTAGGCTTACCTGCGCGTCGGCCGGCCGCAAGGCGAGTAAAGGTGGCCGGTACTTAAATGCGCGGGACCCGCTATTGTTGTTTTCGGGACTCGGAGAAGGAGCGAGGGTCTCATTGTGGACGCATCGGATTTTGACCAAAACGTGGTCCACATGGCTCGAGCACAACGCGGTCCAGGACCTGGCGAGCCCGAACGTCACCTTTTCGTCCCGCCCGAGGTGGCTGTCGCTCTTAAGGCGGCGCGGCTGGCTCGAGCATTGTCACCGGCCGAGGAGGCCGCGTCGTGCTATGTGCCCTCAACGTTGATCCTCGGCCTCGAGGCTGGCCACGCCACGGGGTTCCGGGACGAGGCCGATCTGCTCACGACCGTGGAGCGGATCGCAACGTTCCTCGGCTTCCCTCCGGGCACGTCCTCCGCGGACATCTTGCGGGCGTGGTCCTCCGCGTATGCCAGACAGTTGGGCGGGGAACCGGATCTGGCCGAGCCGTTGGCTCCAACTCAACCATTACCGCTGGTCAGCCAACAGGGGAAGGCCGCGGGTCGCTCGGCCGCCAGTTCGGCCGACTCCGTACAGGCGAACAGAGGGCGCTCCCGCCCCTCTGGACGCGGTTCCCGAGAGCCGGGTGAGCCGTTGGCTCCGCCGGTCAAGCGCCCGGCACGAGCACGCCGGGCGCTAATCGTGGCGTCGGGCGCGGCCGCCATCGTGGTTGTCGGCGTCGCGGTGACGTTGGCCTTGCGCCCACCAGGGCCCCACGGGAGTGACCGGGGGCACTCTGGGTCGGCCGCCTCGTCCCTCAGCTCTACGCAAAGCCAAGCGGCCGGCTCTCCACTCCTGAAGCAAACCTCGACCGGCGCAGGCCAGGCCACCTATGCGGTGAGCGCTTCCAGCTACGAGCTGACGGTACGTTCGGACCGCCCGTCGTGGGTGAGGGTCGGCAAGGCCACCGGGACCCCGCAGTTCGCCGGCATCGTCACACCGAGCACCACTGAGCGGCTCACGGTAGGCGGACCGGTCGAAGTCCAGATCGGTGCCGGCGGGACGACGGTCACTGTCTCGTCAGGCCGTTCGTCGACAACCTTGACCCCTCCATTGGCACCGTACATTTACCAGCTGAACCCCCAACCGGCCGGGGCCCGGGCGTAACGCCGGAGAACTAGCTGAGGCTGGGCTACGTCGTCGGGCCCACGAGCCATGAGCCGACGGCGGCTTGGTCGACTTCGAGGTCAGCCCGCTTAGCTCCTTTTCTACAGGTGAGCCGCGGCTACGGGGCCAGCCGTTGCAGCCGCCAGCGGGCTTGGTCCCCGACGGTGTAGAGCAGGCGGTCGTGCAGCCTGTCCTCCCGGTGTTGCCAGAACTCGAAGCGGTCCGGCACCAGGCGGAAACCTCCCCAGGCATCCGGGACGGGCACTTCGACGTCGGTGTACAGCTGGGCCAGGTCGGCGGCGCGCTGCTCGAGCTCGCTGCGACTGCCAATTACTCGGCTCTGAGGCGATGCGAGTGCGCTCAGCTGGCTCCCTCGGGGCCGGCTGTGAGCATACGACGCTGAGTCCTGTGCCGAAGTGCGCTCAGTGCGCCCTTCGATCCTCACTTGCCGTCCCAGTGGGTCCCAATAGAACAACAATGCGGCGCGCGGGTTGGCCTCGAGCTCGCGACCTTTGCGGCTGCCGTAGTTGGTGTAGAAAACAAAGCCCCGCTCGTCGTACCGCTTGAGCAACACCATGCGTACCGACGGCATGCCCTCCAGCGTGCTCGTGGCCACGGCCACCGCACCAGGCTCCCGCAAACCGGCCTGGGCGGCGTCGTTGTACCAGGTCTCAAACTGGCGCAGGGGGTCGGGATCGACGTCTTCCTCACGCAGGGGCAGGGCAAAGTCGGCCACGGGCCGGAATCTAGCCTCCACCGGCGGAGGCCGGGCGCCGGCGCGAGTCGGGCCACCCTCTGGTCGCCGCGCCGGGTTGGCGCCGGCCTGTCCTGCCGAGCAGGATGACCTCGTGTCCAGCCAATCTTCAGGGCCTGCCGGCCGGAGGCCGGCGCGACGCCCGCAGACTGCCCTAATTACAGCCGGACGGCCTGCCGACGAGCCCGGCCAGCCCCTGAACGTGCCCATCGTCATGGCGTCGAACTTCCGGGCCGGCAACCTGGGCCAGATCGGACACCGCGAGTACGCCCGCAGTGACGCTACCCCCGGATGGGAAGCACTAGAAGAAGTTGTGGGCGAGTTGGAGCTTGGCGATGCTGTGGCCTTCTCTTCGGGAATGGGTGCGGCGGCGGCTGTATTTGACCTCCTGCACGTGGGTGCCCAGGTGATGGCGCCCTCGGACTGCTACGCCGGAGTTCACGCCCTGCTGGCAGACGGCCAGCAGCAAGGACGTTGGCAAGTGGACCTCGTTGACGTAACCGACACTGCCGTCGCCGTAGCGGCGGCCCGCCGTGCTGATCTGGTGTGGCTGGAATCGCCCACCAACCCCTTGCTCGACATCGCCGACCTGCCCGCTCTTTGCACGGCAGGGCGCGACGCGGGCGCAATGGTGGCGGTCGACAACACTTTCGCCACCCCGTTGTTGCAACAACCGATCGCCCTCGGCGCCCACATCGCCGTCCACAGCGCCACCAAGTTCCTTGGCGGCCACTCCGACCTGCTCCTCGGCATTGCCGTTGCCGATAGCCCTCACTTGGCCGAGCAGCTGCGCCACCGCCGGGAGGTGGCCGGTGCCGTCCCCGGCGCGCTGGAAACGTTCCTGGTCTTGCGCGGCCTGCGCACCCTCGCCCTCCGCCTGGACCAAGGACAGCGCAGTGCCGCTACTCTGGCTCAGCGCCTCGTCGAGCACCCCCTTGTGACCAGGGTTAGATATCCCGGCCTCGCCGATCATCCCGGCCACGCCCAGGCGGCCGTGCAAATGACCGGGTTCGGCGCCATGATCGCGTTTGAGGTTCAGAGCGCCGCGGCAGCAGACACCGTATGCGCCTCGGTCCGCGTTATTAGGTCGGCAACCAGCCTCGGGGGCGTGGAAAGCACCATAGAGCGTCGCGCCAAATTGCCTGGCCAAGGGCATCTGCCGCCGGGCTTCCTACGCTTTAGCGTGGGGTGCGAGCACGTCGATGACCTGTGGGACGACCTTGTCAGCGCTTTGGCGCAGACCGGTCCTTAGGCGAAAATGCATTAGCAGCGGAGCCAAGTAATCAGCCGGTGGCTCTGTTCTCGGTACAGAAAACAGATTTCGTCCCTTCCAATGCAAAAAGGTCACCGTACCGCCACAAATTCGGCCGACTGCACCAAGACAGACAAAGTGGTCCACGGGCCTTCCACTATCTTCAAACGACGACGGTGGCCGAGGGAGTTTGCCGTCACCCGATGTCGTCTACGGCTTGAGCGTCGAGCGCCAGTCCGGCGGCCGCCAGGTTCTCCCGCAGGTGCCCGAGCGAGGACGTCCCCGGGATCAGGAGCAGGTGGGTGGACCGTTGCAGGAGCCAGGCCAGCGCCACCTGGGCCGGGGTGGTGCCCAGCCGTGTGGCCGCGGAGACGACGCCCGGTGCCGTCAGCACCGGGTTCTCAGCGTTGAAGGCCGAGCCGAGCGGGAAGAACGGCACGTAGGGTACGTCGTCAGCCGTGCAGGCGTCCAACACCTCTTGGTCCGAGCGGTCGGCCAGGTTGTAAGCGTTCTGCACGCAGGCCACCTCGGTGACGGCGGTGGCCGCCCGGTACTGCTCCAGCGTGGCGTTGCTCAGCCCGACCCCCCCGATCAGGCCCACGTCGCGCATGGCCACCATGGCGGCCACCTGCTCGTCGTAGGGCACATCGGACCCGGGATGGCGCCGGAGGTTGACTACCGGCACCTGGTCGACCTGGAGCGAGGTGAGGTTGGCCACGACGCCCTCCCGTAGTTCCTCCGGGCGCTGGGCCCCGTGCCAACCGCCCGAGCCATCGCGCCGCGCTCCTACCTTCGACACCAGGACCAGTCCCTCAGGATAGGGATGAAGCGCCTCGTATATCAGCTCGTTGGCGACGTCGGGCCCGTAAAACTGGGCGGTGTCGATGTGGTCGACACCGGCCCCTACCGCGTGGCGGAGGACGTCCAGCGCCTGCTGACGGTCCCGCGGTGGCCCGAATACGCCCGGGCCCGGCAGCTGCATGGCGCCGAAGCCCATGCGGTGGACCCGGTGGCCGGCCAATAGGTGGGTGTCGTTGCGCATGTGGCCATCCTGCCGTGCCCAGCGCCGGGATCCAGATCCGCACGCAATTCAACCGGTCGGTTTCGTGTTGTGCGGCAGGCCGATGGCCCGTGCCCGGCTCACCTCCGCCGGCGTCAGCGCAGCCGTCAAGGCCACGGCGCCGACGTTCGTGACCACCGGTTCCGGCGACGTGGCGCCGAACAGCAGCGCCGTGACCGACGGGTTGAGGAGCACGAATGCCGTCGCGAGAGCGAACCAAGGTGTTCCTGGGCCGGTGTCTGCTCGGGCCAGAACTCCCACCAGGGCTTGTTGGCGACGACTACCTCGTCGCGGCGCCCACCGGTGGTGCGGAACAGCTCTCCGAGCACGACCTCCGTCACGACCCGAGCGCCATTGCGCCTGACAGAATGCTGCTGGCGCCGAGCGGGGCCGGTGGCAGGGGATCCGCAGCCACGCCTCTATAGTCGCGCACATCAATACTTGGCCCGGTCATCGCTCAGGGTGGGCCGGGCCCGAACGAGCATGGCGCGACGCCGGCGAAGAAAGGAAAAGCGATGGGTGCAGCGATGCGCGTGAGCCACGTACCCTTCCGGGTCTGGGACCGGGATGCGGCACAGAAATTCTTCATAGATGGGCTCGGCTTCGAGCTCCACGCTCGTGGCGCCATCATTTACGTGCGCCTCGGCGACGTGCTCATGGAACTGCTGCCCGCGGAGGAACCGGAAGACCCGACAACAGTGCCCTACGTCTTCGGGGTGGAAGTCGAGGACCTTGACGCTGTCTTGGCCACGGCGCTGGCGAATGGCGCCAGTGTCGTCCGCCCGCCCGCCAAGCCGATCTCGTTCTGGGGGCGCCAGGCGGTGATCGGCGTCCCGGGTGGGCCGCCGATGGCGCTGCGCCAGTACGAGGCGCCCGATGGGCCGACCTTTACCGAATGGCACCCGCGAGACTGAGAAAGCCAAGCCTTGGAACTCGTGCGTCGGAGGGATCCCGGAGATGACCAACGCACGGCCTTATAACCACCTCTGGGCGATTCACAGCCCCGAGAAAGCTTCTCTGCCAGTCGCTAGCGGCCTAAAGCATCTAATGGACAAGGAAGCCCGAGCGCAGGAGCTGCCCGGTACTGCCCACCACGTTGGGACGAGACGCGAAAGTTGTGGCTGAACCGGGGATGAAACGCTCGAGGTCGCGGACTTCACCCTGCGCGCCGAGGTTGCGGAAGCGCACGGCGCTAAAGGGGACCGGGTCCCGCAAGAGCCCTATGACCTGAGGGGCCTCGACCACCCATTCCACCGAAGTCTGGGGCCCGGCGTACGGTTGGATCAACAAGAAACTCCGCTTGGCCGTGAGGTCATGGACGGCGAGCGCCCACCACCCCGGGGACATCTTGAACATCGACACGGTGACGCTATCGCCGACCTGCACGGGCAGGTTGACCCATTGCGCAGCCGACGGGAGGTCCTCCCACCAGGCGTAAACCTTGGCTCGCCCCGGGCAGATCAGACCGGGGAAGCCGGCCGACGGCCAGTACAGCGGGCTGGTTTGAGCGAAGCCGATCTCGGCAATCCCGGCTTGGAGCAAGTCATGGTTGCCGAGGCCGTCTACACCCACCCACACGGCTGTGTCTTCGAAACAGGACGCCGAGTTAGTTGGTGTAGGAACGTTGAACGTCCCCGTCACCCCGGTAAAGCCACTGCCGGCGAGACCATAACCCGACCAGTTGGACATGGCGCTCGCACCCAAAGCCTTTGCCGACGCCGGCGTGGCCGGGCAAAAGAACGCCAGGACGCCGAGCAGGGCCCGTGCTGCGTTGCTAAGGCGAAAAACCGGCGCCGTTGAGCCTGGATTGCCGGCCGGCCGGACCTTGGTCGAGGGGCCGTGGCCAGCGAGTCGGGTCATTTCTCTCCTTCGGGTTCGCTGTTCCTAAATCTCGCAGTGTCGTAGTCCGAGAACACCGTGCGGCATTCTTTGGCGTGGTCATATTGCGCGTCTGACGAACGGCTCGGGTCAGCGTTTGTCGGCATTGTCCCGGCCATGACCGGTGCGCGGCGCACTGCGCCTAGGGACGCCTCGGCGGGGCCAGGGTAGTTGGGCTCGTGCCCCTCACTCGTTTCCGATGGGCCCAGCGGTTTTGAGCGACGGAAGTGCTGGCGGATTTCTCTACCAACATAGATGGGTCTGCGTTCCCGCATCGTTCCCGGGCGGGGCGCAGCTACGGTAGCAAACCGACCATTCGCGTAAGGTTCTGCGCGAGCCCGGATAGAAGTTCAACCGGGGGCGGACCGTCAAAAGGCCGGCCTCAAGTCCCGGGGACGTAGGGAACGTTTTGGGAACGGGCGAACTGACAAGCTGACCGGGACCATACCTGGCCTGTCTGACCGCACACGGAAATGGGGCGATCACTGCAGGGACCGGCGTCACCCGGCCGGTCCTTGTGTTTTTTGGGCCCTGGTGATGGCGACGGTGACATAATGCGCTCGTGTGCGCGAGCAGCCGCGTAAACGCGGGCTTCGACGGCGCCCCCAGGCTCCAGGTCCGTCTTCTGGGCCCGTTTCGGTTGAGTGTGCGCGAGGCGCGCGCCGGTCCTTGGGTGCGGCCCAGCGCACGCCGGTTGTGCCAACTTTTACTAATCTCCCCAAATCATCGGGTTGGGCGGGAAGAGGCGTCCGAGGTGCTATTCCCGAACCTGGGGGCAGACGCGGCCGGCAACGCCGTTCGCAAGGCCTTGTCAATGGCGAAGTTAGCGCTTTCCGCTTTGGGTGACGGTGCGGCCGGATGGCTCAGGGCGGACAGGGCGTGCATCTGGTTGGAGCCGGATTTCAACCTGGAGGTGGATTTCCAGGCGCACCAAGAAGCACTCCGGGTTGCCCTGTCGACGCCTTCTGGTCACGATCGGGACGGGCGGCTCACCGTGGCGCTGACCGAAAAGGGCCTCCTCCTGGAGGACGAGCCCTATGCCGAGTGGGCGCTCGCTCCCAGAGAAGCGCTCGAGGTCCTGCGCCAGGAGGCACGCCTGGCCCTGGCGAGAGACCGCGCCAAGGGGTTCGGCCGTTGCGGGAAATCAGATGTCATCGAAGCCTGGGAAGCGTACTGCCACGGTGACCCTGCTTCAGAGGAGGCGGCCGGAGTCCTTATTCGTGCCTATTCGGCCGACGGCCGTCACGCTCTGGCTGCCGCCACTTACGGGCGTTGCCGGCGAGCCCTGGAGGACCTGGGTCTCAGGGCCTCACCAGCGCTAGCAGAACTAGCCAGGGCCAGCAGCTCTCAGCCTGAGCCGAGCCGGGCTCGCCAGCCGGTTGCTCCCGGCGAGGAGCAGCGTGTTGTCAGCGTCCTTTTCGCCGGCCTGGCCGGGGCCGTCAGTGCGGGCGAGAGGCTGAGTTCTGAGGACTTGCGCGACCTCATCAACAGCGCATTGGCCGACGTAGTCGCTCAAGTCGAGGCGCTTGGCGGGACAGTGACCGCCGTTTCCGGTGCCGGGCTGGTGGCGGTCTTCGGTGCACCGGAAGCCCATGAGGACGACCCCGAAAGAGCGCTGCGGGCCGCCCTCCGCTCTGTAAGGGGTGCGAGTGCCTATGGCGATGGCTTTTCCTTGCGAATAGGAGTCGAAACCGGGCACGCGGTGGTCGGCCCCATCGGCGCCGGCCCCGGCGCGCACTACGACGCCGTGGGCGAAGTGTCGCTGGTTGCCGCCGCCCTGCAGTCGGCCGCCAAGCCCGGCTCGGTGCTCGTCGGGCCTGCCACTCGGGCAGCCGTGCAAGGCATCTTTGAGTGGGGGGTCTCAAAGGAAGTCCCGATACCACCTGGTCATATGTGCGTTGTTGCCGGGTATCTGGAAAGGAGCAAGATCCGTTCGCCCGCCGAGGTGGCCCGGCGCAGGCTGGCCGCCGCGGCGCCGTTGCTCGGGCGAGACGTCGAGCTCTCGGTCCTGCGTGACGTGCTCGAGCAGACAACCTCCGGGGAAGGGGTCGTCCTCGTCGTCGAGGGCGAAGCCGGGTTGGGCAAGACGCGCCTGGTACAAGAGTGCCGCAAGTTGTTCACTACCTGGGTGGGCGCAGCTTCGGGGAGGCTCCCGCTTTGGCTCGAGGGCCGCGCCGCGTCATACGAGTCGAACACTCCTTATGGCCTTTACCAGAGGCTCATGTTCTCCTGGGTCGGGGCCACTGAGGAAGGAAATGAAACAGCGGCGTTGGCCGGGCTCGAGAGGGCAGTGAGAGCAACCTTTCCCGCGCCGTTCGACCATCGTCGGCTGGCGTTGCTGGCGCAGGTCATGGGCCTCCAGGTCGAGCTAGAGGGTCATGAACTGTCCCGTTTGGGCGCCGAAGCGTTGCAACGAGCCTGTTTCTCGGCGGTCAAAGACCTTTTTGCCCGTCTCATGGCGCACGGGCCCACTTTGCTTGTCCTTGAAGACCTTCACTGGGCAGACGCCACTTCAATCAAGTTGACCGATGCTGTGTGCCGCCTTACCCAGAGAGGGCCCTTGCTGGTGGTCCTCACCAGGCGGCCAGAGCCCGACCCGGGTTCGACCGCTCTCGAAGCGGCCCTCCGGGGCGATCTGGGGGCCAAGATGTCCAAGCTCGAGCTGGCCCCGCTGCCGGAAGGGGCGTCAAGGGCGTTGGTACGGGCGCTCTTGGGCGACGGAGCTCGGGACGAGATCGTAAAGTCCGTGGCAGAGGGAGCCGAAGGTAACCCGTTGTTCCTCGAGGAGCGGCTGGCCTCGTTGTTGGAGAGACGTGCTCTGGTCAGGGGTGAAGCGGGCGGATGGCACCTCGACTTAGGCGCTCCTGGGCAGGTGCCGGAAGCGCTGGAGCGCCTTGTCCGCTCGCGGGTGGACCGGCTTCCGCCCGCGCAACGTGAAGTCATAACTGCCGCCTCGGTGCTGGGGCAGCAGTTCTCCGTCGCCGCGCTGGCAAAGGTCTCGGAGTTGGGAGACGGGGTCGCCGGCGCCGTATCCGCATTGACTGCCAGCGGTCTTGTAGTCACAGAAGACGGTCGTCGCGAGCCCGCCTACCGCTTTCGGCATTCCCTTATCCAGGATGCCATTTACAAGGGCCTGTTGCGCCACCAACGCCGAAGTCTCCACGCCCGGGCAGCCTGGGGCCTCGAAGCGTCAGGGGGTGGACGGCTCGAAGAAATGGCCGCCTTGCTGGGGCACCACTTCGCAATGGCGGGGGAGGTCGAACGGGCCTGCCATTATTTCGAGATCGCCGGCGACCATGCCGCCTCGGTTTTTGCCAACGAGGAGGCTGTGGCTTCCTATCGCCGGGCACTCCAGGTGTTGGGCACCGATCCGGGCGAGATGGTGACGGGAGCCGTGCAGCTCTCGCTCAAGCTGGGGACGCTGTTCTGGCGCCTCGGTCGTTATGGTGAGGGGAGAGCTTCCCTTGAGGAAGCGGCGAAGTTTGTACCGGCCGGGAGGGCGCTATTGGCAGCGAGGTGCTATCGCTGGCTTGGGCAGCTCGAGATCGAAGCTGGCCGAGACAAGGAAGCTGCAGCCGCACTGGACACCGCCGAAGGCCTGCTTGGTACTGTCCGGGACAAGAGTTCGGACGACTGGACTGAGGCCTGGCTGGCCGTGCAGTTCAACCGAAGCAGGCTCCATTACTTCCGAAACGAAGGCCAATTGCAGGCATCGGTGCTGGCCCGGATCCGGCCCTTGATCGAAGCTCGCGCCAGAGGGCGCGACGAAGCCGAGTTCAGTGCCCAGCTGGCATCGCACCGCTGGCGGGCGAACCGCTTCGTCGTAGATGCGGAAATAGTGGCCAAAATGCGCTCCGCCAGGCGCGTGTTCGCCGAAACCGGTGATCGTGCCACCCTCCTTGAAACTGGAACCGGTCCTGAGAACTACCAATTTAGCTTGGGCTTCCTTCTCGTGCTGCAGGGGGAGCTTGCTCAAGCCGAGACCGAGCTCCACGAAGCGCTAGCGGCGGCGCGCCGCGCCGGTGACAAATCCCTCGAACTTTTGTGCCTTATTTTCCTGGGCTGGGCCCGTCTGCGCCAACACGACGTTGTCGGCACAAAAGCGCGGGCGTTGGAGAGCGTGGAGATCATGCGGGCTCATGCCTTCCCCTTTTCCGCCATATCAATGGCCCTCCTGTGCTGGGTGGCGTGGAAAGAGGGTGCCTTCGGCACGGCGGAACGTGTCGGTATGGAATCCCTTCGGCAGTGGGAACCGCTGGTTGTGCGCTGGCCGTTCTGCTGCATATGTTTGCTGCCTCTTGTCGCAGTTCGCTTTGCCGGGGAACGATACGAAGAGGCCGTTGAGGCGGCCCGCCGCCTCGTCGAGCCGCCCCAGATGCGGCTTCCCCTCGAGCTGGAAACCGCCCTGGTCCGTTGTATATCGGCCTGGGACGACGGGGAGCCGGGGTCGGCCACCGACTATCTGGGCCAAGCGCTGCGGCTGGCGGAACAGCTCAATTTCCTCTGAGATCGATTACGCGTAGGGTTGGGTCTATGACCCCGACCGCTGTCTCAGCAGTTCAGGCCATGGTGGCGCCTGTCGTGCTCGTCACGACGGCCACAACGCCGTCCTCCTTATCTTTGGCAGTGTTTCCGTTTTGGTCTTGAGCGTGATCGCTATCGGCGTGGCGGCCACGAGATCCCCGACCATAAGGAGGAGCGCCCTGGACAAGGCTCTATGGGCGGGCGCGGGTACTGTTGGCGGGGACGGGCCCGTCCTCGGCGGCCAGGAAGGCTGCGACGGCAGCCTCGGCGTCCGCCGCGGCGGGCAGCACAGCCGGCGACCTCGGGATAGCGGCCAGCTCGCCGTCAGACTCGTAGTGGCCGATCACCCGGGGGTCGATATAGGAACTGCGGGTCACCGCCGGGGTGTCTCCCAACCAGTCCGCCACGCCTCGGACGCCTGCAGCGACGGCCCGCTTGCGGCTCTGCTCGGTCGGCGCCGGGCTCGTGTTCGCAAGCAGCAACGCCATCAGCACCGTGGCGTTCCAGGTGCGGAATTCCTTCGCCGTGAAGTGGCCCCCGGCACGACTGGCGATGTAGTAGCTCACCTGGTGGGAGCGAAGTGGCTCCCATCTGTCGCCATCCCGGAAAGAGAACAGCGTACCCAGGCCGTTATCGCTGCGAACCAGCCCGCGCACTACCGCCCGGACAGCCCCGTCGGTGACGGTGATCGTCCGGCGCTTACCTTCCTTAGCTATGTAGTCGAATGTGACGGCGTCGCGTGTCAGGGTCACGTCCCGTTTCTGAAGCGTGGTGGCGCCGTAGTGTTGGTCTAATTCGGCGTACTTCTCCCCGCCAATGCGGAACAACCCGAGGTCGATGAGCCGGACTGCGGCGGCCGCGACCCGGTTATGACCAAGATCGCGCCCGGCGAGGTCTCGCAGGGTGGCTGATCTCAAGACAGGCAGGGCGGCGGCAAACCGGAGCATGTGGTCGAACTTCTGAACCTCGCGCTGCTCGCGCCAGACCTGGTGGTAGATGTACTGCGTCCGGCCCCGAGTGTCGACGCCCGTGGCCTGGATGTGACCGAGGGGGTCGGGAGAGATCCAGACTTGCTTCCAGGCCGGCGGTATACGAAGCGCGCCTATCCGCACCAACGTTTGGTTGTCCGTGATGTGCACCCCGGAGGGGTCAATATAACGGAGGCCATCGCCCGTCCGTTCGCGTGTGATCCCCGGACGCTGTGGGTCACTGCGGGTCAGCCCCGGGACGGCCGCGGGGGTGGGTACATCGGCGCTGAACATGGGTCACCTCGCAGCGATTACGGGCCGCCAATCCGAGACTTCCCACTAACAATAGTGGAAAGACGTTGAGGTTCACTTGCTCGGTCAGGGTGGCCGCCGCTCCCGGCCGCCTGGCTGAGCCCTAAGTTGCCAACGTAAAGCTCACCGTGCGCCCGGCGTGCCGCTTGCCCGATGTCACCGTGAAGGTCGCCGACGCCGGCCCGACTACAGCGCCGTCCGGTCGCTTTCGGCCCCCATCGACGCACCCGCCTTTCGGTCGAAGACGGCTCCCTGCCATCAGTCGAGCTGGTCGATCAGGAAGGCGGTGGCGAACCCCAGGGTCGTCACTACCCCGACGAGTTTGCCGGCGTGCAAGTACGCTTCCGGCATCATGGTGTCCGCCAGCATCGTCAGGATGGCCCCGGCCGCGAACGCGAGGACGAAAGCAACGACGTCAGGCGACGCCTGCTTGAAGGCGGCGTAGCCGATAAGTGAGGACACGCCCGAGACGAGCGCGATCAGCGTCCACATACCGAGGATCGATGAATGCTTCCAGCCTCTCTCCACCAGGCCAGACGTTGAAGAGAGCGCCTCCGGGACGTTAGAGATCAAGACGGCGGCCAGGTAGGCGGCGCCGACCGCTCCTCCCTGGTAGATCGTCAGCCCGATCACCACCGATTCGGGTATGCCGTCGAGGACCGTACCGAGCACGATGGCGAGCGCCGAGTCGTCTTCGCCGCCGCTCGAGCTCTTGCGCCGTTCGCCGCCTGCTCGGTCTATCAGCCAGTCCCCACCGAAGAAGACACCGCAGCCCACAAAGACACCGGCCAATACGGCGCCATGGCCTGTGGCCTTTTTGACTGCCTCTTCGATGAGGTCGAACGCCACAGCGCTGATCAAGACGCCGGCACCGAAGGCCATGACCAGGCCAATCAATCGCTGAGAGACGGCGAAGGTCAACGCGATTGCCGCGCCCACGATCAGCGACGACGCGGCCAGCAGGCCCCAAGCGAACGCTTCGAGCATCGAGGGCATAGTGCACTCCCGTGCGTGCCCGACGCAAGCTCAGTTCGGCCGCTGCAGCGTTCAAGCACTTGCCGGCGCTCGCACTAATTTCTGGCAAAAACTGTGCGGACTGGCTCGCCGTCGATGAGAAAACGAAGCCCGTTCGTCGCTAGTTGCCGGATGGCGCCGGTGCTTTGCCTCTTTTGAACTGGGCGCCGAGGAAGGCGTCAAAAACCCGGTCGCCCAAAAGACGGCGGGACTGAACGAGGAGCTTGGCCGCCGGCGTGACCACGTACCGGGACCGCGGCTTGTTGGCCAGCGCGGCCTGTTCGATAGCGTCGGCGACGGCCTCAGGCGGAGCAGACAAGAGGGCCGAGTCGTAGGACTTGGCCATTTGTTTGTCCACCGACGCGTTGAGGACCGCATAAGGGCCAGTCGGCGCGGCTGAACCGGCGAGGGTCTCGGCAGCAGTCTGGCCGAAGCCCGTCCGGATCAGCCCCGGTTCGATGACGCTCACCTGGATGCCAAAAGGGGCGACTTCGAAACGAAGAGCGTCGCTGATCGCTTCTACGGCGTACTTGCTGGCGTGATAGTAGCCACCGCCCGGGAACACCAGCCGGCCCCCCATGGAACTCACGTTGATTATACGGCCTCGCCCCGCCTGGCGCATGCCGGGTAGCACCAGCTGGACCATGCGGGAAAGCCCGAACACGTTCGTCTCGAACTCCCGGCGGACGCGGCCCAGGTCAGTTTCCTCGATAGTGCCGTACTCACCGTACCCGGCGTTGTTGACGAGGATGCCCACCGGACCGACGTCCGATTCGATCCCAGCGACCGCGGCAGCCATCGAGGCTTCGTCAGTGACGTCGAGCGCAACTGTGCGGGCACCAGACCGGGCCAGATCACTGATGGTCTCGGCCCGGCGGGCCGTAGCATAAACGGTTAGTTGGGGATGGCGGGCCAGGCGCAGGGCGGAAGCGCGCCCGATACCCGACGAGCTCCCCGTTATCAACACGGCAGTAGTCATGAACCCCAGGCTGCCTTATTCTCAGCTCCTCCGCGGACTGGCCGGCCGTTGTGAGCGTCTGGCACGACCAGACCCCGGGCCCTACGCCACGTCGCCATCTTCGAGGTTGACTACCTGACGGTTTGGCGACGAAAAAGATACGGCAACAACCAATGGCTCGGTGCTCGTCGTACGAGCCTGATGAGGCGTCCCTCGCGGGATACAGATGGCCTGGCCCGGCCTCATCTCCACGGTCAGGTCGCCCACTCGGTGCTCACACGCACCCGAAAGCACATATAGCACCTCTTCGCAGTTGGGGTGCAGGTGAAGAGGGTTGGCGTGCCCGGTGGCAATTGTCACTATCCCGAAGGTTTGCTCGGCGCCCTCGGTGACTTCACCGCTAATCAGCCACGCCACCCTTCCCCAGCTGGTTTCCACCGCGATTGCCTCGTCCAGGCTCGATATCAGTGGCTCAGGCATCGTCACCGGTCCTCCTTTGACCGCCTGCTCAGCGGTCTACTGTCGCGTCTGTAAGTGCAGTTAATGCGGACTCTCTGACGTCGTCGATGTGGGCCCCCAGGAGGCGGGCCGCCTCGTGCGGGTCCCGTGACTCGAGGGCGTCGCATACCATCAAGCGCTCATCGTCGGTTCGCTTGACAAGGTCAACTGCCTCGTTGGCGAAGGAACGGACCGCGTGCACTCGACGCCTCAGCGTTTCGAGCACGTTCACCAGGACATCGTTGTGACTGACGGCCACGATAGCCTCGTGGAACAGTTGGTCCGTAGCGCCCAGTCTGCTCATGTCCCCTTGCTCACCGTATTCCTGGCACCGTTGAGCGAGGGACCGGATTTGACCGATTTCCTCGGACGATGCCCGCTCTACGGCCAAGCGGATAGCGAGTTACTCGAGGACGGACCGTACTACATAAATATTCTCGCCATCGGCTGCGCTGAGAGACCGGACGAACATCCCCTGGTAAGGAGAACGTTGCGCCAGGCCGTCATGGACGAGGCGCTCGAGGGCATGGCGGAGCGGCGTACGGCTCACCCCGAGCTGCTCACAAAGAGCCCGCTCGTCAAGGCTCTGGCCCGGCCGCAAGACCCCGGTCTCCACGTCGTGGCGTAGGCGAAAATAAGCCCGCTCTGCGAGGGTCGTGCGGTCGAGCTGCGCCTGCTCGGTCATCGGCCCAGCCCACTGCTGAGATGTTCCAGGATGATGGCAGGCGCGCCTCACCTCGGCCCCAGTTTTCCCGGTCCGGCCGGGTTCACAATGTCCCGTCGGGGTCAGTTCACCTCTTTTGCGGCGTCCTGGATCGCCTGGTCAACGTCTTTCTGGCTCACCTTCGGGACGTCCTTGGTGATTTGCTTTTCAGCCTTCAAGCCCGCCTCGTTCACAGCTGTGAGGACAGTGCTGGCCCCGACGATGAGGAGAGCGGCTTCGCCCTCGTCGATAAGGTCGCCGAACTCCTTGACATCTGAGCGGGACAGGCCCCGCCATAGATGACCACTCACGCCTCCCACCGCGGCGCCCACCAAGGTGGTGGCGATGATGGAGGGCGGGAACAGGATGCCGACGACGGC
>DATJUH010000357.1:0-9814 GCA_035502515.1 Acidimicrobiales bacterium
AGTCAGGGCGAGTTCCTCGACGCATGGGGCGAGGACTACTTCTCGGAGCGGCCCCACGGGCTCACTGTGGCGCCCGACGGTACTGTGTATTGCGTCGATGTTGGCCATGAGGTCGTGTTCCAGTTCACAGCCTCCGGCGAGCTAATTCGGACTATCGGCACCCGAGGTCTGGCCTCCGACACTGGCTACGACGGCAGCTCCCTGGCCACGATCGTGCGGGCCGGGCCGCCGTTCAACAAGCCGACCAACCTCGCTGTCGCTCCAAATGGCGAGCTCTACGTGAGCGACGGGTATGGTAACGCCCGCGTGCACCACTTCAGCGCGTCGGGGGTACTGCTTCGGTCGTGGGGAGCTCCCGGGAGCCGCCCCGGTGAGTTCCATCTGGTGCACGGCATCGCCGTCGGCGCCGACGGTACGGTCTTCGTGGCCGACCGGGAGAACGACCGGATCCAGCAGTTCAGTCCGGAAGGCGATTACCTGGGCGAATGGACCGACGTCCAGCGCCCCACGAACATCGCCTTCGACGCCCAGGGAAGGGTCTATGTCTCCGAGCTCTGGCGTCGTTCCGGGCAAGAATCGCTACGCCTTGGGCCCGCCCAGCACGATCACCCGGGGCGGGTGAGCGTCTACGATCACGATGGCAACATGCTCGGCCGCTGGGGTGGTCCGGACCGCTGTGCGCCCGGCAACTTTGTTGCCCCGCACGACGTTGCCGTCGACTCGGAGGGCAATGTCTACGTCGCCGAGGTGACGTGGACGGAGGCGGTGTCACATGGCTACGTCCCGGAGGGCACCCACTCGGTCCAGAAGTTCTCTCCGGCCCTGGCGGCCGGCACCGACGGCGCCCTGCGCTGACGGGAACTACTGTTCCTCGCCGGCTGGTTGAACCCCTAGCCGACCGGCACCAGAGGCGTCATGCCTGCTGAGATCAACTCACGGTACTTCGCCTCCATGGGCCCCGCCTTGTCCCTGGCCGGGCGGTTCCGCCGGTCAGCGTCTTCGTCCGGCTGATGGGACCTTGGATAATGGCTGTAAATCATCATGCGTCTCGGCTCGGCGGAGCGGTTGGGCGCCGAATCATGGACGAGCATGGAATGAAAGAAGACCACAGAACCGGCCGTCAGGTTGAGCGGGATGAGATCCGGATGGGGCCCGACGGCGTCGCGGGCGATCACCCCGCTACCCGAGTTGGGGTCGGCTAGCTCGACGTCCAGCAGGTGGGAACCGGGGATCACCCGGATGGGCCCCCGGCCCTCACAATCATCCAGGGCGACGGCCGAGGACATCGTCGTCTGCGGGTACCCGTTGTACCGGTAGTAGCCCCAGTCGTGGTGAAGCTGCCAGGCAACATCAAGCACTTCGTCGTTATCTCTTTTCGGCTCCAGGTCTATCTTCTGGCCGTGCAGGTTTACTATCTGCTTGTAGTTGAGTTTTTCCTCCATTAACACAGGCTCGTCGTCCATCACCTCGGACATCGGGCCGATTAGCCTGGGGTCACCCGAGAGATGGGCCACCGTGACCGAAAGGTCGTTGACTGGTTGAACCTTTCGCACCAGCGCTCGGCCTCGATCGAGGAGGTGGGCGTCAAGGCGAGGGTTCCGCTTCTTCGCGTAAATGCTCGAGTTCAGCACCAGTTCCAGGATGGCGTTGGCTGCATTTCGCAGCTCTGTCAATTCCTCGTTGTCGAGCACACCGGTCCGGACAAAATAGCCATGCTCGTGGAATTGTCCCCGCTCCTCCTCAGTGAGAGGGGCGTAGCCATCGCTTTCTGAGGTCATCGCGGTCCTCCTGGCTGATCGTCATGTCGGTGCTGGATGACGTCGCATCGCGCCTGGCATCCTACTGCCTGGTCGCAACGTGGCCGGTCAGCCTCAGCCGGCCGTCCGAGAGCGGGGCCCAAGTGGTGGTGTCTCGTTCCATTCGGGAATGAGGCATCCTCTCGCCGCACTCGTGCGTAAGAATAAGGGACGATGAGGCGCGTCCCGCCTCAACTGCTAGTGGCCGGTACTTCCACCCGGCAGGAAGGAGCTGGACATGATGGCAAAGCCAGCCCACAGGTTATCGGGGCTGCTGGCGGCGGCTGCCTTGGTCTGGGGCGTGGGAGCGTACTCGATCGTCGGCGCCTCGGCCAGCACGGCCACGGCCAGCTCAACGGTAAATTTCAAAGCCATCGGGCCGGCCAAGGCGACCGGGAAGACCCTCACCCTGGCCAAATCGGCGGCCGGCATATTCGTGACCGGCCCGAATGGTCATTCGCTATATGTCTACAACAAAGACCAGGGGACGAAAAGCGCCTGCACCGGCACGTGCGCGACCTATTGGCCCGCCTTGACTGCCTCCAGGGCTGTCACTCTCGGCACCGGCATCAAAAAGTCCGAAGTCGGCAAGGCCAAGGGCCAGAAACCCAACCAGATAACGTATTACGGGCACCTTCTTTATTACTACGTTGGCGATACCGCCCCGGGCCAGACCACCGGTACCAAGATTGCCGGCTGGCACCTTTTGGGACCGTTCGGCAACGTCATGCTGCCTAAGGCGTAGCCCGCACAACGGGCTGTCCGCGGTCCGGCTCCGGTAGCCACACCGTTTCACCAGCCCGCAGGCCCTGGCGGTGAGCGGAGACAACCTGTTCGTCGCCAACGGGAGCGACGCGTCGGTCAC
Source organism: Acidimicrobiales bacterium (assembly GCA_035502515.1). GTDB lineage: Bacteria > Actinomycetota > Acidimicrobiia > Acidimicrobiales > Palsa-688 > Fen-671. Next base: position 2,662 of record DATJUH010000357.1, read on the forward strand.
GCAGTTGCCGGTGGCTCGCTAGTGTCCCGCGCTCGGTGGCTGCGGGGCGAAGCTCCGCGGGGCAGAGGCGTCGGCACTGCTGGCAGGCCGGCGCTGAGGAGGCCGGCGCGGCTCTGTGATGCCCGTCCCCAGGTGGCGGCGCGGGCCGGACCAGGGCGCAGGGGGGACGACCAACTTGTCGGCCAGGCGGTAGGCGACCGTTTCGTAATTGACCCGCCAGCCGTGGAAATCAGGCCAGGCCTCTTCGGCGCTGCGCTCGATGGGGAAGCCGATCTGCTGGAGCATCTGGACGGCCGACTCGAACTCGCCAAATGTGAGAGCGATGGGCGCCTCCGGCAACGGGTCGGGGTCCAGGTGCCAGCCGAGCATGGAGCCGATCCGGTCCAGACAGGTGAACCCCATCCGGAGGCACAACCGGGCGTTGGATGACGCCGTGGCGGGCGCCAGGGCGAGGTGCATGGCGGCACCATCGAGCACGGCCAGGAGGGCAAGGAGCCAGGAGAACCACGGTTCAGGTGACCGGAACATCAGCATCACCGGGTAGGTGGTGTGGCTCTCAGCCACGGCGGCCGCCCACTCCTCCCAGGCCGAGTAAAGGTCCGGAAGGGTGTCGATGATCCCGACGAGCTGGTGCCGAGCCAGTAGCTCGGGGCCCCAGGCCGGCACGCCGGCCCGGCTCTCGAGCATCGCCACCAACGCCTCCCGCTGGCTGAACGCCCCGTACAGAGCGGGGAGGTAGGCGATCTGCAACGCCACCACCACCACCCAGGTGGCGCCGGCGGCCACGTCCAACGGCACGTTCGCAGGGCCGCCCGTGTGGACCGCTCCCACGGTGAACACCGAACCGAGCGCTTGGAGGAGGCCGGTGGCCAGGTTGTGGGTGGTCGACTCCAGCATCAGGCCGAACCCGATAATAAAAGCGGCCCCCCAGACGAGGAGCTGGCAAAGAAGGGCGGCGGGCGCGGCCGGTGCCAGGACGGCGTCCTTCGCTTCGAAGGACTTCGCGAACCGGGCGAGGCCCAAGAAGGCCTCCCGGACGGCACGGTTCACCCACAATGACGCCCGGTTGAAGCCAGCCGGCCGTCGGGGCAGCACCATGGTGGCCAGGACGTTCGCCCACGTCGCCACCACGACCAGCAACCCCACCGCGAAGACGAACGCGTTCACCGCACTGATATCCGCATTAGCATGGCTACGTAGGGCCGGTTGCCTTGGCCGTCAATCGCCGTGCAACTGGCGAGCCCAGGCTGGTCGACGATCGCTCCAACCGGCGATACTCGACGACGCTTGCGGGTGTTATCAGCCATCGGACAAAACCTTGGAAGATCAATGTTCGCCGTTCTCCCTTTCGGTCTGCAGATATTTTCGTTGACCGTGCTGAACAACGCATGATGAGCGCGTGAAACGACCAGTTTGACGAATTTGCTGTGTTTAGGCATCTCCCGGTACCAATGTGCATCGTTCAGGGCGCATTCGCACCTTTGAGCCCGTCACCAGCCAGGAGACACTTCAGCGAAAGCACCGGCGTTACTCCTCAGTATGTTGGTTTGGTGCGCCTACTCGACGTCGAAGAGCTCAGAGTCTCGTTCGCCACACCCTACGGGGTCCTCGACGCCGTCCGGAGCCTCAGCTTTCAGGTTGACGAGGGCGAGACCCTCGGGCTCGTCGGCGAGTCCGGTGCCGGCAAGAGTGTCGCCATGCAGGCAATGCTCGGTCTGCTCGACGACGCCAAAGTGTCGGGTTCCGCACGTTTCAAGGGTGAAGATCTCGTTTCCCTGCCGCCGAAACAGATCGAGCGGCTTACCGGCCCCGGATGCAGATCGTGTTCCAGGACCCCTACAGCTCTTTGAACCCCCGCCGGCGGGAGGGCGGCCGGCCTGCCGACGACCTTGAACCGGGCCAAGCGTTTGGAGACGAGCGGTGGCGGGCGCAAAGAGGTGGTCTTGTAAGGGCCCTGCGTCAGTGTCCGCCGCATTTTGGCGATGGCTGGTCAGTCATTCGCGGCTTCGAGGTCGAAAGGCGCCCTTCTCGGTGCACCATCGTGATCTCGTTGCGCTTTGGTGTCGTTTTGTCATCGGATCGCAACAAGAAGGGCGATCTGCACCGAGAAGCGCCCGCGAGGGTTCAAGATCGACAGTGCCACGGTTAGCCATGAGCGCGGCGAATGCCCATCCAACGATCGCGACCCAAAGCATGCCTTCCCTGTGAACTGTCCCTCTGAACGGTCCGGCGTGAAAAGTGCTTTTTGGCCCTCCGCATCGCGAGTACCGGCGCAGTGAGCATGACCGTCGACAATTCGCGCATCGCCAACCTGTCCGCCGCCTCCTGCGTTGAGACCGTCGAATGTGGTGCCGCCTAAGTTCTTGGTAGAACGGGGTAACTCGCCGACCCCACAACCCGGGAAAGGAACCGACCCATGCCATTTATCAAGACGTCCGACGGAACGGAGATCTACTACACACAGCAAGGCGAAGGGCCGCCGATCGTGCTCAGCCACGGCTGGCCGTTGTGCTCAGACGCGTGGCAAGTGGAGCTGAAGCTGTTTGCTGACGCCGGCTACCGGGTCATCGCCCATGACCGCAGGGGCCATGGCCGTTCGACGAAGACGTACTCCGGCAACGATATGGACACCTATGCCAAGGATTTGGCCGAGTTGGTCGACTCGCTCGACCTACGCGATGTCACCGTCATCGGGCACTCGACCGGTGGAGGTGAAGTCGTAAGGTACGCGGCGTCGTACGGGCAGGGGAGGGTGGCCAAAGTCGTTACGGCCGGCGCCGTCCCGCCGATCATGGTCAAGTCTGATAGCAACCCCGAGGGTACGCCGATCGAAGTGTTCGACGGCATTCGCGAGAACGTTCTGAAGGACCGGTCCCAGTTTTGGAAGGATCTGTCGGAGCCGTTTTTCGGGGCCAACCGGGAAGGCTCGAAGGTGTCGCAGGGGGCAAGGGACGACTTTTGGCGCCAGGGCATGCTCGTCAACCTGGCTGCCGCCTATGACTGCGTCAAGGCCTTCTCCGAAACTGATCAGACGGCCGATCTAGAGGCGATCGACGTGCCGATGCTGATCGCTCACGGCAGCGATGACCAGATCGTGCCCATCGCCGACGCCGCCGAGAAGTCGATCAAACTTGTCAAGCAGGGCACGCTGAAGGTCTACCCGGGGGCGCCACACGGCATCTACGGTGCCTACCAGGACGCACTGGACAAGGACATCCTCGAGTTCATCGGCGCTTAAAACTGGTGCGCGCCGTGGCCGACCGGAGCCCGGATTTGCCGACCCCTGGTTCACCGCGGAGGACCAACGTCCGGCCTTGAGCCGCGAGCGAGCCCAATAACGACGTCAGGAGTTTCTGCCCTGGTCGCGGCCCCTCCGTGGCACAACTTCGTCGCCGGCCGTGGCGGCACAACTGGCCATCCTCTCGCTCCGGGCGCTTACCCGAGGACCCGCGGAATGGCGAGCAACCCGCTCTCAGCTCAAGATGGCACGCGCCGGTCAGGATTGGGCACGGCCCCCGAGCCAGGTAATGAGCTGCTATCGTTGCTTGCAAGAATACAATGAGATCGAGGAAGAACACGACAAGTCGCCCGCCGGGGCAGAGCAGGCCGCGTTTCTTAGGAAGGCCGGGCCTGGCCAGGAGGTCGCACCCCGGCCGCCCGCCGGTGCCGGCACCGGCTGGCCTGACCGGTTCTTGCGAGATGGTGCGGGGGCCGGGCATAAGGTGTCGGCGTTGCCTGCAAAGCTGACCCAGGTGGCCGAAAAAGTCGGCGTCAGCGAGGCCACTGTAAGTCGTGTCCTGAACGGCCGCCCCGGCGTGGCCGCTTCCACGCGGACAGCTGTCCTCACCGCTCTTGACGTCCTTGGGTACGAACGGCCGACCAAGCTGCAGGGCAAGCGCGCCCGGCTGGTCGGCCTCGTCCTCCCGGAACTGCAGAACCCCATCTTCCCGGCGTTCGCCGAGGTTGTGGGTGGTGCCCTGGCCCAGCTCCGGTTCACGCCTGTGCTGTGCGCCAGTGGGCCCAACGGCCAGCCTGAGGCTGACTATGTGAAGATACTGCTCGAGCAGCACGCCTCGGGAGTCATATTTGCTGGAGGCAATTTCGCCGAGGCCAACTCTCCTCATGAGCACTACCACCTGCTACGGGAACGTTCGCTGCCGGTGGTGCTCGTCAACGCCTCGAGCGACGACCTTGTTTTCCCACAGGTGGCGACGGACGATGTCGCCGCGACTGAGCAGGCCTACAACCACCTACGGGCCCTTGGGCACCGCCGCATCGGCATGGTCCTCGGGCCTGAAGACCACATGCCCAGCCGGCTCAAGCTCCATGCCTTCCGTGAAGCCAGCCGGCAGGACGGGGCCGACGCAGCACTTGGTTCAGTCGAGCACGTGCCGTTTTCCCTGGAAGCAGGGCACGCCGCCGGGGCTCGCTTGATCGCCTTGGGCGTCACGGGCATCATTTGCGCCAGCGACCCCCTGGCGCTGGGCGTCGTAAGAGCGGCGCGCCGTTCGGGGCTCGGCGTCCCCGAAGACGTGTCTGTCGTCGGCTACGACGACTCCGCCCTTATGAGCTGCACGGACCCTCCGCTCACCACCGTCCGCCAGCCCATCGAAGCAATGGGCCGCGCGGCCGTAAAGCTGCTCGTACGCCAAATCGACGGCACGGTGGCGCCCAGCGAGAGGCTCTTATTCGAGCCCGAACTGGTCGTCAGGGGCTCGGCAGCACCACCCGGGCGAGACCTGGCCGCCCTGGTGGCCGGCTGAGGCTCTGCGCCTTTTGTCAACGGCCGCCCTGGATGAGGGCCGGTTTCAGGCCTTCTGGTGCCGACGGCGTACCAAGAGGGCGATGAGAGCTCCGGATGCGAGCACGGCCAGAGAACCCACGATTATGACCGCAACTGCCCATGTCGGTGTCCCGTTGGCGGGCAATGTGGCATAGTCACCCGGCCCCGTGTGGACATCGGTCGTTGGAGGTGACGAAAGTGACGCCAAGGTACCCGACCACTTGGCCACCTGACCACGGCCGTATTGGAGCTGGACGTTACATGCCATTGACGCGTTAGCCAGAAGCAGGCGAAGGTTTAGCGGAAGTGCAGCATTTTCTCCGGGCAGCACTGTGTTGACTACGAATGCGGGCCGGTGCCTAGAGCGGCGGTGCGGAATGAAAACGGGCACTGACCAGTGCGACAAGCCCGGTCAGCGCCGGGCGCCATTATGCCCGCCTGGTGGGGCCTGTGCCGCACCTTTGAACAATCATTGAACGATCGCGGTGAGAAGTCTGTTAGGGCTCCTTGCTACACCATTGCCTGTCCCAAGCAGATGTTTATGGCAAAAGAGCGGTTTATGGGTGATGGCGCACCGTCTTTGCCGCGGGCAACAAAACGCCAACGCGGTCACCGTCGGCAAGGTGATTGGCAGCGTGCCGGGTAGGGGCAGGTCTGACCGACTGGCAAACTGGCCAGTCGGACAGTCGTTTTTGCGCCGGTCACCCCGTGCTTGGTACGGAGGAAGTGGACATCTTGGTGCCGCGGCGTCAACTTTTTGCCAACTAGGCTAGGCCCGTTGAATGTCGAGTACGTTGTTGTCAACATGACTGTGTGTTCCGTCTGATCGGAGCCGGGCAACGATCGCCGCCTCATTGCTGTCGAAGCTTGCGCCGCCACTGGCGCACGCTGGTCCATGTCCGTCGCGGCCACACTTGCCCGCTATGGAAGGGCGGTCCTTCAGCCGGAGACTGAGGCCGAGCGTGGTCCCGATCTGCAGGAAGTGCCAGTGCTCGTCTGGGGGCAAATGCCAATGCAATGAAGGCGAGCGCCCCGCCGAGCACGACACCGTCGCCAGGCAGAGGTCCGTCGGTGGGAGGGGGCCCGGCGGGCCGGAGGGAACGCGGCCCGGGGCGCGCCCGTCCGGGTCTTTTGTCCAAAAGACCCTGCAGTCGGCGGCGAGGCCGCTGGACAGCCGGTGGCGCCGGGAGACCGAGACCGCGTTCGGCAGAGACTTCGGCGACGTCCGGATCCATGTCGGCGGCGCGGCAGCCCATTTGGCCCGCTCCGTCGAGGCGGTGGCCTACACCGTGGGGCCGCACGTCGTGTTCGGGGAAGGTGCCTACGCCCCCGACACCCCGAAGGGGTGGCGCACACTGGTCCACGAGCTCACCCACGTGGTGCAGCAGTCCGGCCAATCCCTGCCCGACCCCGGGTCCCCTGGTGCCGAGTTCGGCCTGAGCGAGCCGAACGACCCTCTGGAGCGTGAAGCCGACCGGGTGGCGTCGGGACTGGAGCCGCCATCGAGCCGGGCCACGTCGCCGGGCCCGTACGTCATCCCCGGACTTCGGCCCGTGCTTCGGGCCAGTGGGACCTTCCGGGTTCAAAAACTGGACTGCAACCTGGGCCCGGTCAACGACGAGTGCGCCGGCGCCGCCAGCCAGTGCATGGGGGTCAAGGACTATTGTGCCGCCCACTACCCAAACCCGGCCGACATCGACGCGCTCCACGCCAAAGCTGTGCAAGGCGCCACCGGGATGGCCGGCGAGTTGCCCAACGCGGCTGCGAACCTTCTCCATTTCCTCGACGGCAGTGGCACGGAAAAGGTGATGGGCACCGATATTTTCAAGAACCATTCAGCCACCAAAGACAAGGTCGATGGCGAGCACCTGGACAAGTTCAAGGCCGGCGCCGAGGCGAGGCTGGGCGACGGAAGGATGAAGGTAGGCGGTCCGCCCGTGGACATGATCTGGACGGGCACTGCGAATGCGTTCAGCCTTCTGCACAAGGACGACCTGGGGCTGGCGGTCGGGGGGTACACGCTCTGCTCCAAGGTCACGGCGACAGCGGTGCCCCCGGCGTCCGGGGCAAAAGACCAGGCGGTCGTGACATTGGATCCGTGGACTGTGCAGGCTTTCGATTGCTACAACTGGGATCCGGGAAAGGGCATCGGCCTGCCCGGCGCCGACGACAACGACCTGTGCTGCCTCGAGAACGCCGGCAAGGGCAAGCACTTCCTCGTTCGCACCGACCCCTGGCCACACGGCTCCGAGACCTTCACGACAGCAGTTTCGGCCAACCCGCCCTCGTCCACGCCGGCATCTCCGCCCGCAAAGCCACCCGACGAGCGCCGCTAAGGGACGGCGTACAGAGGCACTACACGTGGAGACC
>DATJUH010000358.1:0-2900 GCA_035502515.1 Acidimicrobiales bacterium
GTACTCGACGGCCTTGGGCGTGATGAACAGTTCGGCGCCTATCTCAGCGTTGGTCAGGCCCTGCTCGACCAGGTGGGCGATCTCGGTCTCCCGGGCCGTCATATCCAGCACGGAGCGTCGTTGGCCCGGTTGCCGGCGCAGCCCGCACGCCGCCAACTCGGCTTCCGTGCGGGAGACGAAAGGCACGGCGAGCAGGCCGAGGTACAGGTCGCGGGCTCGCTTCAGGTGCTCCAGAGCCGGGCGCCGCTGGCCCAGCCGGCGCAGGAGCCGGCCGTGCGCCAGCATCAGCCGCCCCGTATAGACGGGGCTTTCTGCGCTATCGATGGCTTCTCCCAGCTCGTACACGCGGAGGGCCTCGTCCGGGCTACCTCGCTGTTCTGCCAGCCACCCTTCCAGCCAGACCAGTGCCGGGCGCAGGAATGGCACCTGCGCCCCCTCCGCCCGGAGCCGGTCGAGGGCGTTAGCGGCCAGCGCCAACTGGCCCGAACCAACCAGGCCTTCGACCAGTAGCGGCCTCCACAACACGGCCTCCAGGCGGCTACGGGCATCGACGGCGGAACCGTGCTGCCAAGGGCCAAGTGCGTCAGCCATGCCCAGGTAATCACCCGACGCCTGGCAGGCCAGTGCTCGCGCCGTGGCTGCGTAGACGTCCTCCCGACCGTACTTGAGGCTGGAGGCCACCTCCTCGGCCGAGCTGGCGTGGCCTTCGGCATCGTCGGCCAACCCTCGCCCGGCCGCCACGCAGCTGGCGGCGAGGTGCAACAGGGGCAGCTCCTGGCGGCGAGGGCGGATAGCCGCTACCGAGAAGCCCTGCTCGGCCGTGATCAGGGCACCGTCCCATTGGCCGGCCAAGTACTGGGCCAGGGCCAGGTAGGCGTACACGCGCAGCCCCAAGGTGACACTGGCCCCGTGGCGCACCATCGCCAGACCGGCAGTCATGTCGCTGATGGCCCCGTTCAGGTCGCCGACGAGCAACCGGCACACTCCTCGCCAGCACAGGCCGTCGATCTCGACCGGGTCGGCCAACGCCGGGTCGGGGTCAAGGTACGCCAGTTCGGACAAAGCCCGGAGCGGACCGGATGCCAGCGAGGCGCCGATAGCAACAACGGTGTGCGCTCTCGCCACTCCCGCGGCCCCGAGGCACCCCTGGGCCAACGCCCACTGCCCCAGCTCCCTAGCTCGCTCTCCGTTGCCGAGGACGGCGTACGTCGCACCTAGACGGTTGGCGGTCAGAGCCGCCAGTAGCCGGCTGTCGGGCTCGGACTGCGCCTGTGCCAACGCCTCCCGGAAAAGTCGCTCGCTCTCGCCGAGCTCACCAGCAGAGTAAGCCATCGAGCCCAATATGCTGCTACGGAGAGCACAAGGGGAGGCGCTTTCGACCACCGGGCGGAGGGCGAGCCCTCGCGCTTCCTCGGCCACCATGAGGTGGAAGGCGGCCCTCAGCATGCGCCGTTCGCGGTCGCTTGGGCCTGGGGAGATGCCAGCCGCCCACTGCAGGCGAGTGGCGGCCAGCACGAAATGGCCCTTGAGGGCGTCTTGCCCCGCTAGACGCTCCAAATCCCCGGCCAAGCTCTCATCTGGATGGTCCAAAGACGCCACGCGGTGGGCCCATGCGCTCTTCTCGTCAACAAGGTTTACGGCTCGGGCGTGCAACTCCTGTCGCCTCAGGGGGGTGATGCCGGCGTAGATAACGTCCCGTTGCAGCGGGTGACGGATAGTGATGGAGCGGTTCAGGTCTTCCTGCCGCAGGTCCACCAGCCCGGCGGCGACGGCCGCCGTTACGGCTGCGCTCGGGGCTTCTACCCCGGCCGCCCCGCCCAGAAGCGCCAACGGGACCGGGGCGTCGACAACGGCCAGCATCTCCAGCAGTGACCGGGTGGCGGCCGGTAACAATGCCAGCTGGTCGCCGATGGCGGTGGCCAAGGAAGCTGGCACTGCAGCCGTGCCCAGCACAATGCGCTCCATGGCCTCAGTGTCAGCAAGAACTGTGTGCAAGTACAGCGGGTGGCCCCCGGTGTGCCGGTGCAGACGCTCAATGCTGAGCCGGCCCAACGGTGCCGCCCCGAGGGCGTCAGCGAGTGGCGCCACATCGTCGACGCGCAACCCGGTTATCGTCATTTGGTGACGGTTCGTCACGCTCAGCAGCATCCGTCGCGCCGGCTCACCCAGATGGTGGCGGTCGCGCATCAATAGGACCACGGTGACCGGGTCGACTGTGAACCGGCGGAACATGAAAGAGAGGGCCTCCACCGAAGGGCGGTCGGCCCACTGAACGTCGTCAATGACCACGGCTACCGGGCCTGAAGCCAACGTCTGGCCGACGAGGCCGAGGAGCAGCGCACCCACGGTGAAGGGGGAGGACATCGCCATTTCACCGGCGGGGAGCGGGTCTCCAGCGCCGTCGGGCCGAGGCAGGAGCCGCAGGAGCTGACCGACGACCCCGTAGTCGAGATCGGATTCGCTCTGGTCAGCTCGCGCCCACAAGACGGTCAGACCGGGCGACGACGTCATCCCCCGTTTGGCCAGCGCCGTCTTGCCGACGCCGGACTCGCCTTCAATGGTGACGAGCCAGGGCTGGCCTTGCTGCGCTCTGGCCAAAACCTCTCCGAAACGGGCCAACTCCGTCTCCCGCCCGACAAACGCGTCCTTGACCGGACCGCCCTCCAAAGAAAAGGTCACACGCCAGTCTAGAGACTCGACTACCTGGTGTGCGCCAGCCGTTGCTCACCGCGGTCGGGCACCGGTAGACCTACACTACCAACGCCACTGTGTCATTTATCGCCGACGCCGTCAGGAGTTTTCGGCCGCCTTCGGGCTCGATGAAGGCGAGTCGCTTGGCGCGCTGCTGGCGCAGGGACCTGTGACACCGGCGCTCAAGCACCCTTTCACCGATAAGCGAG
>DATJUH010000359.1:0-3521 GCA_035502515.1 Acidimicrobiales bacterium
TCTGGTTCGGTCACGGCAGAACCGACGTAAGCGCGGGTCGGGCGGAGTGCAGCCTGTGCGGGAGGGCGTCTGGCGCGTCGATGTCGAGGTCGCCCGCGACCCTGTCACTGGCCGGCGCCGACGGGTAGCGCGCCTCGTTCACGGCACTCGGGAGGATGCCGAGGTCGCCCTGGCTCGGCTCAAGGTCGCCGACCATGAGAAAGCGGTTGCCTCGGGGAGGGACCGACGCCCGATCCGTTCGCGCCGCCTTCCAGCTCTACCTCCAGTCGGTCGACAGCGGGCTCGTAGAGCTCGCGCCCCGCACGAGGGTCACCGTGCGCTCGGCAGCCAACACCGTGTCAGCCGTTGAGCTCTCGGACGGAAGGCTGTTCGGTGACGTCCGCCTCTCTCGCCTCACCTGGCAGGACATCGAGTCGCTGTACGCCGCCATGCGTCTCGCCGGGCACGGCAGTCCGTGGATCCGCCGATGTGCGACGGTTCTTACCCGAACCCTGGAATTGGCCCGCAAGCGAGGGCTTCTAGACGCCAACCCGGCCAAGGACGCGGCGCGCCCCCGCTTGACGCGCACCAAACCGTTTGCGCCGAGCAGTGACGAGGTCGTGGACTTACTGACGCGGGTGCGCGCTGCGGACGAGGAGTTGGCCGACATGGTGACAGTTCTCGCCAGTACGGGCATGCGGCTTGGTGAGCTGCTCGGCCCGTACTGGTCGGACTTGTACCTGGAGGCCGCCGAGGTCCATGTGGCCTGGGCGATTACCGACGGCGGCCCAGGCGTTGGCGTGGTTCGCAAGCCGACCAAACGCTCGGACTGGCGGGACGTACCTCTCACGGGCACTGCTGCAGCCGCCTTTCAACACCAGCGCGCCCGCCGGTTGGAACTCTTGCACACCGAGCCCGCCAGCAATAGCTACGTCTTCCCCGGAGGGATCGATCCGGACGTCGCGATGCGGCCCGAACGGCTACAGAACCGATGGGCGGCGGCCCGAGGATCGTCACCGGTGACTCTCGGCCATTTTCGCCACTTTGCGGCCACGGCGATGCTCAACGCGGGCGAGTCGTACCGCACCGTGGCGGACATCTTGGGCAACAGCGAGTCCACCCTCCGACTGCATTACGACGGACGAACGGACGTTGGCAAAACGTAAAGCGATTGCAGTGTTAGAACTCGGGCTGCAGAGCGGCCGCGACGTCTGAGTCCGACACTTGGTTGGCGTCAGACAGCCGGACGAACGGTATGGCCGGCAAGGGCGGCCTTGATGCCGGGGGTGTCCGTTGCGGGGAACCTGTCGGCGATGCGAGCGAGCACCGTTTCGTCGATGTCGGCTGGGGCGTCGAGAAGTTCGATCCCGACCGGCAAGCCGGCATCGTCAACGTCTACCCAGGCGAACGAGTCGATTACCTCGATGGTCCGAGCAACAGGAGCGCGTTGAAGCGTAATGTACGTGGCGTCTGCTTCGGTGTCGTACCTAACGATCACAATCTCAGGCTACCCTTCCTGGTCTCGATCGGCGACGGTGACAATGACGTGCGGCTCGGTCCTTGGGACAACAATTTTTCAGACGGCGGCCTTTTTTGGTGGTGCCAAGAACGGTCAAGCGGTCGGTCTCGGTGGGGCGAAGGATAGGTGGTTTCGGGTTCTTCCAGGGCTTCGGAAACCTCCTCGAGTGTGATCCTCCGGGCGGCCATTTGCTCGAAGGCATGGTGCGTCAGGCGCAGATCCTCGGGCCGCATTAATGTGTCTTCCCATCGGTGTGCCCGACGTCGTCAAGCACGAGCTTTCCCGCTCGGTTTCTCGGCAGCCTTCGGATGCTTTTGTTGGTGGAGGTAGTCAGGGTCGTTGAGCTGTTCGGCGACTAGGCCCCGGACTCCCACTAGCCGGAGGTGGTCGAAGAAGGCGCCGAGCTCCTCGGCAGACTGGTCCACGCGGTCGCCGTACTGGTCCAAGAGGGCGAGGAGCATCTGCTTGCGCCGCTCACGGTAACTCGCCTGGCGGGCAGGGCTCGGCTGGCCGGTGAGCGTCTCGACCGTGCGCGCCGCTTCAGTGGGCTCGGCGATACCAAGCTGGCGGAGCCGGTCGTAGACGGGGCCGAGTTGGCGTTCCTCACCGAAGACGATCCCGTACAGCTCGCTCACAATATTGGTTGTCCGCTGCAGAGTGCGATGATCCCCCGGCGGCGGGAGGAAGAACCAGATCAGCGGCAAGTCGAAGGCCAAAGCGAAGGCGAGGATCTCTTGGGCGTCGAACTCGCGGCGCCGGTCCCCTTCGTAGGCGCGCTCGATGGCGGAGATGCTGGCTTGAGGAAGCCGTTGGCCTAGGAGCGGCTCGAGCGCCTCGGCCGTTTCCTCCTGAGTCCAGCCGCGTAGTTCCCGAGCGGCGCGGAAGTTGTAGGCGACGACCTCGTTGAGGTCAGCCTGACCGGGGTGAGCTTCGGCGGATGGCTGCGGTTTGTTGTCCGCCGGTGCCCGTTTACGTCCGACCATGGCCATAGCGTACCATTGCGCGCAGGTTGTCATCCCAAATCCCATAGCCAATCCACCGTGATATAATGCCTCCCTTGTGACCAGATATTCCGGAGGTTTTGTTGTGAAGACCGTAGAACCAGCCTTCGTCAGGGTGCGGGATGCCGCACTGATCCTCGGGATCTCGAAATCAGCGGCCTATGAGCTAGCAAATGCCTGGCTGGCGACCGAAGGGCGAGCTGGCTTGCCGGCGGTGCGCTTGGGACGCTGCATACTCGTCCCGCGAGCGGCGCTCGAGCGCCTCGCCGATGTTGGCAACGCGGACTTGGCGGGCTGAGGCACCCTCGCAAGTGCAGTTGGACGACCCATTCGGCGGCCCTGCCCTGATGATGTCGGCCGCGAGCCGTCCACTGAGGCGCGTTTTGCAGCCATTGGCCTGGGTGATCTTGGAGGACGTCGCGCTTGACGCCAGGCCCGAGAATGGCAAGCTCGTCGCTCGGACCTCGGCGCGTCAGGTAGCACAACATCTCGGGATCGACCCCGGGGCTGCCGCTCGTGCGCTGCGTGTCCTGCGCGACCGAGGCCTTCTCGTGTTGGAGCGAGAGAAGGGCCCGGGGGGGCCGTTTTGGAATCGTCAGTTGCTCAGGCGTTGTCGGAGTTCTTGGAGCATCATCATGGCGGCGCCGGCTGAGCGCTCGGTTGGCGCCGAGTACGTGTTCGACCGCGCCGCGGACCAGTTGCTGGCCCAGGTGTACCGGATCTTGGTCCCCGAACGGCGGGGACGCACGAGCGATGGGAGAGATCATGACGACAGCGGCCATCTACGCCCGGGTTTCAGGAGCGCGCCAGAAGGAGGAGCAGACGATCGGCTCGCAGACGGCCGAGTGCCACCAGGCGGCACAGCAGTGGGGGCTTGATGTCCCACCAGAGTGGGTCTTCACTGATGAGGGCTACACCGGGGCAACGCTGGTCCGCCCGGCCCTGGAGCGGTTGCGGGACCTGGCTGCTCAGGTGCCGGTGGACGTGGTCGTCTGCTACTCACCTGACCGCCTGGCGCGCAA
>DATJUH010000360.1:0-20557 GCA_035502515.1 Acidimicrobiales bacterium
ACTTGCGAGATGACGTCGGCGTACTCGTTCTCGGCCCCCACGGCGACGACTTTGGCCTCCCTGGTCTGAGGCTGCCCGGGGCTGGCGGAGGCGGTGGCGCAGCCGGCGAGCAGCCCGGCCGAGGCGGCCAGGGCGATCAAGCCGCGCCCGCCCACCCGGGCGGTTCCGTTCTTCCGTGCTGGGCGCAGTAGTGCTGGGGTCATGCTCTTTATCCTATCCCTAGACTCAGTCTCATTTCAAGACTTTTTGAGGGAGCCTTGGTGGAGGGATACTGCTGAGGCGCGATGACCAGACCCGTTAGACGCCCGGTCGGGCCGGCTTATCTGGGCCGGCCCCGGGTAAGGCCCCAAATGGAACGGCCGTCATGAGCGGGCGAAATGAGACCGGTCGGAACGAGACGGGCGAAATGAAACGGGCGAAATGAGACGGGCGAAATGAGACGGGCGAAATGAGGCACGTGGCCTTCGTCATCAACCCGGTCGGGATCCGCCACCTGAGGACGCTAGAGAGGCACTGCGAGGAAGTGGCGGCGAGGTATGGGTGGGAGCCGGAGGTGATGGGCACAGAAGTCGGCGAGAACGAACGCCAATTGGTCGAGCACTTGCACAGGTACGCGGCGGCCGCCGGCGACCGGCTCGTCGTCGCCATTGGCGGTGACGGCACCGTGCGGACGTGCGCAGATGCGTTGGCCTACAGCGGGACGCCCCTGGCCATCGTCCCTCGGGGCACGGCCAACCTCTTTGCCAGAGCGCTCAATGTGCCCTCAGCCCTGGACGCCGCCCTCGATGTGGCCTTTGGCCCCGACGAACGCCGTGTCGACCTGGTCATGTGCGACGGATCGGCGTTTGCGGCGATGGCGGGGATAGGCCTCGACGCCGCGGTCGTCCGTTCCACCCCCCGCCTGCTGAAAGAGCGTCTTGGGTGGGTGGGCTACGCCGCCGGGGCCCTGGCCCACCTGGGGAGCCGCCCGCACGAGTTCGAGGTGTGCCTTGACCGTGGGGTTCCGATTACCCGGCGAGCACACTCAGTCGTCGTCGGCAATGTGGGCATCCTGCCCGGGGGGTTCTCGATCCTGCCAGACGCCTCTATCGACGACGGCTGGCTGGACGTGGGGCTGCTCAGGCCTCAGCACGTCCTCGGGTGGGCCGTCATGGCCGGGAGGGTGATGGCCCACGGCCACGATGTGGACCGGCAGTTCGAACATTTCAGGGCGAAAACAGTGGAAGTGACGGCCGCAGCCGACCTGCCGTGCGAGCTGGACGGGGAAATAATCGCCTCCCGCCGTTCGCTTTTCATGAGGGCCCTCCCGGGTGCGTTGATGGTGCGCGCGCCTGTCGTGCCGCCCCGCTGACGCCGCTTCCCTGGTCCGCCGGCCCCACCTAGGCTGGTCTCCAGCCGCCCCGGAATATCACTCTCGGCATCACCGTTACCTAGTTGCCCTGCCTAGGAGCCGGGCGACAAGAGCCAGGAGGTTGCGATGCCAGCAATAACCGTAGAGGACATCTTGGTCCTCCCCCGTGTGCCCGCCCCGGCCGGCCCCGATGCGCACGAGCGCCCGGTGCGCTCCGTGACTACGGCGCCAAGCGGGTTGGAGGGGGAAGGGTTCCCGGTCCGGCGGGCATTTGCGGGAGTGCCGCAGTCCGAGCTGGACCCCTTCGTCCATATGGACCAGATGGGCGAGGTGGACTACGGGCCCGGTGAGCCAAAAGGCACTCCTTGGCACCCCCACAGAGGGTTCGAGACTGTCACCTACATCATCGATGGGATATTCGAGCACCAGGACTCCAACGGCGGCGGGGGCCGCATAACCAACGGCGATACCCAGTGGATGACGGCCGGCGCCGGCATCCTGCACATCGAAGCCCCGCCGGAATCGCTGGTGGTCACGGGTGGCCTTTTCCATGGCATCCAGCTGTGGGTCAACCTGCCCCGGGCCAACAAGTGGAACCCGCCCCGGTACCAGGACATCAGGGGAAAGGAAGCCACGCTCCTCACGACCGAGGACGGCGGCGCCCTGCTGAGGGTGATCGCGGGCCAAGTGGCCGGTTACGACGGGCCCGGGTCCACGTTCACCCCGATAACCATGCTGCACGCGACCGTCAGCCCGGGCGCGGACATGAAGCTGCCGTGGCGCCCTGATTTCAATTCGCTGGCCTACGTGCTGGCGGGCAGAGGCTATGCCGGTGAGGAGCGCCGTCCCGTGCATATGGGCCAGCTCGTCGTGTTCGGACCGGGCGACTACATCGACATCGGCGCCGAGCGGTCCCAGGAGGTGGCCAGCCCCAACCTGGAGGTCCTGCTCCTGGGCGGCCTGCCGATACGGGAGCCGGTCGTGCACTACGGCCCCTTCGTGATGAACACCAAGGAAGAGATCGTCAAAGCCATGGAGGACTACCAGGCCGGCCGTCTGGGGCAGATCCCGGCGAAGTCGATGCCGCACCGTCACCCCGGCGACGTCGAAGTGCCGGGAGAGGCCTCGTCGAGGTAGTGCTCCTCGGGCTGGCGGCGAGGACCACGAGCGGAAGTGTGGGCGGTCCGGCTTGTAGCGGTCTGCAGGTCAGGTCACGGCCACTTGTGCGCGCCAAGGTAACGATAAGAACATCTAGCGCGCCCAGACACCGCCCGGCCGAAGGGACCGGGCCGGTTGGCTCTGGTTCGCCTCCGGCACGGCCGGTACGGCCGGCTCGGGCGGCCGGGGCCGGGCCAGCTAGTGTCGGTGCCGCCGACCACAGTTGGTCCATGATCACCTTGGGCCAGAGGGAACCGCCATGCCGAGAGCTGATAAGACCAAGCCGCGCCGCGGCAAGGCCCACCTGGCCGTAGCCGGGCTGGGACGGATGGGCGCGGTCCACGCCCGGAACCTCGCCCTCAGATGCCCGTCCGCCCAGCTGGTGGGGGTGTACGACCCCCGATCCGGCAGTGCGGCCCGAATAGCGGCAGAGCTGGGAGCCGTTGCCGTCCCTTCCTACGACGACCTGGTCGCCGACCCGGCGCTGGACGGCGTCGTGATCGCGGCACCCACCGGAGCCCACGCCGATCTGGCGCTGAGCGCATTTCGAGCCGGGAAGCACGTGTTTTGTGAGAAGCCGCTCTCGCTGGACCGTGACCTGACGGTTGAGCTCGTGGCCGCGTCCGAGGCCGTTGGCCTGAAGCTCCAGGTGGGTTTCCACCGCCGTTTCGACCCCTCCTACGCGGCGGCTGCCGCCCGGGTAAAGGCGGGCGAGCTGGGTGACGTGCACCTGTTCCGGGGGTCCCAACGGGACATGGCCCCGCCCCGGCCGGAGTTCCTGACCGGGTCGGGAGGCATCTTCGTCGACATGGGGATCCATGACTTTGACGCGGCGAGGTGGCTGGTGGGCGAGGTGGCGTCTGTCAGCGCCTATGGGGCCGCCCTTTCCGGCCCGGGTTTCGCCGAGACCGGCGACCTGGGCACGGTGGTGGTCGTGCTCACGTTTTCGAACGGCGCCCTGGGCGTGCTCGACATCTCGCGTGTGGCCGGTTACGGCTACGAAAGTTCGACCGAGCTGATGGGAAGCCGGGCCACTGTGCGGATCGACGAACCGTTCCAATACGGCTACGAATGGCGTACCGCGGGCGCGGCCAGCCGTCCCCTCACCCAGACCTTTCCCGGCCGGTATGCAGCGGCTTTTGCCTCCGAGCTCGACCATTTCGCCCGGGCTATAACCGAGGGCACACCGCCCCTGGTCACCGGAGCCGACGCACTGGCCGCCTTCGACCTCGCCCTGGCTGCAGACGAATCGTGCCGGCAGGGCCGGCCCGTCAGCATGCCGCCGGCGGCCGGCCACTTCAACGGGGCAACAGCAGTGGCCCCGGCCCGGGGCCAGGGGTGAAGGCGCCCCCGGGCGGCGTCCTCGACCGCCTCGCCGGCGCGCCCATCTCATGGGGGGTATGCGAGGTGCCGGGGTGGGGGATCATGTTGCCCCGGGACCGGGTGCTGGCGGAAATGCACCGGCTGGGCCTGAAGGCGAGCGAGCTTGGTGCTCTCGGTTACCTCGGGGACGACCCGGCCCAAATTGGCGCCCTGTTGTCGAGCTATTCGCTCGGCGCTGTCGGGGGCTTCGTTCCCGTCGCCGTTCATGACCCGGCCGTGAGACAACAAGCGGAGCGCGATGCCGAGCAGGCCGCTCGTCTGCTGGCCGGGTCAGGCGGGAGCTACTTCGTGACCGCCGCCGTAGTCGACGCCGAGTGGTCGGCCCCGTTCGAGCTGGACGAGCGGCAGTGGGATGACTTTGCGTCCGGCCTGGCCATGGTGGAACGCGTATGCGCCGCCCACGGCCTGACCCAGGTACTCCACCCGCACGTCGGCACCCTGGTCGAGCGGGCCGAGCACGTGCAGCACGTCCTGCAGCGCTCCGACGTCAAGTTCTGCCTCGATACGGGCCACTTTTCCATCGGCGGCGCCGACCCGGTGGCTTTTGCGGCGGACCACGCCGAACGGGTGGGGTTGGTCCACCTGAAAGACGTCGACATGGCGCTGGCCCCGGCTGTCCGGGAGCACGAGACCACCCTGCTCGACGCCACCCGGACCGGCCTCTTCCAGGCGCTCGGGCGGGGCGACGTCGACATCGCCGGCGTCGTCAGGGCCCTCGAAGACAGAGGCTACGCCGGCTGGTACGTGCTCGAGCAGGACACGACGATCCCGGAGCCGGCGGCGGGGACCGCACCCGCTCCGGTCGACCCGGCGGCCGACGTCAAGGCCAGCATCGATTACCTGCACGGAGCGATGGCGGGCGGGACGGGCACACCGTGAGCGCGACTGCTCACGCGTCCGTCGCCGGAGCCGAGCCCGCCGCCGGCAGCCCGCTCCGCGTCGGCGTCATCGGTACGGGGCGCATCGGCCGCATGCACGCCGAGCTGCTGGCGACGCAGGTGCCCGGGGCCACACTGGCGGCTGTCTCCGACGCAGTGACACCCCTGGCGCACGACGTGGCCCGGAGGTTCGGCGTCCCGGTGCTCGAGACCGGGCAGCTCGTCGGCCACCCCGCCGTCGATGCCGTCGCCATCTGCTCCCCGACGGAGACCCATGTGCCTCTGATCGTCGCCGCCGCGGAGGCGGGGAAAGCCGTTTTCTGTGAAAAGCCCATCTCACTCGACTTGGCCGAGGTTGACAGCGCGCTGTCGGCGGTGGCCGTTACCGGGGTGCCGCTGATGGTCGGTTTCAACCGGCGCTTCGACGCTTCGCATGCCGCCGTCCGCGACGCGGTGGCGGGCGGGACCGTGGGCCCGCCGCACGTGGCCCGCATAACCAGCCGTGACCCCGGCCCTCCGCCGATGGCCTACGCCCGCACCTCGGGCGGCATATTCCTGGACATGACCATCCACGACTTCGACATGGCGCGGTACGTGGTGGGGAGCGAGGTCGTGGAGGTCTTCGCCACTGGTTCGGTGCGGGTCGTCCCGGAGCTGGCCGAGTTCGGCGACGTCGATACCGCGGTAGTCACGCTGTGGCACGAAAACGAGTGCCTGACTGTGATCGACAACAGCCGGCGAGCCACCTACGGTTACGACCAGCGCGTCGAGGTGCTGGGCGCTGACGGGCTGGCCGCCTCGGACAACCCGCTGGTCGACACGGCCCTCGTCCGCAACGCCGGCGGCACCAGGCAGGCCACCCTGCCCTACTTCTTCATCGAGCGCTACACCGCGTCTTACCTTCGCCAATGGGAGGCCTTCGCGGCCGCCGTCAGGTCCGGGGCGGCCCCGCCGACGACCGGTCGTGACGGGCGAGCAGCGCTGGTCCTCGGGCTGGCGGCCAAGCTCTCCCACCTGGAGCGCCGCCCGGTCCGCGTCTCCGAACTCGCCGCCCTCCCGGATGTCACGGGTTAGTGTTAGGCCCGGGGCAGCGCTCAGCGGGCCTTGTCTGCGCTGGTGTGCCGGATAATGCTGACTGCCACCCTCGGGGTCGAGCCTCCTTCTCGGTGCAGCCGGGCCTTCTCGTCGCGTTTGGATGCAAAAGACGACATCCGATCGCGACAAAAAGGCCGTTT
Organism: Acidimicrobiales bacterium; assembly: GCA_035502515.1. Classification (GTDB taxonomy): domain Bacteria; phylum Actinomycetota; class Acidimicrobiia; order Acidimicrobiales; family Palsa-688; genus Fen-671. The sequence goes on from DATJUH010000360.1 coordinate 6,006, forward strand.
TGCACCGAGAAGGAGGCAAAAGGGGTCCACCGGACCGAGGCCGGCCAGGCCGCTCCCCGCTACCCGCAGCTCCCCGCCAGCCCGCTACCCGCTGCCCGCAGCTCCCCGCCACCCGCAGCTCCCCGCTGCCCGCAGCTCCCCGCTTCAGCTGGTGGTGGGGAAATGGTACGACGCCCCCGAAGACGCCCCCGTTGCCGCCCTCGGTGCCGGCCAGCGTGACGTCACCACCTTGGCCCTCGTATAGAACGAGATCCCTTCGGGGCCGTGGACGCGGCGCTCGCCGAACAGCGAGTCCTTCCACCCTCCGAACGAGTAGTACGCCATCGGCACCGGGATGGGCACGTTTATGCCGACCATGCCGACGTTGACGCCGCGGTGGAACCGACGGGCGGCTTCGCCCGACGACGTGAACAGTGCCGTCCCGTTCCCATAGGGGTTGGCGTTGATGAGGGCTACCGCTTCGTCTGCCGTACCGGCCCGCAGCACGGAAAGGACGGGGCCGAAGATCTCGTCCCGGTAAACCTCCATGGCCGGGGTGACCCGGTCGATGATGGTCGGGCCGACGAAAAAGCCGTTCTCGTGGCCGGCGACCCGGAAGCTGCGGCCATCGAGGGCGACGTGCGCACCCGCTTCTTCGCTCCGGTCGATGTAGCCGACGATGCGGTCTCTGGCGTGGCGGGTTATCACCGGGCCCATCTCGCTTTGCTCCTCCCGGCCAGGGCCCACGCATATCGCCGCCCCCTTGTCCCGCAGCACCTCGACCAGCGCATCGGCGGCCTCGCCCACGGCCACGGTGGCCGAAATGGCCATGCACCTCTCGCCGGCCGAGCCGAAGGCGGCCGCCACCACGTGGTCGGCGGCGAAGTCGACGTCCGCATCGGGGAGCACGACGGCGTGGTTCTTGGCCCCCCCGAGGGCTTGCGCCCGCTTGCCCGATGCCGTCGCCCGGGAATAGACGTACTTGGCGATAGGTGTCGACCCGACGAAGGAGACGGCGGCCACACCGGGGTGGTCGAGGAGGGCGTCGACCGCCACCTTGTCGCCGTTCACCACGTTGAACACCCCGTCCGGCAACCCCGCTTCCGCCCACAGCTCGGCCACCAGCATGGACGCGGACGGGTCACGCTCGCTGGGCTTCAAGACGAACGTATTGCCGCAGGCGATGGCCACCGGGTGCATCCACATGGGGACCATGACCGGGAAGTTGAACGGCGTGATCCCGCCGACGACCCCGAGCGGTTGCCGGTACGAGAACATGTCCACGCCGGTGGACACCTGGTCGGAGTACTCGCCCTTCAACAGCTGCGGGATGCCGCACGCGAACTCCACCACCTCGAGCCCGCGCTGGACTTCGCCGCGGGCGTCCGAAATAACCTTGCCGTGCTCGTCCGAGAGGACGGCTGCCAGTTTTTCGACGTGGGCGTTGACCAGTTCCCGGAAGGCGAACAGCACCTTGGTCCTGGCACTGAGCGAAGCACCGGACCATTGTTCGAAAGCGTCCGTGGCGGCACGCACCGCAGCGTCGACTTCATCGGCGCCGGCAAAGGCAACTTCAGCCGTTTGTTCACCACGGGCCGGGTCGAAGACAGGGCCGCTGCGGCCCGAGATGCCCTCCACCGGCTTGCCGCCTGTCCAATGCCCGATTACTTTCATGTCTCCTCCTCGACTGGGAACGGCGGCTGGGCTCACCTCGCCAACCTTGCCAACCTCGCCAAACCTCGCTGGCCTCGCTGGCCTCACTGCCTCGCTGGCCTCACCGGTCTACCGCCTCACAGGTAGCGCCGTTGGTGCGCCTTGCCCTCCTGGTAGGACTTGCGGGCCGGCGCCGTGCTCTCGAGGCGAGAGACTTCGGCCACGGCCACATCCCACCAGGACTCACTGGACGGGGCCGGCACCAACGGGTCGGTCTCGATCTCGATGAGCACGGGCCCCGTCGCCGACTTCGCCTTTTCCAGCGCCGCCCTCAGTTCCTCGACTGTGTGAACGCGTGACGCCGGCACCCCCAGGCTGCTGGCGTTGGCGGCGAAGTCGAGCGGGAGCGGTGGGCCATCGAGGCGCCCGGTGGCCTGTCCCCGGTAGCGGAACGCGGTGGCGAACCGCTGCGTGCCGACCGACTCCGAGAGGGCGCCAATCGAGGCGAAGCCGTGGTTGTTGACCAGCACCACCGTGAGCTTCACCCGCTCCTGGACGGCCGTGACCAGCTCCTGGGCCATCATCAGGTACGACCCGTCCCCCACCAGCACATAGACCTCCCGGTCAGGCGCCGCCAGTTTGGCGCCCAGACCGCCGGCAATCTCGTAACCCATGCAGGAATAGCCGTACTCGACGTGGTAGCCCTTCGGGTCCCGCGTGCGCCACAGCTTGTGGAGCTCGCCCGGCATCGAGCCCGCCGCACACACGACCACATCCCGGGGGCCGCTCACGTCGTTGACCACGCCGATGACCTCAGACTGCGCCGGCAGGGGGTGGTGCCCGAGCTTGTACGCCTGCTCGACGGTGGCGTCCCACTCTTTGGCCAACCGGCCCGACTCGTCGCGGTAGGAAGGGTCGACGGACCACCCGGCTACGGCTTCCTTCAGCTGCACCAGCGTCGTGCGGGCGTCCCCCAGGACGGCGGTACCGGCGTTCTTGGCCGCATCGAAGCGGGTGATGTTGCAACTGATGAACCTGGCCTCCGGGCCGAAGGCCGTCCTCGACGCCGTCGTGAAGTCGCTCCAGCGCGTGCCGACGCCGATGACGACGTCGGCCTCCCGGGCCAGCGCGTTGGCCGCAGTGGTCCCGGTGGCGCCGATGGCCCCGACAGCCTGGGGATGGTCATAGGGGAGCGAACCCTTGCCGGCCTGGGTTTCCGCCACCGGGACGCCGGTTGCCTCGGCCCAGGCGCGGAGGGCTTCGGTGGCCTCCGAATAGATGACCCCTCCCCCGGCGACCAGGAGCGGCCGGCGGGCGCCGAGCAGGACGTCCCGGGCCCGGGCCAGCGCCGCCGGGTCGGGCACGGCCCGGTCGACATGCCAGGTGCGGGGGGCGAAGAGTTCCTCGGGCCAATCGAAGGCCTCGGTCTGTACGTCCTGAGGGAGGCAGACGGTCACCGCCCCTGTCTCGGCCGGGTCGCTCAACACCCGCATGGCGCCGAGCAACGCGTCCGGCAGCTGTTCGGGCCGCTCGACCCGGTCGAAGAAGCAGCAGACGGGGCGGAAGGCGTCGTTCACGGACACGTCCGGGAAGCCGAGGTGCTCGAGCTGCTGGAGGACCGGGTCGGCCACCCGGGTGGCGAACAGGTCCCCCGGCAGCAGGAGGACGGGCAGGCGGTTGATGGTGGCCAGCGCCGCGCCCGTGACCATGTTGGTGGCACCGGGCCCGATCGACGACGTGCACGCCATGGTCGACAGGCGGTTGCGCATTCGGGCAAAAGCCACCGCCGCATGGACCATGCCCTGCTCGTTGCGGCCCTGGCGGTACAACAGGGCGCCGGGGGTCTCGATCTCCGCTTCGAGCAGTGCCTCGCCGAGGCCGGCGACGTTGCCGTGGCCGAAGATCCCGAAGCAACCTTCGACGAGGCGGTGCTCCCGGCCGTCCCGTTCACTGCGCTGTTGGGCCAGGAAGCGGACTGTGGCCTGGGCCACCGTAAGGCGGACGGTGCTCATTTCGTACCTCCGAGGACGGCACTGCCGTTCGGCAACAGGCGGGGGTCAACCGGCAGGCCGGCCCATGTCGACCTGACCCAGCCGTGGGCGGGGTCGTCTGTGGCCAGCCAGGCCCGCTCACCGGGGCCGGCCATCACGTTCAAGTAATAGAGGTCATACCCGGGCGCCGCCATCGAGGGCCCGTGGTAGCCGTGGGGGATGACCACGACGTCGCCGGTGCGGACCTCGGCCAGGACGTCGATTGGCCGGCCGGGAGCACCATAGACGCGTTGGAAAGCGAAACCCGGTTGGCCGCCTGCCCCATCGCCCACCTCGAAGTAGTAGATCTCTTCGAGCTCGGTCTCGTCCACTTTCTCCTCGTCGTGCTTGTGAGGCGGGTAGGACGACCAGTTCCCGCCGGGCGTGACGACCTCGCAGGCCATCAGCCGGCTCGCTTCGAACGATGCCGGCATGCAGTAGTTCACGATGCGTCGCGAGCAGTTCCCCGCGCCGCGCAGCTCGACAGGTACACCCTCGGCCGGTTGGTAGCGAAGAGGCAGGCCGGCGGCGGCGGCGGCTGCCCCGGGGAGGGCGAAGCGGCCGCCGTCCGGGCTGGATATACGAACGCTCGACCCGGCCGGTACGTAGCAAAAGTCGGTAGGTCCGTCGAACACGCCTGGCCGGCCGTTCAGACGGTGCTCTGTGCCGTCACACTCCACCAGGCAGGAACCGGCCAGAGGTAGTACAAGCACCTCGTCGGTCCCGGATTGGAAGTTCTCAGAACCGCCGGCAGCGAGGGTCAGGACTCGAAGAGACGACCATGACCAGCCCGCCTCGGCCTGGCCGAGCTCCAGAGACCATGGCCCTCTGGCCAGCGAGCCGGCCGGGCGGTGCAGGCTGCGCTCCCGAGACCTCTCCTGGTCAGGCACCCTTTCTCATTCCTCTTTGGCTCAGCTCAGTGGACCGCCGGTGCGGAGCACGAGCGTATCAGGCACGGGGCGCCTAGCTCATAGGCGTCGTGGCACGTCAGACCCCGACAATGCTCGAACGGGCGCTCGAGCTGGCCCGGGTGGACTTCCCCCGGGGCAACCCGCAGCCATCGGCCTTGACGGTGGTCCTCGCCACAGTGGCAGCAATCGTCGGCTCGCTTTTGGCCGACGCCGCCCTCGTGGCCGCGGCTACCGCCGCCTTCCCCGAGACCAAGGGGTACCCCCACTTCCAGTTCGCTGACTACTCGAAACTGACCGTCGTCGGGGTCCTTATCGCCTGTGCCGCCTGGCCGGTCGTGACCCGGGTATCGTCGTCGCCCAGGTGGCTCTTCTTCCGCCTGGCGGTACTCGTAACGCTGTTCCTCTGGCTGCCCGACATTTACATCTACATGAAGGGCCAACCGGCCAAGGCGGTTGCCGTCCTGATGGCGATGCACCTGGCCATTGCCGTCATCACCTACAACGTCCTGGTGCACGGCGCCCGGGTACCGACCGGTCTCCTGCGCCGCTGGCCGTAGCGCCCAGGGCAATCAAGCGGTACGCGACGATTAATCGAGCCCGGACGGTCCATATTTCCCGGTCCATACGGCGCCACAAGGCACGATAAGGATCGCGCTCATCCCCCGGAGCACGCCGGCGGCACTCGACGAGGGACGAGCGCGAAGCGGTGCCCGCCGTGTAAAGCGGCCGGTGCGTCGGCTGCCAGCGAAGCCGACGCGCCGGCGGGCAAGCCCGGGAGGACGACGGTCTGAAAACCGTCAGACTGAAAGGCCCCGCCCCCGCGGAGTGCTGCCGGGAACCCTCAGCCTGAGAGGCTCTTAGCCCGAACGGCCTCACGGGTGCCGTCTAATACCCGCCGCCCGAAGCTGAAGTCGTCGTTGTCGTGCCGGCGGCGGTGGTGGTCGTCGTGCCCGCTTTGGCCGTCGTGGTCGGTGTTGTAGCGGCAGAGCTGCCGGGCACCGTGCCGGCTGCCGTGATGACCTGCCACTTGCCCCCGAAGGCGGTTATCCCGGCCCCGACGGTCGAGCTGTTGAGGCCCTTGAAGAACATGTACAGGGGATGGCCGTTGTAGGTCACCTGGAAGCTCCCGTCCGCCAGTTGCACAGCGCCCAGCTTGGACGCCGTGACCCCGCTGCCGGCCACGCAAGGCTGGCTGGTCAGGACCGGAGGCCAGGCAATGGCACACTTGCCGGTGCAGGTCTTGCCCGTGAACGCGTACACCGTGGCGGCAGCGTTATGAGCGCCTTCGAACGCCAGGATCTTCCCGGCTGAAGACGCCTCAACTTTGACCTTGGCCGCCCCGGCCGAGGCGAAACCCTGAGGCGACAGGCTGTACCAAACGCCGTTGGCGGTGGGGTCGATCACGCTGTTCCCGCCGGCCAGGCCGGGGGCAGCCCCGAAAACGAGGTCAGAGAAGAACAGGTAGAGAGGTTGGCCGTCGTAGGTGACCTGGGTCGTGCCATCCGGCCGGTGGAGCAGGCCGAGCTCCGAGGCGTCGACGCCTTTGCCGGCTACAGCCGGGCCGTTGCTGTACAGAGCGGGCCAGAAGGCCAGGCATGATCCGGTGCAGGCGCTGGACGTCGGCGAATCCGAGGACAGGGCATACAGCGTCCTCGTCGTCCCGAACCCCGTCGTTGCGCTGAGGACCAACCCGGCCGAGGAGACTTCGACCCCCACCTTGGCTCGCTCGGCCGCGGGATGACCGGACGGCGAGACCAGCCACCAGTCGCCGTCAAATGAGGTAACGCCCTCGCCGTTGGTCTGCCCAGGCGCCTTGTCACCGACAAAGTAGTACAGGGGCTGGCCGAAGTACGTTTCCTGCTCCCCGATGCCCTTGCGGTTTTCTTGGCCGAGGCCCTTCGAACTGACGCCGGGACCAGCCGTAATGGCACTGCTGCCAGGGACAACCGGCCACGCCGCCAGGCAGGCCTTCGAAAGGCAGGCGGTGGCCGGGGAGAGGTCACCGGTGAAGGCGTACAGCGAATAACCTCTGGAATCGACCAGGACCGGGCCCGCCGGGCTCGAGTGGGCCGAAATGGTGATGCCGGCCGCCGCCGCCGGCTGGGGGGCCACCACCGAGCCCGCTTGCCAGAGCCCCGTGAGGGCCGCCGCCGAAGCGAGGACCAATACCTTGAGGTGGGGCGTCTTCAGGTTTGGCGCCTTCAGGTTTGGCATCTTCAGGTGGGGGCGGGCGGAGCTGGTTCGACTCAGTAATGGCATGGTCCCTGTCTCCTGTGGTCGGTTCGCGCAAGAACCCCTCTTGCGCTTTTGCAGGGACTACGAGCGGCCGGTCAAAAGAGTTTCAAGCCGATGGTTCAGAGCGCTGAGGCTCAGGCGCCGGCCGGTGCAGGACGCCGGGGTTCAGGACGCCGGGGTTCAGGACGCCGGGGAGGCGCCCACGCTCACCTGTCCGGCTCCCGCCGGCGGCTCCGAAGATGCGGCGTTACCAGGGCCGCCTGGCGTCTCCCCGTGCTCGTAAACCTGCGAGGCGGGCCCGACGATCAAGGGGTCCGGTTTCCCTACGATGCCCGGGTCCTGGTTGGGGTAGTCGAACAAGCTGAGCACGTACCGCATGGCCCCGATCCGGGCTCGCTTTTTGTCGTTGCTCTTTATGACTATCCACGGTGCCCAGGTGGTATCGGTGGATCTGAACATGGCTTCCTTTGCCGCCGTGTAGTCGTCCCAGCGGTCCAGAGAAGCCAGGTCGGTGGGTGACAATTTCCACTGGCGTACCGGGTCGATGCGCCGGATCAGGAACCTTGTGCGCTGCTCCGAGCGGGACACGGAGAACCAGAATTTGATCACGGCAATGTTGTCGTCAGTGAGCATGCGTTCGAACTCCGGCACCTGGCGTATGAAAAGGTTGTACTGCGCGTCGGTGCAGTAGCCCATCACCCGTTCGACCCCGGCCCGGTTGTACCAGGACCGGTCGAACAGCACGATCTCTCCCGCCGACGGCAGATGCTGGATGTACCGCTGGAAGTACCACTCACCCTGCTCGCGCTCGTTCGGCTTCTCGAGGGCGACAACAGTGGACCCGCGCGGGTTCAAGTGCTCGGTGAACCGCTTGATGGTCCCGCCCTTGCCGGCCGCGTCCCGGCCCTCGAAGAGGATCACGATCCGGCGCCCGTGGTCTTTGACCCAGTTCTGGAGCCTCAGCAGCTCTATCTGCAGGAGCCGCTTGACAACTTCGTAATCCGGTCGCGGCATGCGCTCGTCGTACGGGTAGCCCTCCCGCCAGGTATCGACGAGGCGCCCGTCTTTCCACCGGAGTACGGGCTCGTCGTCGTCGTCGGACTCGTCGAGCATCAAGTCGTCGAGGTGTTTCGACAGGTCCACATCGAGGTCGAGCGGGACGAAGTTGCTCAGTTGAACGCTCATTGCCACTCCAGTCGGTTGCGGGCCGGGGCGTGCGAGGCGAGCAGGTCGCGGGCCGGCCGGTTGCGGGCAGCCCGGTTGCGGGCAGCCCGGTTGCGGGCCGGACAGGTGCGAGCGAGGCGGGAGGGGCGATGCCGGTGCGTGCGCAGGGTCACAACGTCATCTTGCTCGGCTACCAGCGCTGTTTTCCAGTGCCACGCGCTCACAATTCACCTCGACGTCACCGGGCGACGACTGTGCCGTAAGTTCCCCAGCCGCCAGCCGACTCGGTTTCGTCCACGACCACACGAGCTCCGCGTCGGCTTGAACACGATCACCGGGGGCGGGGGTGGCGGCGGTGACCCCGGCCATGTCCGCCCGGCATGTCCGCCCGGTTATGTCCAGGACCGGCATGTCCAGACGGCGCCGCCAGCCAGAAGAGCCACCGGCGGTGTTGGCCAGCTGTTGCACCTGGACCGCCCCCGGGTTCTCAATTAGCGCTAACCCGACGCCAGCCCGCACAGCTCCAGCGGCGTGCCGATGTCCCACAAGAGGAGCAGCTGGGCCCCGGGGTCGTCGTCACTCAGGTAACCGGTTCCGTCCGGAGGGACCGTTAGCTGGACCGCGCTCGTTGCCGCCGGGCCGCTTGGGGGGACCAAAAGGGCGGCCAAATGGTTCGTCAGGCCCGGGGAGGCGGGTGACGAGATGACTCGCACGGAAGCCCCTGGTTCCCCCGCCGGGAGGCGCAACCGGACCTCCATCGGTGGGCTGACCGTCTCCGGTGCGAAGTCGAGGCAGCCGTTGGCTCGTCGTGAAGTGGTCGAGCGGGCGGCGCCGGCAAATGCGAAGCGGCCGGGGAAAAGGGTGCCCGCCGTCAGCTCTGTCTTCGAACGGACCGACGTGCCGACGGCGAGTAGCGCCCGGGCGTTGACCAGTTCGGCGGCGGTCACAGATGTCTTCGGCAGCTGGCCGGAACGGGCCAAACGACTGATGCTGGCCGCCGGCAAGTCGGGGTAGAGCGCAATGGGCGTCGCGCCCGGACCGGAAACATCCGGCACTCCAGACAGGAGCAACCGCGCCGTCGCTACCAGCTCCGGCTTAAGGCTGTCCTCGATCGCCACCTGGTTGGACACCCACGCCTGCGCCTGGCCGACGTTGCCGAGCACAGTGATGCCCAGGAGGGCCACTACCGCGCAGCGGGCTGCCGGCCACGGGCTCACGGAGCTCAGCGCCTTCGCCATTACCGGCAGCAGGATGGCTAGCCCCACATACACGTAGCGCGAGATGACTGCCGTCGCCCCCGAGGTGGTGTCGCGGCCCAACCCGACGACGACATAAAAGGCCACCGCGGCTACGAACAGGCCCAGCAATGCCGGGTTCTCCCGCCAAAGAGACTGAGAGTGCCAGATCACCCATGCGGCCAGGCCCACCAGTAGGGCGGCGCCGGCCGCCTCGAGGTTGAACGTCTGTCCCAGGGCGGAGGACAGGCCGAACCACACGTACTGAGGTAGCGATGTGACCTTTGCCAGAGAAAGATGGTCCGCCGGCGTCGTAAGACCCAGCCGCCCGATGAAGCCGAACCAGATCACATAGCTGCCGACGGGCAGGGCGAGGACGGCGGCCGCCCGTTTGCGCGGGCCCCGGGCCCACAGGAGCACGGCGGCGCCGACGACAAAGGCGTCGCCGATGGTCGAGCACATCAGGCCGGCGAGCAGGGCGACTGACGCCAGGATGTCCCGTCGCCTGGCCACCTGACCGTCCCTGGGGCTTCGGCCGAGGGGCGCTGTCCGCTCCAGCCCACCGCTCCGGTCGAGGCTGGCGGTCCGGTCGAGGCTGCCGGTCCGGTCGAGGCTGGCGGTCCGGTCGGGACTGGCGGGCCGGTCGGGACGGGCGGGCCGGTCGAGGAGGTCGAAGGCGACATAACCGAACAGCACCGAGGCCACGAAGGTGACCTGGAACGCCGATGCAAGGTCCTCGGCGCCGGCCCCTAGGAACCCGAGCAGGGCCACGGCGGCCGTCGCTATCCACGCGTCGACGCCGTTGCGCCGGCACATCCTCCACGCCAGGTGCATGACGATCGCCTGGGCCAGGAACAGCGGTACCAGGTAGGGCCAGTAGCTGCTGAGGTGGAAGATGCTGTACAGGCCTCTCCACATCAAAATCGGCAGCGTCGACCAGTGCTCGTTGTGGGGGAACCAGATGCTCCGGTTGCTGCCCGGCGGGTAAGAGAGCCCCCGTCTGACCAGGAAGTCCCACTCATCGCCGAAGAACCAGAGGTGCCGGTCCAGCCAGGCCCAGAAGGTGACGGCCGCCACCAGGCTGGCCCAATGGACCGCCTCGGCCAGGCGCTCCGAACGCGCCGGGCGCGCGACGGGAGAAGCGGCATGCCCGAGGCGGGCCGGACGGGGGCGGTGCCCCGGTCGGTGGGAAGTGCCCTCGGTCTGAAATGCTCCGGTCTGAAATGCCCCAGTCCCAGATGCCCCAGTCCCAGATGCCCCGGTCCCAGATGCCCCGGTCCCAGGTGACGGGGCGCCAGGTACGGCAAACACGCCTACTGGTCCCGCCCGACGAGGTCCTCGTCCGTTCACGCCACTAACGGCATTGCTCTGTTTCTGGCCTCAAAACGACAACGCACGCCGGTAGCGCCAAAAGGGTTCTCCTCGGTCCCTCCGTGACCACACTTCACCGGGCTACGGTACAACGCGTTGCGACTTTCCTTGGCCCACCTCGACCGCGTACCCGAAGAATGGCGCCCCCGGCCGGGGCCGGGTGAGCTCTCGGTTGGCATCGTCCACCTCGGCCTCGGTGCTTTCCATCGTGCCCATCAAGCGGTGTACACCCAGGACGCAATGGCCGCCGCCACAGACCGCTCATGGGGTATCTGCGGCGTCTCCCAGCGCAGCCGCGCTGTAGCCCAAGCGCTCCTGCCTCAGGACTGCCTTTACAGCGTTTTGCAGAGGAGCGAGGAAACCACCGAGGTAAGGGTGATCGGGGCTGTACGCGAGGCGCTGTTCGCGGCTGAGCAGACCGAGGAACTGATGGACCGCATGAGCCGCCCGACCACTCACATCGTGACCCTCACCGTCACCGAGAAGGGGTACCGCTTCGACCCGTCGACCCGCCGGTTGCGCCGTGACGACCCGGAATTGCTGGCAGATGCCACGGGGCGGCCACCGCTCACAGTCCTCGGCCAGCTGGCCGGCGGGTTCGAACAAAGGCGCCGGCGGGGCAGCCCACCGCTGACGGTGCTGTGCTGCGACAATTTCCCCCATAACGGGGCCACTTTGCGCCAGCTGGTCAGCGATTTCTGCGACCTCTACCCCCAGCCTCAGTCGGGCCGGTTGCGTTCCTGGGTGACCGAGAACGTCGCCTTCCCGAACACGATGGTGGACCGTATCGTCCCGGCCACCACCTCTCAGGACCGCGACCTCGCCCTCCGGCTGCTGGGCCTCGAAGACCAGGGCGTGGTGGTCACCGAGCCTTTTTCGCAGTGGGTGATCGAGGACCGCTTTGCCGGGCCTCGGCCCCCGTGGGAGCGAGCCGGGGCCTCCCTGGTGGCCGACGTGGCTCCCTATGAGAAAATGAAGCTACGGCTCTTGAACGGTAGCCACTCTGCCCTGGCCTACCTCGGCGCGCTGGCCGGTTTCCACTTCATCGCCGAAACCGTACGGTCAACCGATTTCGCCACGTACACCCGCGCCCTCATGGACGTCGATGTCACCCCCACCCTTGACGTCCCCGCCGGCTTCGACCTGACGGCGTACAAAAACGACTTGATGGACCGGTTCGCCAACCCTGTGCTTCGCCATCGCACGACCCAGATCGCCATGGACGGAAGCCAGAAACTGCCTTACCGGCTACTCGGTACGATCAGTTCGCGGCTGGCTGCGGGCGCTCAACCCCGCCATGCCTGTCTCGCCGTCGCCGCCTGGATGAGGTACGCGAGCGTGGGGAAAAGCGACGCCGGCGCCACGTTGCCGCTGGACGACCCCATTTCCGACAAGCTCCGTTCGGCGGCCGCCCTCGCTTCGAGCCCGGAGGGCACGGTGGCCGCCTTCTTGAGCCTCGGTGAAGTGTTCCCGCCCGAATTGGCCCTAGATCCCACTTTCCGGGCCTTGCTGACTGAGGCCCTCGGCTCTTTGGAGCACCTGGGCGCGGCCGCCGCGGTCGCGTCGCTCGCCGGTTGAACCGGTCGTATTCGGGCGATTTTCCCTGAATATGGGAAGTTCAGCGGTCGGCCAGGACGGCCCTGGCCCGGGCCAGCTCGTCCTGGGCCGCCAGCACCCGCCGGTCGGCCGCCTCCACGGCTTGCTCGGCGGCGCGGGCGTCTCCTTCGGCCTCGTCCTCTGCTTCTCGCAAAGCCCGCAAGCGTCCTTCGAGGTCGGCGATGTCCGCTCGGCGGCGGTCGCGTTCGTCCCGTGTCCGGCCCAGGTGAGCGCGCCGTGCTGTCGCCTCCCGGTCGGCTGCGGCCAGCGCCGCCTCCGCCGTCTTCACCGCCAGTTCGGCATCGCGCTCCTGGCGCGTCGGCGGTCGAGCCGCGGGCCGGAGTTGGTGGCGCTGTCCTGTTCCTGGTGCAGCTGGGCCGGGAGCACGATGCGCCCGGCCACGTGACGGGCCTTCCGAGCCGTGGCTTGGCGCCTCGGAGCGCTGGGCGCCGGTAGGACCACCAGGTCCGCCACCAGATCCGTCCGGGCCCTCGTCCCGGTCCTGTCTGAAGCCCATCAGGCCCAAACCCGAATAGTGCAGCCCGCTGGTCAGCCGGCCCGCCCGAAGCGCAGCCGCCGCTTCCTCATCGGCGAGGGCCGCCTCCAGTGTGGCGGCCAGCTCCTGGGCGGCGGCGTCGCCGACAGATTGGCCCTGACCACGGCCCAGCTCGCGGGCCTCTTTCTCCAGCTCCGCCAGCAGGCGGTGCCGCTCCGAGGAGAGCCGGCTCAGGTCGCCGGTAGCCAGTTTCTCCTGCGCTTGCCGCAGTGAGGCGCCCAGGTCCAACAGGCGGTCCACCTGGTCGTGGCGTTCTCGGGCCAGGAGGTTCGCCAACCAGGCACCGGTAGTGGGCCGGCGGAGTTTTTTGACGTCGGCGGCCAGGGCTTTGTCCCCCTCCCGGCGGGCCTCGGCCGCCCGGGCGTCGCGAGTAGAAGTGAACTCGGACGGCTTCAGGCCATAAAGCTCGTGGGCGATGGTGTCGAGGTCTACGGGACCATCCTGCCCCACGGGAGCCTGTCTGGTGCCCTAGAGCCGTCTCCGCGCCGGCACTACCGGCGCGCCGGGGCTACGAGAGGGGCAACGACCAAGCCGAGCGTCAGGCGAACCTTTGTATGATGCCGCGATGGCGCGACGCAGGCGATACGCATTGGTGGGTACGGGATCCCGGTCCAACCTGTACACGACGGCTCTGGCCACCACCTACGCTGACCGGGCCGAGCTCGTGGGCCTATGTGACGTGAACCCCACCAGGATGGCTTATACGGTCTCCCGGCTGGGCCAGCTCCGGGAGGACGGGGCTGAACACGGCGAGCCTGTCTGCTGCGAGCCGGCTGAATTTCCCACCTTGCTCAAGGAAAACGGAGTGGACGAGGTCATCGTCACCTCTATCGACAGGACGCACCATCGTTACATCATCGAGGCGATGCAGGCCGGCTGCGACGTCATTTGTGAAAAGCCCCTAACGGTCGACGCGGCCAAATGCGAGGCCATACTCGAGACGCAACGAAACACGGGGCAAAACCTGCGGGTCACCTTCAATTATCGCTACGCCCCCCGTAGTAGCGTCTTCGCGCAGCTCCTGCGGGAAGGTGCGGTCGGCCAGCCCACTTCGGTCCATTTCGAGTGGTTGCTCGATACCGTCCACGGCGCCGATTATTTCCGCCGTTGGCACCGGGACAAGCGTAATTCCGGCGGGCTTATGGTGCACAAAGCGAGCCATCACTTCGACCTCGTGAACTGGTGGCTCAGCGCCGTCCCGGTGATGGTCTTCGGAGTGGGCGACCTCCGCTTCTACGGACGGGAAAACGCCGAGCAACGCGGCATCACCCGCTTCTACGACCGCGGGACAGGAAGCGGCGCGGACGACCCCTTCGCCCTCGACCTCTCCACGGATCCCGCTCTTGCTGCCCTATACCTCGAGGCCGAGAGCAACGATGGGTACCTCCGCGACCGAAGTGTTTTTGGCGATGGCATAAGCATCGAGGACGATATGGCGGTGCTGGCCCGCTACCACACGGGGGCCACCATGACCTATCACCTCGTGGCCTACGCCCCATGGGAGGGCTACCGGGTGATGGTGAACGGCACCGAGGGCAGGCTGGAGCTCGACGTGGAGGAGCGTTCCTACGTGAGCGGCAGCCGTTCGGGGGGCCGGGGAGAGGGCAAGACGAGCTTGACGTTGCGCCGGCTCTGGGAAAAGCCACAGGCCATCGACATTGTGGGGGCCGACGATCCCGGGCACGGCGGCGGGGACCAGCGCCTCCTCGAGGATATTTTCGGTGAGGTGGGTGACGACCCGCTCGGCCGGGCGGCTGGTGCTCTCGACGGCGCCTGGGCCATGTTGACCGGCGTGGCCGCCAACCGGTCGTTCGCTACCGGC
>DATJUH010000361.1:0-18261 GCA_035502515.1 Acidimicrobiales bacterium
TGGGTTCGACCGAGGCCATATTGACTTGACCTCCCCCGCTGGGGTAGCCGAACCTACGTCCTGGTTGTCCAGGACGGCCGTCAGCGTCGAAGACGTCAGCACTTACCTCGCCAACCTTCCGTTGTCACGCGTTTATGAGGTGGCCGACGAATGTCGCCGGAGGGCGAGTATTTGGGCCGAGATGGCGGGCGTTCTGGAGGTCCGGGCCCGCAAGAGCCCGTCAGGCAACAGGAGGCCTTAGTACCTCGGGCGTACTGCCACCGAACGTGACTCACGTACAAGCACCGACGGCGTCGGTACTAGCCGGGGCTATGACGCTCGTTTTGCCATTTATTAGTGGAGGGCGTCCCCGGTGAGCCACTGGATATATCGGGCCGCGCCCTGCTGGACGATGGCGCGTGCCCCCGAATGGATCGTGGGTTCCCACCACCCGCTGTAAATCCGGTCGTATTCCAGGCCGTCCAGGGCCGCCATTACACCTTCGACCAAGCTCCGGGGTAGTGGAAGGCGGTTCGGAGCGCTGCGCAAAAAAGTCACCCGGTCCTCACCGGGCGTCACCATTATCGTGTCACCGGCCAGCAAGGCGCCGCCACCGTCAGCCCCTTCGGCCCAATGGAGGACGGCGCTCCCGTCGAAATGGCCACCGCACTGGACCAGGGTGACGCCGGGCAGCAATTCCAGCCGACCGCCCCACAAATTCACCGCCCGGCCCGGCCGCATGAGCCACTGCTGGTCCGCCTCCGGGATGAAAATGGCGGCGTCGAACGCCTCGGCCCAGTCCATCATCGTCCCGTAGAAATGGGGGTGGCTGGCGCTGATGGCTTTCAACCCGCCAATGGCCCGCACGGTCGAGATGGCGTCTGCGTCGATGAAGCCGGGTGGGTCCCACATCACGTTGCCGGCGTCGGTCTGAACTACCAGCGCGCGTTGGCCGATGGCGACGCTCGGGGTGGCCCCGACCCCGAAGAGCCGGGGCTCGACGGGCCTAACATCGCTGCGGTGGCCCATGGCGGCCAGGTCGGCCGTTTTGGCCCAGCGTTGGCCGCCGGGCGGTACCCACTGGCGTTCGTCGGTACAGATGGCGCACGAGACCGGCGGGTCGGGCGTATCGGCGTGCTGGTTCCCGCACGTCAGGCACGTCCAGACAGGCATTGTCCAAGCATGCCAAAGTGGGTGGCCATGTGCCGAAACGAAGCCGCGCCAGGGGCGACGGGGGGTCATGACCGGCGGCCCGGTCCCGCCTCTGGTCCCGCAGTTACACCGAGGGGTAGCGGGCCTTCAAAGCGGCCAGAGCTTCCAGGAACGGCCGCTCGATATAGGCGGCGTGGTCGTCCCCCCCGTGATGGTGGGTGACCATCCCTGCCCGGTGGTAGGTGGCGGTATGGCGGACGTACTCCAGGCCCCCTTCGACCAGAGTGGTGAGGTAACGGCCGGCTTCCCGGTCGCGCGGCTCCCAGGCGCCGCCGACAGCGACATATACCGGTGAAGTGTGGGCAAAAACAGGGCGCTCCCACTCGTCGAGGTGGTTGCCGCCGGCACCCCGGCACCTGGCCGCCACCCAGGAGTGGCCGGCGACCTGGACCGGCACGCTCAGCGCCAAACGGCTGCGCGGCCCCTCGGCCCGCTCGGTCGAGGCGACCACCCGCCCTTGCACCACGATCTCCAGCGAAGATAAAGGGAAAATGCTCTCGGCCGAGGCCTCGACGTGGACCGTCCCGGGGCCGCTCAGCTCGACGGTGCCGCCAATGGCGTGGCCGTCCACGGTGAGCTGGATGATGGGTCCGCCCGAGAGGAAGGTGCGCCCCGCCCGCACGGCGGCGCACCAGGCCGGGTACGAAAACTCCTCGTCCAGATGGGCATATGTGCGGTACAGGCCGACCGGCACCCCGCTGCTCATTTTGTCTGTCCCGCCAACCAGCGGGAGCTTGTAGCCGGCGTTGAGGTAGCGGTAGTAGATGTCCCCGAGGTTGGGGTCCCATCTCAGAGATTCGATAGCGTCGGTACGGCCGGTGGTGGCCAGCACGGCCGGCTCGCCGTTGGGCACCGGGAAGTGGGGGATGATGACGGTGCCGCCCTGGGCGTGAGCGCGGTCGGCCCAATCGGCGAGCGTCGATTCGAGCGAACCGCCGAGCTCGCCCTCGTGGGGCCCGTCGGTGCACCAGGGCATAACGGGCTCTTTCAGTCCCCATAGCGTGAGATGGCCCAAGAAGTGCTGGCGGTTTTCCTGGCCGACGTAAGTGGCGAAGCCCCCGTCGGGCGTCGTGCTCACCCGCCCCGTGAATTCCTCGGTGTTGGTGAACAACGACCCCCACTGTGACTGAAGGAGGTTTACCACCCGCAGGTCCTCGCACTGCTGCTCCAGGTGCGCACCTTGAGTAGAGAGGAAATGGACGTGCGAGTCTCCCGAATACCAACCCGACGCGGCCATATCTGTCCAGCGGGAGATCTGCAGCGTCAGTTCCCGTTGGCCAGGCTCGATATGGACGCGTTCGTGCAGCGGGGTGTACTCGAACCCCCTGGTGACGTCGACCAGGACGTCCCCTCGAGGGAGCCACCCCTGGCAGGTCCCGTCGATGTACGCGTACGTCACGTCCCCGAGGCGTACGTCGCCGCCGACGTCAATGTGCCAGGTCCCCATGTTCGAATTGACGTGGTTGTGGTGACCGTGCGGCTGGAACGGTACCCCGAGCGGGTGGCGAAAATGCACCCGGCACGGGACGGGACGCCCGGTGCCGGCGTCAAGGACGCGTACGTGGGCCCAGTTCCGTCCGGGGTCGGCCAGTTGCACCCGGGCCGGCCCGCTCGCCACCGGCTGCCCCGTCTCGACTTCAGCCCAGCGCACGCGGGCGATTTCCTGACCGTCTTTGTTGACGGTGAGAGTCGCCGAGGGCAACGACGCCACCTGCACATAAGAGCGACCCGTCGACCGGCGGCCCCACCCCGCCACGGCATCATCGTCCTCGGCCGGCACAGGCTGTACATAGCCGGCCACGCCCCGGTCGACCTCGACCTCGAGGTTGTCGCTCTGACCGTCGCCGTCGATGGTTATCACCACGGGCCGGGCCGCAGCCCGTACGAACGGGGGCTCCTCTGCTTGGCCGAGGGTAATCGCCCCGACGGCGAAGGGCTGGCCGCTGGGTACCAGTTCGATGGCGTCGAGGGTTAGTTCGGGGTGCGGGTTGGGCCAGGCCCAGAGGAAGTACTCCTCGGCGTTCCCCTGGGTCGACTCGCATTGCCGGAAGCCCGCAGACGCAAACGGCCCTTCTAAACGCGGGTAAAGACCATCGGCATGGTCGGGAAAGGCCAGGTAGGGGAGGAGCCCCCAACCTTGCGGCACTATGGCTATTTCGAAGCGCTGCCGGACCGGGACAGAAACCGTGGGACCTCCCGCCAGGTGGAAGCGGTACTGCGCCACTTGGCTCCCCAGGCCTAGGACATCGCCCGCCGGCGCCGCCAGTTGCCGGTGGGCGAAGATCACATGGCGGGCGGGCCGGCTGACGTCAATGCGCACAGGAGATCCCTCGGGTGTGATGCAAAAGCGTTCCGGGTCTTCGGCCACGATGAACGGCAGGCCACGCAGGGTCTGGTGCCCGAGCCGGGGGTCACCGACGTTCAGTTCTGCTTTACCCGCATTGCAATAGGGAGAAAGGTCGAGTGGCTCGTAGTCGGTCATACCGACATATTTGCCGACCTGTCAAGTGAGCCAGTCAAGTGAGCCAGCCGGCCGACCGTTAATGAACTGGCAATATCCCCGGGACAGGAGAGGGCAAGGGACCACACATGAACGGCCGACCGGCACAGCCGCTTGTGGGCGCCAGCGGCAGTGATCGGGGCCGGCCTACTCCAGATCCCGGTAAAACCCCACCCGGTGCCGGCCCGTGTGAAGCCCGTGGACCTGCCTTTTGCCGCCCCGCCCGGCCGGACGGCAGGGTGCTATGAAACGCAACGATAGGTGGCGTTCCCATCCCGTTTTAGGAGCCGTGGTGTCGGGCGTAGCCATCCTGGCTCCTTTCGCACTGTCGGTGGCAGTGTCGGTGGCGCTGGCCCGGGCCGTCCCCCGGGGTGAAGGCGAAGGACGGCACATCCTGTGGTGGGGGGCAGTACTGATTTCTTCGACGGTCACGTTCTTCGCTTCCGAACGGCTTTTCCGGCGCCTCCTGCCGCTGGCCGCGCTGTTGAAGATGACCATGTTGTTCCCCGACCAGGCCCCCAAACGACTTAAGGTGGCGTGGCGGGCCGGGCTGACGCGGGACCTCGAACGCACCTCGAAGTCCGAGGGCGCAGTCAACAGTTCAGTTCCGGTCGCCGTGGCCGAGGAGATACTTGCGCTGGCCGCTTCCATCAGCCGTCATGACCGAAGGACACGCGGCCACTCTGAAAGGGTCCGTGCCTTCACGGATTTGATCGCCGACGAACTGCACCTGCCGACGGCTGACCGGGACCGCCTGCGCTGGTCGGCCCTCCTGCACGACGTCGGCAAGCTTTCCGTCCACCCCCACATTTTGAACAAAGCCGGAAAACCGACCGAAGAGGAGTGGGCCGAGATCCGTCGTCACCCGCTCGAAGGCCGGCGGGTGGTGGCCCCGTTGGTGCCCTGGCTCGGAGAATGGGGCCTCGCCATCGAGCAGCACCACGAGAGCTTCGACGGCTCCGGCTACCCCTTCGGCCTGTCGGGCGACGCCATCTCCCTTGGCGCCCGTATCGTGGCCGTGGCGGACGCCTTCGAGGTCATGACCGCCGTCCGCTCGTACAAGAAAGCCCTCAGCCCGGCGGCGGCCCGCCAGGAGCTGACGCGCTGCGCCGGCAGCCAGTTCGACCCGGCGATTGTGAGGGCGCTCCTGAACGTGTCGATCGGGCGGCTCCGGTGGGTCGTCGGGCCCGTCTCGTGGGTGGCCGATGTCCCTTTTCTGGCCAGGTTGAGCGGGGCGGGCCATGCCTTGGTCACCACCACCCAGGTGGCCGCCGGCGCCGCGGCAGTCACGGCCGCCAGCGCCCTGGCCGCGCAGGTGGCGACCCCGCCCGTGCCCCGGACGGTAACCCCCAGAAGCGTTTTTGTCGCGGCCACGGGCCCGGTCAGCACAACCGTCCCCGTCCGGTTGGTGATCCCCACGCGATCGCCATCCCCCCTCGTCACGACGCCGGCGACGACCGCCACCTTACAGACGCGGACAGCAACCGCCACCACCGTCAGGAGGAGGACAGGACGAGCAGTTTCGGACCATGGGGGCCGGGTTCGCCCGCAGCGAAAAAGGGTACGGCAGGGTCGGCTTCCCGGCCCCAAAACGGGCGCAAGCACAACCACTTTCGTGGCTCGGGTAACGTCGACGACGACCGTGGAGGTCCGAGCCACCTCGCCCGAGTCGCCGGCCACCACGGTGGCGCCCACGACGGTGGCTCGGCCATCGAGCACGACCACAGACCCGCAGCCGTTGATCACGGCGAAACCCGCTGATGTGGCCGGGCCGGCGACCGAACGTTCTCTTACCTCACCCAAACGTACTCGCCCCAAACGTAGAGGGGCGGCCCGGCCGACGACCTCGACCGGTCGAACTTCTGCGGCCACGCCGGCAACTACGGGTCGTCCGCCGGGTGCCACGACAACCACGAGACCGAAGACGGCGGCGGAGGCGCCTCATGTAGGCTCCTCGCCCTCCTCTGGTCCGGCCACTACGACAGTCACGGCCTCAATGCCGAGGACTCAACTCGCCACTACGGTTGCCAACCCTTCACCTCCTTCAACGACCATTAGGGCGGCCGGTACGACGACGACGACGGCGGCGGTCACCAGGGCCACGACGGCGGAGGCGCCGGGCACCACCACAACGCCGGCGACGCGACCGGCAACGAGCACGACCGAAAAGCCCACCCCGACGACGGCTAAAACGACGACGACCACGGCAGGACCCACGACCACGACGGCCGCTCCCACCACTACCACCAGAGCGACCACGACAACTGGAGGGACCACGACGAGCAGGCCACCGCCGACGACGACAACGGTTCCCGTGACCACTACGACGGTCCCGACGACGACAAGGGCGACGACAGCAACCACGTCCGCGCCCACCACCGGGCCGACCACCGTGCCGACCACCGTGCCGACCACTGTGCCGACCACTGTGCCGACCACTGGTCCGCCGGCCTCGACGACGACGACCCAAGCGCCGGCTACGACCACGACTTCCACGCCAGCCAATCCGACCACCACCGTCGACACTCTCTGCCTCCTCAACCTCTTGTGCATTTGAACCACAACGGGTGGTGATTGGGCGGCAGAAGGCGAGTTACCCGAGTGAGCGCCGGCGCCAAGCCTCGATGAGGCTGCGGGCAATGCTCATTTCACCCGGCAGGCCAGGCAGGTCCGAGGGCGAGAACCATGCTGCCTCGGCTATCTCGTCCCCGTCAGGTCTCAGTTGCCCCGAGGCGTGACGGGCGAAAAAGCCGATCATCAACGAGTGCGGGAAAGGCCACGGTTGGCTGCCGAAGTAGCGCAGGTCAGTGACCTCGATGCCGACCTCTTCACGCACCTCGCGGTGTACCGTCTCCTCCAGGGTCTCACCCGGTTCGACGAACCCGGCCACGCACGAGTACATGCCGGCGGGGAACCTGGCGTTCCTGGCCAGCAGTACCCTTCCGTCAGCCCCTTCGATGAGGACTATCACAGCCGGGGCCAGGCGCGGGTAAGCGGGAAGGCCGCAATTTGGGCACCGCCGGGCCCGCTCGTCCGACATCAGTTCTGTCGGTACCGCGCAACGTCCGCAGAATTGGTGGGCCCGGTCCCAGGAAACTATCTGTACTGCCCGGCCGGCGATAGCCCAGACCGTCTCTTCCACGGTCGCCCACAACTGCCGCAGCCCGACGAAGGCGGTGTCAAGTTCGGTCGCCGGCGTCGCTGTCCCCTCCGCCACTTGAGCCCGCTCCGCCTCCTGTTCCTCGACGGCGATGCAGGGCAGCCCGTCAAGGTGGCCGAGAAAGTGGCCCCGACCGGGGTGGGGAGCCCTCTCGACGGCCACCAGGTCGCCTCGCACCCGTACCAACAGGCACGGGGCGCCGGGGCGAGCGCTCGTGTGGAACCCGGGCTCGAACAACATTGGTGGTCGACCCTATTTCACCGAAGGGCGACCGGCACCAATCTCACTGACGGCCGGCCTTTGGACCGGAGGCCCCACTGCCCTCGGGAGCCCAACTGGTGCGCTCAACCAGGTGCTGGAGTCTCTCTTGCCCACCCTGGGCACAGACGATGGTGCCTGCCAGCCGGTGTCGCCGGCTTCACGGGCACCCTCACCACCAGGTCGGCCCGGTCCCGGCCGGCCTCGATCCTGGCTGCGTTGGCCTGGTCGACGTCGTGCACCCATCGGCGGGCTTCCGTCTCACTTCGGCCGTGCGCGATATGGCGTGCCACCAGCCGCGACACCCTTACCTTTTCGGGCAGCTCCAAGTACCACACCTCGTCGAGCAGCGGCCGGACGCCGGCCCATGACCAGGCGTTTTCGAGGAGGTAGTTGCCCTCTGTGACCACGATGCGAGCCGTCGGAGGCACCGGGATGGCCCCCGCTATGGGTTCTTCGAGATCCCGGCGAAAGGTTGGGGCATAGACGGTCTCGTTCAGCTGGCGGCGCAAGCGGTCGAGGAGGGCCACATAGCCTCCGACGTCGAAGGTGTCGGGCGCCCCTTTGCGTGCCGCCCGTCCCAGTCGCTGGAGTTCCACCTGGGCGAAATGGAAACCATCCATCGGCACCAGGACGGCTTTTGCGCCGAGCCGCCGGACGAGCAGGGCGGCCAGAGTCGACTTCCCCGCACCCGGAGGCCCCGTGAGACCCAGTAAGGCTCTGGGGCGGTGGCCGGCCAACTCCCGAGCCCGGGCCGCCAGCGCATCAGGGTCCCACACCGCCTCGTGGGCGTTCACGAAGGTTGGCCCCGAGGGACGGTGAGGTCCCCTCCAGGGGTGGGGCGGTTGACCTGGTGACCCCATAGCTGTTGGTCGATGAGGTCGAGCATGACGCCGTCTTTCGCCAGGTCGAACTTACGGGCAAAAAGCTTGACCTGTCCTCCCGGCAGCGGCCCCGTTTGGCCAAGGGCAACAGCTCTCAAGCGCTCGATGTCTTCCCGCAGGAAGACCCTCGGGTGCGGCCCTCCTGCACTCCAGTCCGTGAACCACAGGTTGGCCGGCGAAACATCTGCCGCCATGGGTGAACTCATGGCCATGCTGGGGACGAACAATTCGTCCGGAGCCCATGTGCGCCGGAAGAAGCGGACCAATTCGGGGCGCTGGTCAACCTGTTCGTGGAGCCACTTGGCCAGTTGCATCGAGATGACGAACTCGGCCGCACCGTAAAACGGTGTTACCCCCTGTGGTGGCCGCCGGTTCATCGGAATGGATACCCGGCGGCTGCGCACGGCCACGTGCCAGTTCCTGACCCGGGACAACCCACCGTCTTTGTCGCCGATGAAACCAACCGGGATTTTGTCATGCGGGACAAAGGAAATCCCGGGGTTCTCGGCCAAGAAGTCAGCCACCTGCTCGAGCGGCCGAAGCAGGTAGTCCTGACCGGTCATTTTGACCAGGTGCGAGCAGCCGAGGTCCAGAGAAACCCCGATCCCGTTGAGCATCGCTTCGACCAGGCCCCAGGAGCCCCAAGCGGACCTTGCTCTAGGGGTCAGCTTGACGTTGGCGAACCTCGCCGGCAGTTGGCCGAAGTCGTTCCACACCGCCGGGCTGGCGCCGGCATCGACGTGGACCAGCACGGGGCACGGCGAAACCGCCTCGACCAGCCTCGCTACCTGGTCAGGCGACCTGTGTACCAGCAGCAGGAAGCAAATGGTTGGTTTGGCGGCCATAGCAGTTACCACTTACCCAAAACGTGTTTGGCCCAACGATGCTACCGGGACGGCACCCCCTGGCCCCTGGCCGGGGTCACGGCGCCGCCCCAGGGACGCCCTCAGCGTCGCCGTGACAGCTAGAAGGCAGAATTACCTATGGGTTCGTTTGAGCTGACTATCCGCCCTGTCGAGGCACCGGACGTCCCGGCTGTAGTTGGCCTGGTCCACGCACTGGCCGAGTACGAGAGGGAAGCCGACCAATGCGGCTTGACCGGTGAGCAACTTCACAAGGCTCTGTTCGGCCCCCGGCCGGCTCTTTTCGGCCATGTAGCCGTCATTTCTGAAGAGGTGGTCGGTTGCGCACTGTGGCTCTTGAACTTCTCGACTTGGCGTGGCGTGCACGGCATCTACATCGAGGACCTTTATGTTCGGCCCGAGCATCGCGGCCAGGGCGTCGGCCGTGCCCTATTGCGCCAGTTGGCCCGTGAGTGCGACGAGCATGGATATGCCAGGCTGGAATGGGCCGTGCTCGACTGGAACGAGCCGGCGATCCGGTTCTACGCCTCCCTCGGGGCCGAGGCCCTGGACGACTGGAGGCTCTTCCGTCTGACCAACGGGTCGCTGGCCCGCCTGGGCGCACCCCGGCGTCAGGCGGCACCCCCACCGGCCGGCCCAGTCGGGTAACGACCTGGACCACGACAGGGGGAACGGCCGGACCTGGGCCGCCGGCGACACTTACCATCCGTCACGTTTGCTCGGGCCGCCGGCCGGCGTCGGGAACTACACGGCAGTGGCCGTCCTGGACGACCCTGCCCTCCAGACGAAAGCTTTACCGTTCATCCTGAAGGGGCGCTAGGTCGCCCGTCCGGCGTACTCCGTTCCTGACCGAGCCTGCGGTAAGTATCCTGTGAGCCGGTGACTACCCGAACCCGGCCAGTTGTCGTCGTCGGCTCGATCAACATCGACTATGTCATGAGGGTGTCTCGCCGGCCCGTACCCGGCGAGACCGTAAGCGGCGCCGTCCTCGACATCCATGCCGGCGGAAAGGGTGCGAACCAGGCCGTGGCCGTAGCCCGCTGTGGCGCCGACGTCGAGATGATCGGCCGGGTTGGTCAGGGAGCAGCCGGTGAAGGACGCATGGCAGCCCTGGCCGCGGAAGGGGTGGGGACCAAACACGTGCTGCCCACCGAAGCGGCCGAAACAGGGGCAGCTTTCATCAGCGTTACGCCTGACGGCGAAAACTCGATCATCGCTGCTCCCGGTGCGAACGCCTTGCTCACAACCGAGGATATCGACGCCGCCGCGCCGGTCATATCCGGCGCCGGCGTGCTGGTGGCGCAGCTCGAGGTCCCGGTCGCCGCGGTCGACAGGGCGGCCCATGCTGCCGGCCCCGACACCGTCGTGGTGCTCAATTATGCGCCGTACCGCTCCGCCCCCGAGGCCTTGCTCGAACGCGTCGATGTGCTGGTGGCCAACGAGAGTGAATCAGCGAACTTGACCGGCCAGCCCGTCGACGGGATCGAAGGCGCCAGCCGGGCGGCGAAGTTGATCCTGGCCCGCGGCCCGCGGGCGGTTGTGGTCACACTGGGCCCGCTGGGAGCCCTGGTCCTCACGCCCGGCGAGCAAGAGCACGTTACGGCACCAAAAGTCCACGCGGTCGATACTACGGGCGCAGGTGACGCCTTCGTCGGCGCGTTGGCCGCCCATCTCGCCGCCGGTGATCCCTTGATCAGAGCGGTAAGGTCCGGCACTATGGCCGGTTCGGCCACCACTGAACAGCCGGGCGCCAGCCCTATTATCCCCCGGAGCGTGCGCCTGGGCGACGTACGGTGACGAGTCCCGACCATGGCCTGACGACGCCACCTGCACATCTATCGGCGTCGATTATGTGTGCAGATTTGAATGCGTTGGGCCGAGAGGCCAAGAAGCTCGAGGACGCCGGCGTGGACTCGATCCACATCGACATAATGGACGGGCATTTTGTCCCGAACTTTACTTTCGGGCCCGGCACGGTGAGCGCCCTTCGGCGAGCCACGCAACTCCCGCTCCATGTCCATATGATGGTGCAAAATCCGGCCGACCACGTGAGCGCGTTCGCGCAAGCCGGGGCGGACTTGTTCTATTTTCATATCGAATCGGCGCCGCTCCCGCTTCGGCTCGGGTCGATGATCGTCGAGGCGGGGATGACTCCAGGTGTGGCCATCAACCCATTTACGCCGCTCGCCGCGGTGGTTGACGTGCCGGTCCCCAATGTGCTGGTGATGTCCGTTGAGCCGGGGTTCGCCGGCCAGCGGTGGGTCCCACACACCGCCGGCCGTGTACGTGAACTAAGAGCCTCGCTCCGCGAAGATGTGAAGATAGGCGTGGATGGCAATGTGAGCGAAGATAATGCCGTATTGGCCTATGAGAACGGGGCGTCTGTTTTCGTGTGCGGCACTTCGAGTATCTTCACCAGCGGTGACTACGCCACCGCTGTCGGTCAGATGCGAAAGCGGTTGCAGGCAACGGCTACGTGAACTGGCCGAGCCAGGGCCCCTCCAGTTCGAAGAGCCGGTCAACCATTTGGCGGATCTGGTCGAGCGTGAGCAATGCCCCTGTAAGCGGATCCAGTGCCACGGCGGCATAGACGAGCGACCGGTCGCCGTCGAGGGCAGCCCTGACTACCAACCTTTGCACGTTGATCTGGACATTGTTCAAGGCGGCGCAGGCAGGCGGGAGAGCGCCGTACCTGACCGGCCGCAGGCCCAGGTCGTCGATGAGGCAAGCGACCTCCACGCAGCAATCACTCGGGAGGTTGGAAACCAGCCCCTCGTTCGGCACGTTGCCATAAATGACGCGTCGGGTGCCGGTCGTCATCGAGTCGATGATGTAGGCGCCATATTCCTGAGACGCAGCAAGGCCGTCCGCCCTTGATTTCTCCACGAATTGGTCCACATTGTGGTCGGGCGAATGGGCTGAGCAGATTTCGTAGTAGTCCCAGCGCTGCGGCAGGTACTGCGCCACCAGCGCCGGGCTCTTGCGGAACCAGGACCAGTACTCGCTGGCATGGTGGCTGGACTCCGTGTGGAAATACCCGGTGAGGGCCATGAGTTCGGTCCGGACCCGTTCGCTCCCGCCGGCGTAAAGCTCGTCCGACGACAGACCGGCGGTCGGGGCCCGAAGATGACGCTCGGTCATCACCTGACGCATACGTGGTAGCAGGTCCTCGTCACCGTGGCGGAAGGTGGTGAACCAGGCGGTATGGTTGACGCCGGCCGAGTCGAAGGTGACCTCGTCGTACGGGACATTGAGTTCGCGGGCCAGCATCTTCGACGTGTGCTGAACGCTATGACAAAGGCCCACTGTCTTTACGCCCAACTCCGACGTGGCCCAGCAGTTGATGGACATGGGGTTGGCGTACTCGATCAGGAGGGCTGCGGGGCAATACTGGCGAATATCAGCTGCCACCGCTTTGAGAGCGCCTACGGAGCGGAGACCCCGAAAGACGCCGCCCGGCCCCAGAGTGTCGCCGACGGGTTGGTCAACACCGAACTGGCGGGGGACGTTCACGTCGTAGCCGTACGCTTCGATGCCCCCGACCTGGAACGTGCAGATGACGAAGTCCGCCCCGTCCAGCGCCTCCTTCCGGTCTCGAGGGACCTCGACCTTGGCCCCGAGCCCGTGTGCTTCGACCAGTCGCCTGGCACCGTCATACGTTATGGCTACCCGGCCGGCGTCGGGGTCGTAGAGAGACAGCTCGCTTTCCTGCAGCGCTTCAAAGCTGAGGATGTCGCGTATCAGGGTTAGCGGGAATACGTACCCACCCGCTCCGACGATGGCTATTTTTGGCATTTCGCGCCTCCTTGGTGGTGATGTGTCAATGGGCTCGACCCGCGTTTGTTGGCTTACGTGATCACTTTGGGGCGCAGGAAGTCGACGCTGCGGGACACCCACTCCTCTTCGAGCCGGACTGTCGCCTCGATCGTGCCTTCATAAGGGGGCCAATGCTCGACGATTACGCTTATGTCGTTTCGGCCTCGAGCCCGCAACTCGTCCAGCAGATGGTCGAAGTCAACCCGCCCATAGCCGGCCGGCCGCCCAACTACAGAGAAACCCATCCGCGTCTCGACGCGCTGGATGTCGTAGTCCTTGGCATGGAGCATGACTGTATGCGAGCCGAGCTGGGCGACGAGCGTTTGCAGTAGTTCGGGCCGACCGAGCGAGTTCGCAGTGTCCAGGCAGATGCCCACGTGAGAGTTCGAAATCCGCTGGACCAGCTGCGCGTACTCGATGGCACTGAAGGCCTCGTTGTTTTCCAAAGCCAGGGTTACGCCGTGTTTATCGAGCTCTTCAAGTACGGCCCGGACGGCCGTTTCGGCGCCGGCGAGCTCATCCGCCGTCAACAACGAGCCCGACAGAACGGTGCGAAGGGTTCGTGCCCCGAGTTTTGCCGCAATGTCGATGTACCGCACGAGGTGGTCGTGGTCAACGCCGCGCGTACCGACTTCCAGCCTGAGCCCGTGCCGGTATGCGACTTCGCCCAAGCGCTCAAGGTCTGCTTCCGTCAGCGTATGGAGCGGAAGGTTGTCCGCGATCTGCAGGGCCCCGACTCTCAGCTCGACTGCCTTGTCCACGAGGTCGAAGACGCTTAGTGGCGGCGTCGGCTGGGGGTAGCCCGGCACGCCCACCGACCACGGAACGCTCCAGGTGGAGATCCCGAGCCTCATCGTCCCGTCGTCAAACTGGTCGCCATCTGTTCAAGTTCCCTCCGGTCTTCCGGCCCGGTTGCCGGTCATAATCGCGCCGGCAAGCCTGAGGCCATCGAGGCGTATACCGCCTCCACCAGCTCGAGGTTACGACGCTGGGCACGGGCACTGGTAATGGGCTCTCGCCTGGTGGCCACGCAATCAAGGAATTCCCTGACCTCGGCGCGGAAGGTATCCCGAGCTGGCACGGTCACCTCTCTTGCCCCTTCGGCCGTCGTAACCCTGACCGTTTCCGGGCTGGTGACCTCAATGCTCCCGTACTCGCCGTCGATGCGAAGGCGGTGCACCTCGGTCCCGCCCGCCGTCGTCGGGTCGATCATGAAGAAGCTTTCGACCAAAGTGCCGACCGCACCGTTCTCGAAGCCGAGCAGCATCGTTACAGTGTCTTCCGTCTCCAGCTCGTGAAAGCGCTGGGGTGCTCGAAGGCTGTTGACGAAGACGACTTCGCCCAGCATCATGCGCAGTTTGGCGAAGTCGTGGATGCCGCCCGATAGTACGATCCCGCCACCCGAGGCCTGTTCGCGCAGGAACCAGGGTCGATCGGTCAGGAACGATTCGCGCAGGTAGCACTCGCGGGTGGCCTGGACCAAAGCCGGCTGTCCAATGGCCCCCCCAACCAGCATCGCTCCGATCTCCAGGTTGAGGGCGGTGAAACACTCGTTCTCAGCGACCATCAGCAGAGTGCCGGCGCCGTCCGCCGCGGTCATCATCTGGTCGGCGCCGGCGAGCGTGGGGGCCAGGGGTTTCTCACACAGGACGTCTTTGCCCGCTCGGATGGCGGCCAGGCCAACCGCGGCATGAACGTGGTGGGGCAAGCACACGTCGACCATCGTCACCGCCGCGTCCGACAAAGGGGCTTCGGTGTCCGGCGCCGCTTTGGCTCCTGGTTGCAGCTTCGCCACTTCCGATGCGCGGTCACTGTCGATGTCAACGGCCCAAAGGAGACGGGCGCCCTCGGCGATGAAGGCCTCCGCGTGCCTACGGCCGGCCCAACCGCAGCCGACCAGGGCCACACCTCCGATGTCGCTAATGTTGTCCCTCCCTTCCGAGCGTGCCCGACCAGACCTAAAGGTTCCTGGCCAACCGAAAGTTGCCCTGGTGGGTAACAGCAGGGTTGACGACGTTGGCGGGCAGCCTTCCACATAACACGTCGACCACGTTTCTAGTGGCTTTGGCCTCCACCTCCGCAATCGAAGCATCGGAGTAGAAGGCGGCGTGGGGAGTGATGACGGCGTTATCGCAGGCCAACAGCGGATGGCTCGCAGGTGGCGGTTCCTGGCCAAGGACGTCTAGAGCCGCGCCTGCTATCCAGCCTTCGCGCAACGCCCGGAGCAGGTCACCCTCGTTTACCAACGCGCCACGGGAAGTGTTGATCAGATATCCGGTTGTCTTCATAGTTCGCAACTCTGCTTCTCCGATCAGGCCCCTGGTGGATGGGGTCGACGGGGCGTGCAGGGAGACGTAGTCCGCTTCCGAGAGCAACTTCTCGAGGTCATTGGTCAGTTCTGCGCCGTCTTCGCGGCCGGGCTGGAGGCGTGGCGTATAAGCGAGCACCCGCAGGCCGAAGCCCAGGGCCTTGGGGACCACAGCGCGGGCGGTGTGGCCGAAGCCGATGAGCCCGAGCGTCTGGTCGCGTAACCGGGGCAGCCCACGGGCCAGGCTCAGGTCCCACTGTCCGGTGTGCGACAAACGATCGAACCGGGTGACCCGCCGGGCGCAAGCAAGCAAAAGGGCCAGCGTGTGGTCGGAGACTTCCTCCAGGCAGAAATCGGGCACGTTTGTCACGAGGATACCCAGCGTCGTGGCATGCTCCACCGGTATATTGTCGACGCCGATCCCGTACCGCGACACGACGAGACACTGCGGAGCGGCGTCAAGGGCAGCCCTTGGCACCTTTTTCCAATTGGTGAGGATGGCGTCGGCGGCGGGCGCCAGGGACACCAGTTCCGCCTCGTGGCCACTTTGAGCAACGAGCAGTTCGGCCCCAACCTCGTCCAGGATGCTCCTCTCGATTTCAAGAGAAGGCCACGCATAATCGGTGACGAGTACCCTTTTGGCCATACACTACCTTTCCAACTGAACGGGACCTAACTGAACTGGACCTAACTGCATTGGGCCTAACTGCATTGGGCCTAACTGAATTGGGCCTAACTGAATTGGGCCTACCTGAACTAGGCCGGCCGAGGCAGCCGGAACTGCGACTTCGGCGCGTAAGGTGTGCCGCCGGCCGTCGTGGCGAAGCCCATCCCCAAGTAGGCGAACGAGGACCGCGACCCGATATAAAAGCCCGAGTCTCCTTGCCAGTTTTCGAGGGAGACGTTTTCGCCATAAAATGACACATTGTCGGCGTCGACGCGGATGGCGTTGAGGCTCGAGTTGGTCACGCGGAGGTTGGACACCTGGATCATCGTATTGGGTGCCGTCGCTTCCACCCAGATGCCGTGGCCGGCGGGAGCCCCGCTCACACTGGGGGCCTGGGTGGTCACGTTCGCCATCTGGAGGGAGGCATTGCCCTGCCCGTTGGCCGAGTTCATGTGGATACCGGTCACACAGCCGTCAAAGTCGGCGTTCGCAAGGTGGACCTTGTGCGGCCGGCCGGCCGCCGAGCCGGACATACTGAGCCCCCTGTTGTAATGGAGGGCGAAAATATTGCTCAGCTGGGGGTTGTCGCAACGGTAGAGGACAATGGCCGTCCCGTTAGCTAGCTGGTAAGCCGCCGGTCCGGTATTGACAGGGTGTGAATATGGCCAAAAATGGACATAATCGATGTAGCTGATGTCGTAAGAGCGGTCGATCAGGATCCCGTAATAGAGAGGTTGGCCGAAGATCCGCCGGATAACTGCCTGGCCGGCGCCGTCGAGGAAAATGCCGGCATAGGGGTTGTAAAGGCAAATATTTTCGACGAGGGCGTTGTTGCCGGTAACGTGGACCATGGGCTGGGCGGTCGCGGGTGCGCCGGCGTCGTTGGGGTTGAAGACATTGAAGCCTATGTTGCAGACCGCTCCTCCGCTTCCCGTAATGCTGACGGGGCTGAAGGGAGCGCCTTCTTCAACGTAGATCCATGTGCCTGCGAAGACGTTCACCTGGGCTCCCGGCGTGTTCCAGCCCGCTCCATGGAGAGTCACGCCGGGCGGCACTGTGAGGGTGGAGGAGACCCGATATTTGCCCGCCGGCAAAAACACCGTGTCGCCCGTCGGGGCTGTGGATGGAGCGGCGGCTGCTATCGCCGCAGTTATGGCCGCCGTGTCGTCGGTTGAACCATTACCGGCTGCGCCGAAATCCCTGACATTGAAAAAAGGACTTGTGCCTGGCATCTTTCTCCCTTTTTCTTATTAATTTCCCGTCAGGTACCGCTGGGGCTCATAGCACGATGAGAGACGGAGCCACGGCAGCCACCCATCTACAACTTACGGTCCGGCGTGGCCCTCTGTCAGATGCGCCGGGCCCGGGCTCCGCACCGGCATCAAGGATCTTGTCCGCAGACGTCGCCCCGAGGTCAAAAAGTCGAGCGCCTTTGTAGCCCCGGACGCGAACGGCCGGCGGCAGCCCCCGAGGGCAAGCAAGCGGAGACTCGATGTGGACGCCGCTCAGGTGGCACGGCATCGGGCGTCGACAGCCCGGCGGTCTCCGAACCGCTTCAGGGTGTTCGGTACCCCATTGGCCGCTGTTCCCGCAGCCGCCGGCGGCCCGACTGCCCTGTGTACGGCGTAGCCAGGTATTTCGTGGGGCCAACTGAGATTGCTGCATCAGAACGGGGGAACCGCGCATCTGTACTTCTATGCCACGCGAGGGGCGGGCCCGCCGTGCCCGCGCCTTGATGGACGCGGCCGGCAGGCGAAGGAGGCACTTCGAATGAAGAGCTGGGGCAGTTCCTTTGAACGCATACTCGCGTACGTCGTCGCCGGCATCGTGCTCGTCGCCATCGCCGGGTTCGGCCTGTACGACCTCGTGGGCAAGAGAAATGCGGCGCCGCCTTCCTCGGCTGCCCCCACGACGAGCGCTTTGATCGCACCCATGATCGCGGGTTCGACGACGGTGCCTGGCGGGACGATAACCAGCGTCAAGACGTCCACCACTCTGCCGGCCCACCTGCTGTCGAGCGACTCTCGGGGCAAAGGCCGTTTGAAGCGGCCCACCGCCTCGAGCGGCAAGCACCATGCGGTGACCACATCCACGGCTCGGGACCGCGGGCGCAAGTCGGCCGCCTTGAGGCCCCGACGGCTAGCGGCGAGCACAGTGGCCCAAACGACAACGACCATCGCGACGACGGGGCGGCACCAGGCTGCACCGGGGTACAACACCACCCGGCCCTCTGGCCCCACGTCTACGCGCTACTCGCCTCCGGCCTCGTTCACGGGGGCTCCGACCAGGTCGAGGCCAGGTTCAGGAAGGAGCCGGGGCGTTGGCGACGTCTCCTTCCCCGGAACGTCGGCGCCTACCACCGAAGGGCCGGGCCGGAAGGGGGCGTCTGTTCCTACCACTGAAAACTCGTTGTCAACCACGACCAGGCCAGTCACCAAGACGTCAGTCACCAAGACGCCGATCACCAGGTCGAACATGACTGGCGTGGTCCTCCGTGAGACCACGAGCACGAGCCGGGCGGAAACTACAACCGTTGCGGGAAGGGTTACGACGAGGACGATGCCGGCGACCACTCGCACGACGAGGGGAGGCCGGGCGACGAGCACGACTCGTC
>DATJUH010000362.1:0-15582 GCA_035502515.1 Acidimicrobiales bacterium
GGCCCTTGCTGTGCCGGCCCGGCGTGGCTGTCCGTGAGCACCAGGTTGGGCCCGAAGTCCGCCGCTCTGACATCGACGGTGATCGTCGGCGGGCGCAGGTCCGGACGAGACCTGAAGACCTGAGCCGCCCCTTCAACGACGCTGTTAGCCTCGGACGCCAGTTGGGGCACGGCGAGATCTTCCGGGAAACCGGTGGTGGGAACGGGCCGGCCCTTTCGGGTCGACTCCTCGACGACGATGGTCCCCAGCACCGCGGCCACGCCGGCCGCGGCCGTACCCATGGCCAGCCGGGCCAGCATGGCCCGCCGGGTCAAGGGTTTATACCCGCCGGAGCCTCTGCCCGGCCCGTAGTGCCGCCCGCCGGCCGGGGGCGGGCTGTCGTCGGGCTCCTGCGCCGGCCTGTCGTCCGCGCCGTCCGGTGGGCTTGGCACCGGCCCGTTCACGCGGCCAGGACCTCTGAGCTCCCGATCTGCTTGCCGGAGCGGTCCAGGGCGATGACCTGGAAGTGCGGCCCGTAGCTATTTACCGATATGGCTGTCTCGAAATCGGCCCAGTCACCTAGGGCCACCGGCGTCATCTGGCCGGCCGGGCCGGCGTGCACCTCCCAGGCCGCCACTTCTGTGGAGCCGTTCCAGCTGACGTAAACGATCTTCCCGCCGACGGGGTCGTCCTCGATGGCTACGGCCGGACGGTCCGTCGGCTGACCCGCGAACGCAGTCGAAAAAGCCCGGTACGACTGGATGTTCGTAGGGAACCGGGCATCGAGCACAAGGTCGCCGTCAGCCGAGAAGCGGGAGAAGTAGGGCCGGGCGCCCCAGCCGACGAAGGCGCCGCCATCTTCCATCAGCTGGACGCTGCCCTGGTTGGGGGCGAGGAGGCGGGCCGGGTGGACAAACGATTTTTCCAAAGTGACCTTCATCCTAGTCTCGTCCACCGAGAGGATTATGGCGCGGGACTGGGCTTCTTCGGCCGGCGAGGCGCCGTCGTCGAACACGCTCATAATGGTGGCGCTGCGGTAGCGAGAGTGGTGCTGCCAGTAGAAACGGCTGTCCGAACTCAGTTCGAAGTCGGACTTCTTTCCGTTCAACCGCCATATGACGTGGCCGTTGGTCCGGTTCACTTTGTAAAGCGTCCAGGTGTTGCGGGCCGAAATGAGCAGCTCCCCGTCCGGCGTAAGACTGACCGAGTTGATATGGAAATAGTCGAACGGGACTTTCTCGGTCCCCTGCCCCTTGGTCAGTGCCTGGTAGGTCTCGTCCAGCTTGACGTGGTCCACGCTTTCCCAGCGCTGGAGCACTTTCTTCGAGGCCACATCTACTTCCAGGGCCACAGCACCGAGCAGGTAGCCGTCTTTCGGGCCACCGACGCTGGAAAGGTCGGCCGCCACCGGGTGGTAGGCGGTCATGAGGGCAGTGCCCTTGTCCGTGAGGACGAGCTCGTGCAGGTCCGGCGCCAGCCCTTCCACCGTGCCAATGCGGGCCAGCTCGTTGAAGCTGAGGTCCGCGATCACTGCCTCTCCGGCGCCGGTCCCATTGGACACCGTGCCCTCCCACCAGGTGAGGACCGGTTTGCCGTTCAGGTCCTGGTACTGGAGGTCGAACGCCGCCTTGTCGGTGGGCTGGAACCAGCGCAGCTTGCCGTCGGCCTGCCGGACCATCAGGCCGGCTTGGCCCGCCCCCGGGCCCGCGTACGCCTTTGGCGTCAACAGCAAAAGGCCCTCGTCCTGACCGGGCACAAACGGCTGCGACGGCCGGCGGACGACAGTGACCCGGGGCGGGTGCAAGTCGGGGCGCGAGTAGAAGAACGTGGCCTCGTTGGCGTCGTACTCCGTCGTCGGGGTGGGGGGGGCCGATGCGGTCCTGGGCGAGGCACCCGCTTTGCCTTCGTTCGACTTGGGCCATTCGTAGCCAGCCAGGCCGGCCAGCCCGAGGCCCGCTGCCCCCGCTGTGAACGCCAAAAACTGACGGCGCGTGGTTGCCAAGGTGTTCCCGTCTTTCTCTGCGGCCAAGCCCATTTCCAGGGCCTACTCAGGCCATAGTGCCCCCCGGACGCTGAGGAACTTGTGAGGGAAAGGTAACGGTTTGGCTAAGAAGAGACCTTTTCACCGCTCTGCGTGAGGCTCACCAGTGCCCTGGCCTCCCACATCCCTCCGTGGCCGGCGCCGACGACGAACGCCACATCGGCCCCGACCGCTATGTCACGCGTGCCATCGCCAATCTCGGTGCAATGGAAACCATAGACACGGTTATCGCTCGCCCGGACCTCGCCGAGGCCGACTTCTTTGTCGAACCGCTCGACCTTTCCTATTTGTGGCTTGCTCATTGCCGTTTGCCGTCTGCTCATTGCCGTTCGCCGGGCCGGCCGGGGCGGCCTGGCTCCCGGGAAGGCTCCTTCTGCCTTGGCGAACCTGGATTTTCGGCCACTAAGGGACGATCTTGCCGATCGGCAGCTCGATTATGTCCGTGGCGCCGGCATCTTTGAGCTCAGGTATCAGCTTGTTGATCGCCTCTTTGGCCACCACGGTCTCGACCGCGTAGCTGCCCCCGCCGAACAATTCGGACACCGTCGGGCTGCGCATCGCCGGCAGCAGCGACACCACGGTGTCGAGGTCAGCCGCGGCCACGTTGAGCTTTACCAGCACGCGGCCGCGTGCTTTCAGCGCGCCTTGCAACAACGTGTTGATATCTTCCATGGCCTTGCGCTGTTCAGGGCGCTCGTATGCCGACGGGTTGGCGATCAGTTCGGTGTGCGAGATCAGGACAGTTTCGATCACTCGCAACCCCGCCGCCCGCAGTGCCCGGCCTGTCTCTGTAAGTTCGACCACGGCGTCGGCAATCTCGGGCACTTTCGCTTCGGTGGCGCCATAAGACAGGACCACCTCGGCGTCCACCCCGTTGCTGGCAAAGAAACGCTCTGTCAGCAGCGGGTACTCAGTGGACACTTTGACCCCGTCAGGCATGTCCTTTACCGACTCCCACGGCGATTCGCCCGCCACTGCAAGTACGATCCTGATCGGGTCGGAGGTGGACTTCGAGTACGACAGCTCACCGAGCGAGACCACCGCCGCGCCGGTCTCCTCCACCCAGTCGCGGCCCGTAATGCCGATATCGAACAACCCGTCTGCCACGTAACGGGGGATCTCTTGGGGCCGGAGGATACGCACGTCGGAGATCCGGTGGTCTTTGACGCTGGCCTTGTAATCGACGTCCGACCGTCGCGAAACGGCGAGGTCGGCCGCTTCGAAAAGGTCGGTAGTGGCGCGTTCCAAGGAACCCTTGGGCAACACGAGGCGGAGCACGGGCAGACCTTAGCCGAGTGGTGCCGCTTCAAAAGGGCAGTGAGCTACGCCGGCAACAGTGAGCTACGCCGGAAAGAAGAGCGCCGGGTGTCAGTGGGGTTGCTCGCCCGCCAGGATGCCGATGGCGTGCGGCAGGAGGTCGGCGATGGCGGCCAAGCATTCGAGAGCACCTTTGGGAGAGCCGGGTAGGTTGACGACTAGGGCACTGCCCCTCACCCCCGCCATTCCCCTCGACAGTGGTGCGACCGGGCTCGAGCGGCGCATGGTTTCGGCCAGGCCGGGGGCAGGGCGGTCAACCACCTCGGCGGTCCCTTCGGGCGTGAGGTCCCGGGGGCCGAACCCGGTGCCCCCTGTGGTGACGACCAGGCCCGCGAACCCGGAAGCCATCCGGGTCAGATCTCCGGCCACCGAGGCCACTCCATCGGGTGCGGTTGATTGCTCCACCACCTCGAACCCGGCTTCCTGGAGGGCTTTGGCAACAGCGGGGCCGCTCTCGTCCTCCCGCTCACCGCGCATGACGGAGTCCGACACAGTAAGCACCTTGGCCTGGTAACTCACCGGCTGATCATGGCCGAATATCCGCCGTCCCGCAAAGGCTCACGTTTCCCGACGGATTGCCAGCACGAACATGCCGTCCGTTCCGGCTGCCTGCGGGAGCAAAAGGGCGCCCCGACCGAGTGGTTCCCAGGGCGGGGCCGGCGGCGGGACAGCTTCGCCCCAACCCGGCCGCAGCTCTTCGGCCAGCCAATTGTCGATATCCACGGTCTCGGCTCTCGTGAGCGTGCACACGCTGTAGACGAGCACACCACCCGGTGCCACCAGCGCCGCCGCCGTTTTGAGCAGGCTCCGCTGCAGAGCGGCGAGCCGCTCGGGATCCTCCGGCCGGGCCCGCCAGCGGGCGTCAGGGCGGCGCCGGAGCACACCCAGGCCGGTGCAGGGGGCGTCCACCAGTACCCCGGCGAAGCAGGAACGCCGGAACGGCGGCTGCGTCCCGTCGGCCACCACCACACTCAGATTGGCAAGGCCAAGGCGCTGAGCGTTGCCGGCCAGCATCCTGGCCCGTGGTGGCGCCACGTCGGCGGCCACCGCGAACGGGGTGCTCTCAGCCAGCAGCGTGGCCTTGCCGCCCGGGGCGGCACACATGTCGAGGACAGGGCGCCCTCCTTCCGGGACCAGCCCGGCCATGTAGTCCCCGACCGCCTGGCTGCCGGGGTCCTGGATGTAGCCATCGGCGCGGACTGAAGGCGAGGCAGCCATGTTCATCTGCTCGAGGGCGGCCATGGCCCGCTCCGGGCCTATGTCCTCACCGAGCCGCCGGATGATCCAGTCCGGGTAGCTGAGCCGGGTCCCGAGGTCGGGCCAGGCCACCGGGCCGGCTTCGACCAGGCCGGCCACTCGGCGCAGCACGGCGTTGAGCAGCGGCCGGGCCCGGCGGGGAGCCTCGGCCACCGTCGCCGAAACAGCCGCGTACGCCGGCACCCGCATGAACGCCAGCTGGTAGGCCCCGGCCCTGGCTGCCGCCCTGACGCGGGGTTCGAGCTGGCCCCGGGCGAACTGGCCCACCAGCCAGTCGCACGCCCGGCACATCCTGAGGGCGCCATAGGCGAGCTCCGTGGCGAAGCCTTTGTCCCGATCATCAAGCCCCGACACGGTGAGCAACCGGGGCACGACCATGTTGGCCCGTTCCCCGCTCTCGGCCGCTACGAGGGCCGAGATGGCCACACCGCGGGCCGTCTCCCTCGGGGTGGTGGCCGGCGCGCTCACTGGCCCAGCCGTTCATCCGGGGCCGGGCGCGCCCCTCTGGCCCATGCCGCCCCGTCCATCACCGGCTTGCCTTCCGGCTGCACCAGCTGCAGTTCGAGCGTCCCGTCACCCGTCCCCACTTTGTTCCCCTGGATCTGCCCCGCGGTAAGGCCCTGCCCATCTGCAAGCACTCGAGCCCTGCGGACCAGCAGGCGCTTTCCTCTAAACGTCGTCCATGCTCGACCTACCCTCACCGACCGGTTCACAAGCTCGGCCGGCCGGGTCAAGTCGAGCTGTAGCTCCGCCGGCTCGACCTTGGCGGCATAAGTCGGCTCGCCCTCCTGGGGCACCGGGACGGGGAGGCCTTCGGCCAAGGAACGCAATAGCAGGTCGGTGCCGATCCGGCCGAGGCGGGCCCGAAGCTCGTCCGCCGTCTCTTCCTCGCCGATCGGGGTCGTCTCCCGCGCATAAACCGGCCCGGTGTCGAGGCCCTCCTCCAGCTGCATCAAGCACACGCCCGTTTCGGGGTCACCGGCCAAAATGGCTCGTTCCACCGGGGCCGCCCCCCTCCAGCGGGGCAGGAGCGAGAAATGGACGTTGACCATCGGTACCTCGGCCAGCACGTCCGGCTTGATGAGCCTCCCGTACGCGACCACCACTCCGAGCTCGGGCCGGGAGGCCAGTATGTCCGCCGGCTTGTACACCACGGGCAAGCCAAGCTCCACCGCCGCCGCCTTCACGGGGCTCGGGCTCGACGCCGGGCCGCGGCTGCGCCGTGTGTCGGCCCGTGTCACCACCGCGACCACGTCGTGGCCGGCTTCAACCAGCGCTCGTAGCGTGCCCGCCGCTACCTCGGGAGTGCCGAGGAACGCCAGTTTCACCTCTGCGAAGCCGTCCCCTCGCCGGTGCCCGCAGCCGGTCCCCGGGGGCCGGGTACCTGGGTGCCGGGTGCACGGGTGCCGGGTGCACGGGGGGCGGGTGCCCGGCTGCCGGGCCCTCCGGTGACGGCTCTCTGGCGCACCTCCCGCATGGCCTGTTTACGCTGGTCGTCGTCGAGCAACTCCAGGATGAGATGACCGTCCAGGTGGTCCACTTCGTGCTGGTAGAGGGTGGCCTCCAGCTCCTCGGCCTCGATGGAGACTTCCCGGCCGTCGAGGTCGTAACCAGAGACATGAACGCGCTGCGGCCGGGTGACCCAAAAAAAGAGCTCCGGCACCGACAGGCAACCTTCTTCGTGCTCCCATTCGCCATCCCTTTCCGTGATGACCGGGTTCACGAGGGTCCGGGGGCCGCTGTTGCCGATCTCGTACACGAAGAGGCGGCGGGACACACCCACTTGGGGAGCGGCCAGGCCGAGACCGTGCGCCTCTTTCATCGTGATGTGCATGTCTTCCGCCAGTCTGGCGATGCGCCCATCGATCTCGGTGACTTCTTCGGCGCGGCGCTTGAGCACCGGGTCGCCGAAGATCCGGATCCTGTAAGGAGCCATGGCGCAACATTGTACGGGCAGGTCGGAGGATGACTAGGTCCGTCCGGCCCCCCTGGCTGGCCGGGTCCTCGGGCCAAGACCCCGGACGCTAGGCTCCTCCCCGGATGGGCGACCATTACTTCTCCTCCGTGCCGTCTGCGCCGTCCCAACCCGTGACCGTCGAGCTCAAACTGGCCGACATGGAGCTCGACCTCCTAGCTGACCGGGGCGTTTTCTCGGGGGGCCGGGTCGACCCCGGGACCATGGCACTGCTGAAAGAGGCGCCCGCGCCGCCGGTTTCGGGGGATCTGCTCGATCTCGGTTGCGGCTACGGGCCGATCGCCTGTGCGCTGGCCCGGCGCTCGCCGGCGGCACAGGTCTGGGCGATCGACGTCAACTTGCGCGCCCTCGAGCTGACGAGGGCCAATGCCGCTTCGAACGGCCTGGCCAACGTGACCGTGGTCCGTCCCGACCAGGTTCCGGCCAGTACCGTCTTCAGCGGCATCTGGTCCAACCCGCCCGTCAGGGTGGGCAAGCACGCCCTCCACGACCTGCTCTCCACGTGGCTGCCCCGGATGCTCGGCGATGCCAGCGCGTGGCTGGTGGTGAACCGCCACCTCGGCTCCGACTCGCTGGCGGAGTGGCTCGAAAGTGGTGGTTGGGACGTGCACAGGCGGGCGTCCAAGTCCGGGTACCGGGTCCTGCAGGTCCGGAGGCAGGAAGATTTGCGCCACGACGTAGGTGCGCATCACGAGGCAGACGCGCACCACGAGATAGATGGCTTGGCCCAGGAGTGAGAAAGCTCGGCCCCACCGATCTGAAGAGGCTGCACCGGGATTGGGCCCGGCGTTCTACGGGCCGGGTCGCCTTGCTGCTCGATGGCGTCAGCTCGCCGTTCAACGTGGGGTCGATCGTCCGCACGGCGGCCGCTTTCAAGGTCGAGCACCTGTACCTGGCCGGGGGGACCACCTCCCCGGCGGCGGCCAAGGCAGGCAAGACGGCGCTGGGTACCGAGCGCTACCTCTCGTGGTCGACGTTCGAGCGGGGGGCGGAGGCGGCCGATGCGGCCAGGGAGGACGGCTTCGCCGTCGTGGGCCTGGAACTGGCCGACCACGCCGTCCCCCTGTTCCAGTTGTCGGTCGGCCCCGATGCCTGCATCGCGATAGGCAACGAGGACCACGGGCTGTCGGCCGGCACGCTGGCCGCGTGCGACGCCGTCGCTTTCATCCCCCAGCTGGGCCGGGTGGGCAGCCTCAACGTGGCCACTGCCGCCGGGATCGCCCTGTTCGAGTTGCGCCGGCGAGACTGGGCCGGGACATGGTGACGGGGGTCATCAGCGGGCCCGGTGGGCGCACCCACGCGGGGCCGCTATGCATCAGCCGGCCGGCCTCGTCTCGCTGGTCTCACTGGTCTCGCTGGTCTCGCTCGTCTCGCGCAGACGGCGGGTGAGGTAGCGGCGCTCGGGGCCGTTCCTCACTTTTTGCAGAGCACGGCCGTAGTCGGCGGCCGCCTTGTCGTAGCGGCCCAAGCGGCGGAGCATGTCAGCGCGGGCGGCGTACAGCAAATGATGGTCGTCGAGCCGGCCGGAGAGTTCGAGAGCTTCGACGGCGCGCAGCCCTTCGGCCGGGCCGCCGGCCATAGAAACAGCAACGGCCCGGTTCAGCTCGACGACGGACGACGGGACCATTTTCATCAGCTGTCCGTAGAGGCCGACGATCTGCACCCAGTCGGTCGAGGCAGCGTCGTGGGCGGCGTCGTGACAGGCGGAAATGGCCGCCTGCACCTGGTAGGGGCCCGGCCGGCGCCGGCGCACCGCCGCCCTCAGCAGGGTGCGGCCCTCTGTGATCTTGTCCTCGTCCCACCGGGACCGGTCCTGTTCTTCGAGCGGCACGAGGTCCCCGCCGCCGTCGACGCGGGCGGCCCGCCGGGCATCGGTGAGCAGGAGCAGTGCCAGCAAGCCGAGCACCTCCGGGTCGTCCGGCATGAGCTCGGTCATGAGCCGCGCCAGCCGTATGGCTTCGTCCGAGAGGTGGGCACGGACCAGGTCGTCGCCGGCCGTGGCCGAATAACCCTCATTGAACAACAGGTATACGACGAAGAGCACGGCGGCCGTGCGTTCCTGCAAGAGGTTCTCGGGCGGGACGCGGTAAGGGATACTGGCGTGACGGATTTTTCGCTTGGCTCGCACGAGGCGTTGTGCCATCGTCGGCTCCGGCACGAGGAAGGCTCTGGCAATCTCAGCGGTCGTCAGGCCCGAGAGGGACCGTAGAGTCAGAGCGACCCGGGCTTCTAAGGGGAGCGCGGGGTGGCAACAGGTGAAGACCAGCCGCAGACGGTCATCACCGATGCCACTCTCGCCGGCCGGTCCGGGCCTCTCCGGGTCGTCCCAGGCCCGGCCGTCCTCGGGGTAAAGCCGGGCCCACTCCTCGAGTTTCGTCGTCCCGTTGTTGGCCCTGCGGACCGCGTCCAGGGCGCGGTTCCTGGCCGTCGTCGTGAGCCAGGCGCCGGGTTTGCGGGGGATGCCATCGCGCCGCCATTTCACCAGCGCTTGAGCAAAGGCGTCCTGCGCGCATTCCTCCGCAAGGTCCCAGTCGCCGGTGAAGCGGATCATCGAGGCCAGGACGCGCGCCCACTCGTGGCGGAACGCCTCGGCCACCGCGGCCTCGGCGTCGGGGCCCGCGGTGGCCGAGCCCTCGATGTCGGCGCCCTCGATGTCGGCGCCCTCGATGTCAGGGACCTCGCTATCCACCGGCGCAGCTGGCACGACATTCCGCCCCACCGTGGTACCAGCCGCACCAGCTGTGGTACCCGGCGTCACATCGGCCAGATCGGCCTCACTTCGATGGTGCCGTTACGGGCTCCCGGTATTTTTGCCGCTATTTCTATGGCCTCGTCCAGATCTTTGCAGTCGACGATGTAATAACCGCCCACTTGTTCCTTCGTTTCGGCGAACGGGCCGTCGAAGGTCAGCACCTCACCGTCGCGGACCCTCACGGACGTGGCGTCGCTGGTGGGCCTGAGCCGTTCGCCTCCTTCGAGGACGCCCCGCTCTGCCATCTCCTTCGAGAAGACGCCGTACTCGGCCAGGATCGACGCCCCTTCATCGGGGCTCAAAGCGTCGAGCCAGCTCTCTTCAGCGCAAATGGTCAACATGTACCTCATCGATTTCCTCCTCGTCTGATGCTCTCACTAAAACAGGGTGTTGCCAAAGAAGCTCCCGTCGAAAGGGCCCCGCTTGTGTGGGGGTCACCTGGTGGGGCACCACCTGAATGAGCTCTCCGAATCGGGCCTCAGCTAAGTGGCGCCCGAGGCGGGCTCTTCGGAACCTCTCGTCGTTCTTGAACCTCTCGTTATGACGACGATCGGGCTCCTCGGGATATCGACACGGGCCGGCGTTTAATTTTTCGGAATGGAGCCGGTTTTTGGGAGCGGCTGTCCGCGGCGTGCTTATGGCATCACGCCCCGTGACACCACTCCGGTTTCGTAGGCGTAGATGACGGCCCGAACCCGGTGGCGAAGGTCGAGCTTCTCCAGGATGCGGGCCACGTGCATCTTTACCGTGTTCTCGTTGAGGTCAGCGATCCGGCGATTTCGGCGTTCGAGTTGCCCCGGGCGACCAGGTCGAGCACCTCACGCCGGCGGGCAGCCAGCAACTCGATTTCAGCGGACGGTCGGCCCCAACCGCACTGCTCGAGCGGCCTGCTGGCCCAGGCCGTGATCATGATGGGTTCCGGCACAGTCTCTTTTGGATGAAGTTGGCAATGACAGACGGCACTCATGCCAGAGCGGATAGGGGTGCCGGTCGCCGCCGGCCGAGTACCCCGGCGCTCGGCCGCAGGGGCGTCGTCAGGACCGGATTGGCAGTGTCAGGAATGGATTGGCAGTGTCAGGAACGGATTGGCATCGTCAGGACAGTAAACGTCCCGGCATCGGCTGAGCGCAACGTGACGGGCTGGAGGGGACCGGTAACGTCGACGACGACGTCGGAGCCGACCATCAAGTCCAAGGCCTCAGCGAGGAAGTCGGGGTTGACGGCGACGGACAGTTCCGGGCCGTCCCAGGAGACCTCAATTGACGACTCCCCGGTTTCACCCCGGACGACCAGGGCGCCACTCTGGAAGTCGATCCTGGCCATCCTGTCTGTCGCGCCAGGTTTGCCGTTCGTACCCGTCGACTCTTTCAGTGCTCTGGAGAGAGCACGACGGTCTGTGAGGCCACCCCG
Source organism: Acidimicrobiales bacterium (assembly GCA_035502515.1). Lineage (GTDB taxonomy): Bacteria > Actinomycetota > Acidimicrobiia > Acidimicrobiales > Palsa-688 > Fen-671. The sequence goes on from DATJUH010000362.1 coordinate 10,732, forward strand.
CCCGCTGGGCAGGCCGAGGAGGACCTGTTCGTAATCCGGGAAACGCTCGTCTTTCCCTCCTATGGTTACGGCTCGACTGTCAACCGTGGCTTCGAGGAACCCGTCGTGGCGCTGACGGAGGGTGACCTCATCCGTATTGTTGCCCGTGTTGTTCAACACCGAGCTGAGTTCGTCTGCCGTGTCAAGCGGTACGAAACCGCGTAGAGGCATCGCGGCGCTCTGGTCATGGAGAACAAGGTCCCTGATGGCCAGGCGATAACTGTCGGTGGCCACCAGCCGTAGCGAGCCCTCCCTGGCTTCGACCAGGATCCCCGCTAGTTCCGGTCTCCGTCCGGTCCGGTCGGCGGCGAAACGGACCTGGTCGAAGCCGGCCGCGAGCACGGCGGCAGATATGGCACACCACTGCCCCGGGCCTTCGGGAGTGGGCTGAACCAGGTCGACACGCAGTTGTTCCAGTGCCTGCCGTAGCGTCTCAGCTCTTTGGTCGAGGCGGCGAGCATGCGCTTCGAGCAGGCGGCGACGCTCATCGGTGCCGGCGGTCATAAACCGGCGGACCTCCCGTACCGGCATCTCGGCACTGCGCAGCCGGCGGACAAGGATGGCGGCGCCCACCTGGCTGGTGTCGTAATAGCGGTAGCCGGTCAAGTCGTCCACGGCCACCGGCGAAAGCAGCTCGCACTCGTCGTAAAAACGCAGCGCGCTAGGCGACAGGCCGCAGCGGCCGGCGAAACTGCCGATGGTCAACAGATGGTCCACACCAACAGCAAACAGCTTCAAGCCACTTGAAGGTCAAGAGGGAGATAACTTTCTGTGCGCCAGGTACGGTTTCATGCCGGCTCGAGGCGGACAGCTAGGTTCTCGCCCCGCCCGATGAAACCGAGCGATCCGGCCACGCCCAGCGAGGCCAGGTTGGTGTGAAGGGCCCGGTAGCGCACCACGCCGACATCGGGCAGCTGGTCTGTTGTCATGCGCGACACCAGTCGCCGGGCCAAGCCCCGGCGCCGGAAGGCAGGGTGGGTGATCACGCCCACGTCGGCCGGCATTCCCCGGAAGTCCGTCATGTTGCCGGCTGCCACCAGGCGGCCGCCCTCCCGGCCCCCGTACACGACCGCATCCACACACGACCCGTCGACGATATGGCTAAATCCGGCCTCGGCCCACTCGTTTTCGCCGCAAGCGCGCCGAAGCTCATCCAGTCCGTGATCGGCAGGATCGAGCTTCTCGCCGAAGGCGCCTTCGGCGGCCCGGAACCGGGCCCCGTCCACGAACCCGTGCCAGGACGGGCCCAATACCTCCTGGCCGTCCGGCCCGGCGATCCGCAAGCAGGAGGTGGCGGTGAACAGCTCTTCGGGGGCGGTGGTGGATATGGCCTGGCGGGCGGCGGCGAAGTGGGTGGGTGGGGTGTAGACCAGGACCGAGTGGTCCAGGCGGGCCATGTATATACCGCGGTACCCGGCCAGGCAGGCTCCGCCCGGGACGAGATGCGCTCCGGGCGCGTGCAACTGACTTATCGGGCAGCCCAGGGCGTCGGCCCAGGCGGCGTCGACCAGGTCGATGAGCGAGCTCACGGGGGACGCCGAGCGGTTCAAGTCCGAGCGGGGCGCGGCCGGGTACGGGTCGTGTAGATGCCCGTAGTTTCGGCGTGGTAACCCTTGGCCCCAATATCCAGTGCCAGTTCGCTGCGCGGGTCCCGGCCGGACCGGAGGCAGTCGAGGGCATGGCGGAAGTCGTGTCGCGGCGCCCAGCCCAGGTGGCGCCGGGCGCGGGCGTTTACGTACACCCGGTCGATGGCCGGGAGCATTGTCCAGCCCAGACGGCCGTAAATCTCCTCGTACTCCGGGTACAGCTGTCGCACCAGCCCGGGAACGTCTGTGGCCAGAGCGCCCACGTCATCGGGCGTGAAGGGCGTGGTGGCACTTATGACGTAGCGGTCAAATCCAAGTTGGGGGGCTCTTTCCAACGCCAGTTGGTGCGCGGTTACCACGTCTTCCAGGTCGACACGGCGGTACAACAACTCGTTGACCTTCAGGTTGAGGTGGTCGTAAGACTGGCGGATCTCGGGGCTGTCGTCCGGTTCGGGGAAGAAACGAGAAACCCTCAGGACGACGCAGGGAAGCCCGTATTCCCGTTGAAAAAGTTCGCACAGGTCTTCGGCCGCCGCTTTCGTAACGCCGTAGATGTTCCTCGGGAGGGAAACAACGTCCTCGGTTATCCAAACCGCGGACTGGCCGGTGCCCGCCGTAAGAGCGCGGCCGAACGCGCTTGTCGTACTTGTAAAAACGAACGACTCTATACCGTTTTCAACCGCCGCCTCGAGTAAATTGAGCGTACCGGAGATATTTGTGTCGATAAAAGCCTGCCGTCCGTGAGTGCCGATGTGAGGCTTGTGGAGGGTGGCGGTATGGAGCACGGCACCCACTCCCCGAGTAGAGCGCAGGACCAGGTCACGGTCAGAGACCGAGCCAACCACGGAGGTGCCGGGCGACGGTAGCAGGTCGAGGCCGACGACATCTTCGCCGTCCGCGGTCAAGGCCCTCACCAACGCCTCGCCAAGGTGCCCGGAACTCCCGGTCACGAGAACCCTCACCCGAACTTCTTAGCTGATTTGCGGCTTGCTCTGGCGACCTATTTTCTGAACCTGGTGGCGGGTCTCCTGACGAGGTGCGCGCCTGGCATCGCCTCGAGCGATGCCACGTCCGCCGGTCCACTCTCGCTCAAACCGGGACCGGCTCACCGCCTATGGAGCGGCGCAGGGCAGCATGCAGCGTGTCCGGCGTGAGCACTCCCAGATAGCGGTCGCCGTCGAAGACGGGCAACCAGGCCGCATCTTGCTGCAACATTTCGGCGAAGGCGGCCTTGAGCGACGAGCCGAGGGCGACGCGCGACCCCGACGGCCGCATGTAGCGGTCAACCGTGGCTCCGTCGCCGTCGAGCAACCTGTCTTCGACCTCCGCCGGCTGCACCCAGCCCAGCAGCCTCCCGTTGTCGCTCACCACCGCCGCCCAGTGGTCACCCGCCGCGGCCACTGCCGCCGCCGCTTCGGCGATGGACGCCTTCGGACGGACAGCGGGCGGGACGTAAACGTCACCGACTTCGATCGGCGTGACGGCCAGGCGGCGGAGGCCGCGGTCGGCCCCGATGAAGTCAGCGACGAAGGAAGTGGCCGGGTGGCCGAGCACTTCGGCCGGCGTGTCGTACTGCTGGAGGCGGCCTCCCTGGCTGAGGACGGCGATCCGGTTGCCCATGACGACGGCCTCGTCGACGTCGTGCGTCACGAACATGACCGTCTTGTGGAGGCGTTCCTGCAGCCCCAGGAACTCCTGCTGGAGCCGGCCGCGGGCGATGGGGTCGACGGCGCCGAACGGTTCGTCCATGAGCAGCACTGGTGGGTCGCCGGCCAGCGCCCGGGCCACGCCGACGCGCTGGGCCTGACCGCCTGATAGCTCGTTCGGGTAACGGTCGGCGAACTCCCCCGGGTCGAGGCCGACCAGTTCCAGCATCTCGCTCACCCGGGAGCGGACCCGGTCCCGGTCCCAGCCGAGGAGGTGCGGAACCGAGGCCACGTTGTCGGCCACTTTCAAATGGGGGAAAAGGCCGGCCTGCTGGATCACATAGCCGGTCCGCCGGCGTAACTCGACCCGGTCGACCTTGGCCACATCCCGCCCGTCCACCAGGACCTGTCCGGAGGTGGGTTCGACCATCCTGTTCACCATGCGCAGGATCGTGGTCTTGCCGCCGCCCGACGGGCCGACCAGGACACAGAGCTCACCCTCGGCCACGTCCAGGGTGAAGTTCTCTACGGCGTACGACCCGTTGCCGTAGCGCTTGGAGACCGCCTCGAAGCTGATCATGGCCATAGCCTTAATTTCACCCCCGGGCGCCCGCGTGGCGCCACATCAACCCGGTCCCCCGTTGCCTGACGTCACGAGTGCTGACCCGAGTTCCGGCCGGGGTCACCGCCCGGGCCAGCGAGGCCAGCAACAGGTCCACCAGCAAGGCGAGGACGGCCACCATCAGTGCGCCGGAGAAGGTCTCGGCGTTGTTGCGGGTATCCAGGCCGGCAAAGATGTTGAAGCCCAGGTCGGCGACACCCACATAGGCAGCCAGGGTGGCGGTGGCTACCACTTCGACGGCAGCGGTCCTCACCCCGGCCATCACTATTGGCAGGGCTAAGGGAAGTTCCACCTGCCTCAGCAACTGGCCCGAGGTCATCCCCATCGCCACCGCCGCCGACCGCACGGCCGGGTCCACATCACGGACGCCCACGTAGGCGTTCGTCAATATAGGGGGTACGGCCAGGGCGAACATTGTTATCGCGGCGGCCACGAACCCGCCTTGCTGGAGGCGCACGATGAACGGCTGGATGGCGATGAGAGTGACCAGCGCGAACGACGGGATGGCCCGCGCCGCGTTGGCCGAATTGAGGACCAGGAAACTCCCCCGGCCAGTGTGGCCCAGAAGAGCACCGAGGCCGACCCCGGCTATAACGGCGGCTACGACGGCGACGGCTGATAGTTCGAGCTGGCTTTCTATTTGAGCCAGGAACCCGTCCGGCCCGGTCCAGTGAGAACCGGCGGTGAGGAACTGCCACACTTGCGAGAGGAAGTTCATTTACCGCCTGCAAAACACCGGTAAGGAAACGAAAACGGAAGTGGGGCCTTGTCCGAAGCGAACGACACATGCGGCCGCGCTGGGCCTGTTCTGGCGACCAGCAATGTTCTGGGGAGTACCGATATTCGGGCGAGGGTTTCTCCGGGCATCAGCCGGCCACCCTCCGCCGTCGCAGCCACGGCAGGCTTAGACGCTGTAGGCCGACGATGAGGGCGTCGGCCACCCCCGCCAGCAAGACGG
>DATJUH010000363.1:0-15759 GCA_035502515.1 Acidimicrobiales bacterium
GCCACCGGAGACGGCACTACGGTGACCGGCCTGGCGTGGCCGTCAAGTGGTAGCGTGGCGAGAGTTTTCCGGGGTAGCTCAACCGGCAGAGCGGGTGGCTGTTAACCACTAGGTTGAGAGTTCGAGTCTCTCCCCCGGAGCAGTTGGAGGGGGCAGGTCAGATGGTTGAATATTCTCTGACCTGCTGTAATACATGGCAGTCGTTAGCCAGCGGTGACCGCAGAAGGCCGCTGACGCCGGGCCTGCTGTTGCGCGAACAGCGGTTTGGGTGTCCAAAAACTGACCCGATGTGCAAGACGCCACAGCGGCTTCCGCACGGCACCAACTAGCGCTGCACAATGGCTGCGCCATCGCGTCCATTCGCGATACTATGACATCGTGACGAAGCAGACCACAGTGAGGATCCCGGACGAACTCGCCGACGAGGCCGAGGCGGTTGCTCGCGTCCGGGGGGTCAGCGTGAACGTGCTCATCATCGAATCCCTGACGACGGAGATCGAGCGCGTCCGGAAGGACAAGGACTTTACGACCAAGGCGCGCCGCCTTCTGGAAAGGGACAAGGAGCTTCTCGACCGCCTGGCTAAGTAACAAGGTACCTGAGCCTGGCCGAGTACTCCTGGCTGGCGGAGCAGGTGACAGGCATCGCTGCATCGACGTTGGCCAAGGCCAGCCGTCTCGAGCTGGCGGACTCTGCTCTGCATGCTCCCGCGGCCGCCTTCGGAGGCGAGGAGTTCTACCCGGACCTCGTGGACAAGGCCGCAGTACTCACCTGTCGGCTGAGGAAGGTGAGCGGCCACCCGAGAATGCGAACGACTTGGTCGAGGCCTGCTCGGCGGTGCTCGACGAGCTCGAAAGGCTCATCCTTCAGATCAACCGCACCAACTCTGCCACTTCGATGCCTGACGGGCGGACCGTCTCGGCCGCCTTGGCCGAGCGGGACGTGTTACGTCGCCGCTATTCGCTGGTCACCGGGGCCGCGCACGCGGCATCGGGCTCCGGGCCGAGAGGGGTAATGATGCGGTCAACTCGTTCCGAGCTCAAGGTCGTTACCGACCTCGATGTCAGAGCCTGCGGCAGCAGGCCTCTGATCTGGCCCGGCGCACCCGGGAACTGGACGCCCAGGTCCAACAGTTCAACAGGACAACGGACCTCATCGAGCAATGACGTAGCTGTAGAGGAGTCGGTAGGGTCGTGGAGAGGCGAGTTCCAGCCCGCCTGGTGGTCAAGCCAGGACCGGCCCGAAAGGGCTTTGGCGGCGCCAGGGCGGCGCCATCGGGTTCAATTCCCGAAGCTGACAGTGCAAGCCCAGCAACGAGCACAGTTGACTGAGCACTGAGGACCGGGCATAACCAGGAACTGATCGAAACGGCCCGAGGGAGGGCAAGGGGACTCGCACAAAGATGCCGCAGTTGGCTCAGGAAGTTTCGACGAGCGTTTTGTAGGCGCCCGTATTTTGCGCACCGTAATGGTAGTAGCCGCCCGCCATGCATAAGTTGACGAGAGCCGGCAGGACACCCCGAGGAGCTCGTTTGCGTTGGAAGGAGGGCCGGAATTGGGGCTCGGAGGGACCGGCGCCCTGGAGCCGTCCCACGTCTCGATCAAGGTCTTGTGACTTTTGGGGCTTACCAGGTGCTGAACGTCATTTCACGACAAGCGGAGACGACCCATGTAGGCCTCTACGGCCGCGCTTGTGCGCCGGTGGTCCCCCGTGGCCAGAAGGTCGAGCAGAGCACCGCGCAGGACGGCCAGGGCCTCGGTTCGTTCGGCCACTCCGTGGGCGCTGCGCCGCCGTCCGGGGCCCTGGCCGGCCGCGAGCAGGCTCAGCCAGTCCTCGACAGTCTGGCGGGCGAAGCCGGCCCAGGGCCCGTCAGGGTCGATGAGCGACCGCCCGTACGCTTCGACCCACAGGCACAGGAGGGAGCGGTGGTCCTCGGCCGCCAACCACTCCCACGTCAGCCGCAGCGTTTTGCCGAAGCTCAGGGTCGCTTCTCCGGCTCGGGCCGCCTCCAGGAGGGCGAGCTCGTCAGCGCGAGCTCGGGCGAGCAGCGCTCTCACCAGGCCGTCTTTCGAGCCGTACAGGTAAAGCAGAACCCTGGGGCTGGAGCCAACAGCCGTAGCCAGTGGGCGAAGGGAGAGGTCGGCCAGCCCGTGGGTCAAGGCGTACTCGTAGGCGGCCTCGAGCAACTCGGTCTGGCGGGCCGAAGGGACCTTGGCAGCATCGTTCACATCGGCTAGTCTGGCACTGAAACGAGCGTTTCAGTGTGCGAGGTCCGGCATGAGCCCTCTTGTGAATGTCCGCTCCTTGGGAAAACCCGGCGACCTTGGTTGGGTGGTCATGGCTCATGGCGAGATCTACGCCCGTGAGTTTGGGTGGGATGCCCGTTTCGAGGAGCTCGTGGCCAGGATTGTGGCCGACTACGCCACACGCCACGACCCCGAGCGCGAAGCAGCCTGGATTGCCGATGTCGACGGAAGACGGGCGGGATGCGTCTTTTGCGTGGCCAAGGACCAACAGACGGCGCAGTTGCGTATCTTGCTGGTCGACCATACGGCGCGCGGCCTGGGAGTGGGGAGCCGCCTGGTCGACGTCTGCATAGGTTTCGCCCGGGACGCCGGGTACGAGCGGATGGTCTTGTGGACAAATGATCCTCTGGTGTCGGCTGCCCGCATCTATATCGCCGCCGGGTTCCGTCTCGTCTCGCAGGAGCCTCACCATAGCTTCGGCGTGGACCTGGTCGGGCAGGTTTACTGCTTGGAATTCTGAGCCGTCATAGCGTCCACCCGGCCGCAACGCTCCTGTGCCGTCGAACGACGATAGCTCAGGGGCCCTCCGCACAGGCCAGCCTGGCCGCGAGTGTGGCGTTTTCTTGAGCAAAGTCGGCCCATTCGTCGGGCGTGGCCCGTATGAAACGCGGCGCCCGCCGGACGTCCAGGCTTCTCTCTCGCCAGGTCGACAGCCGGCCGTCCCGGATCGAAAAGTGGACCAGCCGGCCATGGTCCCAACCGTAAACGTCAAGGTCATACGGTTCTACGGCGGTAACCCGCTGAGGTGACACGAGCCAATCGATCGCACTGATCTCGTCCTGGACGCGCTGCGCCAGTTCGAAGGCCAGCGCCGCCGCCGCACGGTCACGGTGGCCCATCAGCTCTGACTTGACGTCGGCCGCCGCCGCCCGCTCGTGTTCGAGCACGGCCGACACAGTCTTGACCAGTTCGTCCCGGCTGAGCGGCCTGGATACCCGCGCCCGGGCCAAGTCGAGCTCAGAGCCCGTGAGGCCGTCGCCGCAATAAGACAACGAGTAAGCACGTTGGAGCCCCGAGAGGGCCAGACGGGCCCGGTCGCCGCCCAGATAGGGACCAAAATGGCGCCAGTCTCCTGCGTATGGGCTGTGCACAAGCTCGAGGCGCAGGCCGGTGCCGGCGCAATTCAGCGCAAGGAGGGTGGGCACCTCCTGGCCACCACGCGACCGGTTGGCGCGCGGCTTATGTTTTTCCAGGAGGTTCCGTTCCAGCCACGCCGCCTCGTGCTCCGAGGCGCAGACGACCGCCTGAACGCGCCTTACCGCAGACACCATGCCTCGAAGATGACCACGGTCGCCGAGGTCACCCCAATAGGAAGCGACCCGGCGCCGCAGGTCGATGGCCCGGCCCACGTAAAGTGCCCGGCCACGGGTGTCCACGAACCGGTAAACGCCCGGGCTATGAGGCAGCTGACGCACAGCGGCCGGCATGTTCCCCGGGCCCGATGAACGAGTAATGACCATCGCTATTATTTTGCCTCCGGGCGGCTCGACGACCGGCCATAAGGCTGCGGTTGACCGCCAACCGGTGCCGTCCCCAGCCAGGGCCGCGGGCAAAAAGCGTTGGGTCAACGCGGCAAACGCCCTCTACTTCAACTGGATCGCGTCAGGCGGAGTCCAGTTTCAGCAGAGCGCGCAGGTGGCGAGGCGGCGGTGACCCGTGGGAGAGGACCGTGTCGTGGACTGTGCGTTCGCCAGCTCGGGGATGTGCCAGTTTGAAGGCCGAAACGGCGTCAGTCATTTCGGTATGTCCTACGAAATATGTGGACAGCTGGGCGGAAGTCAACAATGCCCGGCGCCACTTGCCGGCGGCTTCACTCTGTTCCTGATGGCCCCGACCGGTCATGAGGGCCATGGCCTCGGCTTCGGTCATTCCAGAGGCGTGCACCCCCTGGTCGAGCAAGGCGTTGATGGTCGACCGGAGGAGCATTTTCAGCTGCTGCATTTTGACCGCAGGCCCACCATACCCGTGCGAAGCCATCAACTCTTCTGCATAAACCGCCCATCCCTCGACGAAAGGCCCGCTCCGGAAGGCGGCCCGCACCTTGGTCTCCGTCCCTGCCTTCCGGCTGTGGCCGAGTTGGAGGAAATGACCGGGCATTGCCTCGTGGACGGTCAGGTCCTGGACCATGGCGGTGTTGTACTCACGGTAAAAGGATTCGACTCGGGCCGGAGCCCAGTCCGCCGGAGTGGGGGACACGGCGAAAAACGTTGGCAGAGAAGCCGTCTCGAGGGCTCCGGGCGCATCGCAGTAAGCAACGGCTATGCCCCGTCGTACCTCGGGCATCACGATGATCTCCAGCGGATCCGGTAAGACGGTGACGAGGTCATAATCCTCCACGGAGCGGGTGGCTTCCGACAATGCCTGCTCGGCGGCGGCGACGATGGTGCTGTTGTCAGGGCGGTCGGCGGCCAACCGGTCGAATACCTCTGCTACCGACCCGCCGAAATGGGATGCGGTGCGGGCCAACTCCTCCTCGATCCGGTCCAGGTCAGACTCCGCCCGACGTCGGACCTCTTCCGGCCTCGTGAGCGTGTCGAGCGTTAGGGCCAGTTTTCGGGCGAACAACTCAGGGCCGATGCGTGCATCTCCATCGGCCTTGGGCAACTGGTCCGTAAGCCACCTGAGGTGCTCCTCCAGGGCGGCCACGGCGGCCGGCCTCACCGTGGAAATAAGCGCCGAAGATCCGGGTGCCTGCAAAAGGGCGCGGTCCAGTTCGGTCGTGACCAGGGACAGAGTGCCGGCGAACTGGACGAGAGCTGTCTCTACGTGGACCCGTGGCATCAGCCCGAGGGCCCGGCGGGCCACCGCTAAGCGCTCAGGGACCGCCGCCAGCCGTCCGGCCAAGGCTTTCAGGCGGGCCTCCATCGGAGCGTATTCACGTGCGAGCAGGCCGTAGATGGCGTCGCCCGGGTTGGACACCAGCGGGTTCCATTCGTACTCGCGAAGATCTTCGAGGTCCAGGAGGAAATGGTCGAGGCGGTTGCACAGGATGGCGGCGTCTACGGCCTGGTCCGTGGACAGTGACGCCACGTCGATGGCGCGTACAGCCTCCAGCCACTGGCGCCAGGCCCGCCTATCGTCCTCCAGCGCCTCGGGACGCTGGTCCATCAGCCGGTCGTCGAAGCGGTGGTCCCCGAGTGACGAAGCCAACTCGGGCCGCCGGGACAGGATCGACTCCAGGGCGCCTGTGGCCAGCTCCTCGAAACCCTCAGCAGTTCCCAGGACGCTCATGGCAGCACGTCCCCAGTAGTTTCCATTACCTCATGCTCCATTGTTTGTTAGTGGCGAGCGAGTGCACTTTTGCGGTCCCTATAAGCCCGGATATCCACGATTTGGGCGTCGTCGACGGTGAAGGCCTGGTAAAGATGCTGTGGAGGGGCGGGCCGGGCGTCTTCGGCCGAGAGAGAAACGGAAAGCCCGAGGAGAACGGCGTCGCCGTCCACTTCTACGCTTTCGACAGTGCACGTCGTGCCGTCGGCCAGGAGGCGACGGTACCAGGCTATGACCTCGGTACTGTTATGGCACGCTCCGGTCCAGTGGACGTCTGGGTGCAAAAGCGACCCGAGCAAGTCCAGGTCGCCGTCACCGTAGGCGGCTTCAAGGTGGCGGGCGATGTCGGTCATGATCCCGGCGGCCAGGGGCTGGGCCGTCTCGGCCTGGACGTCTGGTTGTGGCTCGGTTGGTGCGTCGGGCCTGATGCCGAAATGCAGCAAAAGTTCCTTTACTTCTTGGCTGGGCGGCTTCCCGGTGATCCAAACACCTTGCCGAGAGGCACCGGCTTCTATTAGCTGACGCACGGTTCCCACCCAGTCGCCTCGCTCGCCGGCGTGCTCACCGCTTCCGACGGTGGCGAACCCCAATGGGGTGGCGTCGAACCTGGCGTCCCGGGCGTCGACGTCCGCTCCGGCATCGAGCAGTACGCGGACGGCTGTCGCGTTCCCGTGATAGGCGGCGGTGTGCAGGGCCTGTTCCCCGAAATCGTTGCGGGCGCCGGTAAGGAAGCCGCAATCGAGCATAAAGGCAATTGTCTGGCCGGGCCGAGAGGCGGCGTCGACGATCACGGCCTGGTCTGTCTCGGTCAGCCGGTGGGGCAGATCCGGGTACGCGGCGAGAAGCCGCTCTGTGGCGTCATGGTCTGTGTTGAGGCAAGCGCCTATGAACCGGTCGACGTCGGTGGCGTCATCGTGCACGCCGAAATCTTTCAACCGCACGGCGATGTCGTCCCGGCCGGCCCGGACGGCCAGGCGGAGAACGGACATTCCGTCGGGGCCGGCGGTTCCCGGGTCGGCCCCGGCCTCGAGGAGCGCCACGGCGACGGGCAGGGAGGCATGGGCCACGGCGTCCGGCAATGCCTCGGTTGCTTGGTCCCGCGCCCCCGCCCCCTCCGCATCGAGGGCTTCGAGGAGCATTGACACCGCCACCGGGTCGTCATTGTGCACGGCCGCGCTGAGGGCCCAGGTCCCGGCCACCCGGGCGCCATGGGAGAGCAGAAGCTGGAGGCACTGGTGGTGGCTGGGGTCGACGGCCTCACCGACCGGTTGGCCCGGGTTGGGGTTGGCGCCTGCTTCGAGCAGCACCGCGGTGATATCCGGGTTGTTGGCCTCGACCGCGCCTCTCAACGCCGACCGGTAGCGGCGCCGGCCGCCGTCGTTAGTGTTAGGGCTGGCGCCGGCGTCGAGGAGGAGGCGCACCACCTGGGCCAACCCGAGAGCGCGGTCAGCCTCGGCCTGGTGCCAGCGCGAGTAGCAGGCGTAGAGCAGCGGGGGCCAGCCCCGGTCGTCATCGATGGCCACTGCTGCCGCCGGATTGGCGGCGAGCATGCCCTGTACCTCATTGGCGTCGCCGAGCACGGTAGCGGCCAGCAGGCTTCGGCCGGCGATGGTCGGATCAGTACGGAGGATTTCGACGGCCTCGTCGGTGCGGCCGTCCACAGAGGCGGCGATGAAGGCGGCCACCTCCCGACGAGCCACTGACTCGGCGTCAATGGCCGCCTTGAGCCTGGGCCAGCTCGGAAAGCCAAGCTCACGGGCGATGACCAGCTGGGCGGCGGCCAGACTGAGCGTGGGCTGGCGCGCGGATGGATGATTGCGGGCCAAGCGCTCGAGAGCGGCGGCGTCGCCCAGATGGGCGGCGTCGCGCAGTTCTTTGGCGCGACGGCGCAATTGGTCGAGATCGGGGTGCTCGGGAAGTGAACCGGACATGGCGTCTCCCTCCATCGCCTGCGGCCCGCTGCTCAGGCCGAGGAAGAGGCCAAAGCCCAACTTTTCTGCTGGTTCGGAGGTGGACTCAGTCCTTCCCGCGGGCCCGGCGGCGCCCTCCCGGCGCCTCCACAGAGATTAGCCGGTGGTCACGCCAAGGATCTCGACGGCGCCGTCGCGCCTGTACCTCCCGCCGGCCTGATGTTGCCGGCGGCCAGTCAGGGTTCTCCGGCGGCTGTCAGGGCGACGAGTCTGCCAAATACCGGGGTGGGCGGGCCTAAAGGGCCCAAATGGCTCAAATGGAGAGTTGGCCGGCCAGTTCTGGGTGCCACCACCGTCTTTGGGTGTCAGAACCTAACCGTATCGACGGTCCTGGTACCCAGTTCGGCGACGGGTGAGGCCCGGCACCGGAGGGAGGTCGTTTTTGGCTCCAGCAATGACAACATGGCGTTAGGCCACGGCGGGACGCCCCGTTTGCCACAACGATAGGTTGGTGGCGTGAGCCAGCCCACCGTGCCCCTGATCCCCCGACGAGTTCTGTACGGGAACCCCGAGCGAGCGGCGGCCGCCATCTCTCCCGATGGGCGACGGCTCGGGTACCTGGCCCCTGTGAACGGCGTCCTCAACGTCTGGGTCGGGGCCCGGGACGGCGACGACTTCAAGCCGGTCACCCACGACACTGACCGCGGCATCCGCCAGTGGGCGTGGGCGCACAACAACCGCCACCTGATCTACATTCAGGACCAGGGGGGTGACGAGAACTGGCGGCTTTACGCCGTGGATCTGGAGTCCGGCGACGTCACCGACCTGACCCCCTTTGACGGTGTCCAGGGTCAGCTGGTCGGCCGGTCGAAGCGACGGCCCAACGAAGTGGTCGTCGGCCTCAACCGTGATAAACCGGCCGCGCACGACCTGTATATGGTCGACCTCGATACGGGGAAACTCGAGCTACTCGAAGAGAACCCGGGGTTTTATTCTCTGCTCGGCCCGGCCTGGGTGGTCGACGACGACCTCCGCGTAATCGGGGGGGTGCGTCCCACTCAGGAGGGTGCGGTCGAACTCTGCTTGAAGTCACCGGGCTCCGACCTCCGAGATTGGCCGGTCTTCGAGACCTTCGATTTCGAGGACAGCCTCACCAGCGCCCCGTTCCACACCACAGCCGACGGCACGGGCCTGTACCTGCTGTCGTCCAAACATGCCAACTCAACGCGGGTGGTGCTGGCTGACCTGGCCACGGGGGACCAGAAAGTGATTTTCGAGGACAGCGTCTATGACGTCGCCGGGGTGGAGCTTCATCCCGACAGCCGTGAGGTACAGCTGGTCCAGGTGGTGCGCGACCGGCTGGACACCATCGTCATCGACCCTTCCCTGGAGGAGGACATCGCTGTCCTTCGGGCCGTTCACCCGGGCGACCTCCTCCTCACCAGCCGCGACCACGCCGACCGGTTCTGGACCGTCGCTTTTGTGGCCGATGACGGCCCGGTGGCCACGTACCTGTACGACCGCTCGTCGCGTTCTGCCCGGCTCCTATTCGTGAACCAACCCGAACTGCAGGAGTACACCCTGGCACCGATGGAGCCGTTCAGCTTTAGCGCTCGTGACGGCCTGACCATCCATGGCTACCTCACCTTCCCGGTCGGGCCCGAGCGGGCCGGGCTGCCCACGGTGCTGGACGTGCACGGCGGGCCGTGGGGCCGGAACACCTGGGGGTACGACCCGGACGCGCAATGGTTTGCCAATCGCGGGTATCTGTGCGTCCAGGTGAACTTCAGGGGTTCGGCCGGCTATGGGAAGTCCTTTGTCAACGCCGGCGACAAGGAGTGGGGCGGCAAGATGCACGACGACCTGGTCGACGCCGTGCAGTGGGTGATCGGCAACGGCTACGCCGACCCGAAGCGGGTGGCTATCTACGGGGCCTCCTATGGGGGCTACGCCGCCCTGGTGGGCGCCACCTTCACTCCCGATTTGTTTTGCTGCGCGGTCGACATTTGCGGACCATCCAACCTGAAGACGCTTATCGAGACCGCTCCGCCCTATTGGGTGGCCGTGGCCAAACAGTTCCGGCTGCGAGCGGCTGACCCGGACACGGAGCCGGAGTTCACCTGGTCCCGCTCACCTCTTTCAAAAGTGGGCGACATCAAGATCCCGATGCTCATAGGGCAGGGAGCCAACGACCCCAGGGTCAAACAAGCCGAGTCCGAGCAGATCGTAGCGGCGATGCGCGACAAGGGGATACCGCACGAGTACATCGTCTTCCCGGACGAGGGCCATGGCTTTGCTAAGCCGGAGAACCGGCTTCGTTTCATGGCCGCGGCCGAAGGGTTCCTGGCCCAACATGTTGGAGGAGGGCGGGCCGAGCCTTACTGACCCTGCCGGCCACTCGGCCTGGCGATGCCGCTCCTGCGCTTCCGATTACAGGCACCGGTCGTCTTGAGCTAGGTTTCGTGGATGGTTCGTCCGTGCTGACCGCAGACAGCGTGGGAGCATCCACTGGAGGTGCTACGCGACAAGCGATCGAGCACCACTACGACGTCGGCCGCGACTTCTTCCGGCTGTGGCTTGACGCTCGCATGGTGTACTCGTGCGCTCTCTGGCCAGGTGAGATTGACGACGACCTGGACAGCGCACAGCTGGCCAAGCTGGAGTGGCATTCAACTGCGGCCCGCGTTGACGGCGCGTCGCGGGTCCTCGACGTAGGGTGCGGCTGGGGGGCACTGATGCGGTACATGGTGGCCGAACGCCAGGTCCGTCACGTCACGGGCCTGACTCTTAGCTCAGACCAGTTCGCCGCCACGCCGCCCAGCGAACAGGCACAGGTCCGGCTGGAGGATTGGCGGGACCACCAGCCGGCTGAGCCGTACGACGCCGTCGTGTCGATCGGCGCATTCGAGCACTTCGCTCGCCAGGACTTATCAAGAGCGGAGCGGCGCGCCGTTTATGGGAGTTTTTTCGACCGCTGCGCGCTTTGGCTCAGCGAAGGTGGGCGTTTATCGCTCCAGAGCATCGCTTACGAGGATTTTGACCCATCCACCGGGCCCGTGTCGTCGTTCTTCACCGAGGAGATCTTCCCGGAGTCCGCTTTGCCACAGTTGAGCGACATCGTCGAGGCGGCTGAAAGCCGGTTCCGGTTGGTGGCGTTCCGTAATGATCCCCAACATTACGAGCAGACGCTCCGCCTATGGCAAAAACGTCTCGAATCCAACAAGACTGAGGCGTCCCGTCTGGTCGGCCACGAGATTTACCGCCGGTACCTTCGTTATTTGCGCGTCGCTAGAGCGATGTTCGACCGTCGGGTTTGCACCCTGTACCGGCTGGTTTTCGAGCGCCGGCCTATCGGCACGAGCGCGTAGGGCAGTAGGTGACTTCGGCCGCCCTCCGCGAGGTACTGGACGAGCACGCGAACCGCTTGCTTGACCGGCACCTTGCGCACGCAAAGGAATGGTTCCCGCACGAATTGGTCCCTTGGGACGTTGGACGGAGTTTTGTGCGCGGAAAGAGGATCGACGCCGAGGGGCCGGCGCTCCCCGACGGTGTGGCGTCGGCACTATTCGTAAACCTGTTAACCGAGGACAACCTTCCCCACTATTTTCACGCCATCGCGGAGGCAATTGGCCGGGACTCGGCCTTGGCGGCGTGGAGCCGTCGCTGGGCGGCTGAGGAGCAGCGCCACGCCATAGTTCTTCGCGACTGGATCTCGGTTACGCGAAAGCTCGACTTGGTCGCTCTCGAGCGGGCCCGTATGCGGCAGGTCTCGATGGGCTTCGACCCGGGCATCCGGCGGCAGACGCTGACGGACGGGTTCGTCTACTTGGCCTTACAGGAGCTGGCCACGCGGATCTCCCATTGGAACACTGGCCGTTTCCTTGACAAAATCGGTGCCGCGGTCATGAAACGAGTGGCGGCCGACGAGAACCTGCATTTCCTCTTCTACAGGGATCTGGCCAGTGCGGCGCTTATGGCCGACCCCTCCGGCACGGTCGAAGCCATAGACCGCCAGGTGACGCGGTTCCAGATGCCGGGCGCGGGCATGGAGGGTTTCGCAACCCACGCGGTCGCGATTGCCGCCGCCGGGATTTACAATTTCCGCGTGCACTGCGAGCAGGTCCTGCTCCCGCTCGTAATGATGCACTGGCGGTTGGAATCGATCGAAGGCCTCAACGCCAACGGAGAGCGTGCCCGCCATCATCTTCTGTCCTGGATGGCACGCATGCAGCGGATTGCCGACCGCATGGAGGCGCAGTCAGCCGAGGGTCGGGCCGCGGAACCTCAGCTGTCGACCGCGCTATAAAGGGTTTCACACCACGTTGAGGCCGCCCGTTTGGGGCCTAACGTGCGAACCATACTGACGAAGGTGCGACCCTTCCTCGTCGAGTACCGGCGCCCACCGTCGCGTTATTACCGCCGGTCTCGGTGTCCCCGGCCCGCCCCGGGTTTCCACCTGCTGGTTCGTTCAGCCCACCCGGCCCATCACAGGACCTTTACGCGCTTGGCTTGTGGGCCTTTGGGCCCCTGTTCGACGTCGAAATCCACCTTCTGGCCCTCCATCAGCTCACGATAACCGGAGCCATCTATAGAGGAGAAATGGGCAAAGACGTCGGGGCTACCGTCGTCAGGCGTAATGAAGCCGAAACCCTTGCTTGCGTTGAACCACTTCACAGTCCCGGTGGCCATAACTGAGAGAACCTCTCCTTCTGTTCTTCATGCTAGAAACGCTTGCAGGAGACCTGAAGGAGACCGGCAACGGCGGCCAGCCAGCATGATCTCGGGCTGCCCGCGACCTGCAGCCTACCAGCCCGAGCCGAAGCAAGAAACAACTGCGGTCTCGAGCCGGCGGCCGCCACGCCGTGGGCCGGTTACAACATCGAGTCCCGGAGCGCTCCCAGAGCGATGAGGTGCCGCTCCAGCTTGGCCGGTTGTACGGCGTCGCGGCTGAGGATGCGGGCCTCGAGCTGGTCAAGCCGCTCGGATTCGCGTTTGTAAAGCGCTTCTCGCTCCCCGTCGGGCAACCTGCGCATAGCCCGGACGAAGGCGGCCTGAGCGTCGACCGCCCTCTTAATGCCAAGCGTCCTGGCCACGGCGGAGTAGCTGAGCCCCTGTTCCCGCTGGGCAATGACCTCTTCGTCGAGGTCGCGGCGCGGTTGGCGGGGTCGCGGCGGGCGGTCCTCTGTGAACCGTTCCGTGCGAGGAGGTCCGTTCCGCCTGCCTGCAATGGTGCCTCCTAGCTATCAGCCCTTCCCGAACCCGCACGGTGGCGACCGGGACGAACGGCGATCAGACGGGCTTCGTCGATGGCCGCAGGCAAGCACGAATGTAACCCCGGTACCGGGGCGTGTGGGGCTCGAACCCTGGTCCGAGACTTTTTCCCGTAAGCTGTACAAGTCACGCGTGCTGCCACTCTGGCCACGCGGCCCACGAGTAGCCCGGCGGACCAGTTCCTCAGGTTGCAAGTGTGCGACCTCAGGAAACGGAGTCAATTAGTTGTCAACTGCCCTCGCGGGTGTCGACCTGCCCGCACCCAGCTTCGCCGACCTCGGTCTGCCAGACAGACTGATCGGGGTCCTGCTCCAACGCGGCATAAGACAGCCGCTGCCCATCCAGGCGGCGGCCATCGCCGACGTCCTCGACGGCGCCGACGTGGCGGGCAACGCGCCTACCGGTTCGGGCAAGACCCTGGCCTTCGCATTGCCGATCGCGGCCACCCTCGCCCGGAGCGCACCAAAACGGCCCCGCGGGCTCGTGCTGGCGCCGACCCGGGAGCTGGCCGGCCAAATAGCCTCCGAATTGAACCCGCTGCTGGCTGTCCGTTCCTTGAGGGCCTACCCGTTCTACGGCGGTGTAGGGTTCGCCGGGCAGCGTAGAGCTCTTCAGAAGGGCGTCGACGTGGCTGTGGCCTGCCCCGGCCGCCTCGAGGACCTGATGGGTAGCGGCGACATCGACTTGTCAGAGGTAGACGTGGTCGTGGTGGACGAGGCCGACCGTATGGCCGATATGGGGTTCCTCCCGGCAGTTCGCCGGATTCTCGACGCCACACCGTCGGGCCGTCAAACCCTGCTGTTCTCGGCCACCCTGGACGGCGACGTGGACGTACTCGTGCGCCGGTACCAACGCCACCCGGTCCGTCACGAAGTCGCGCCACAGGAAGAAGTAGGCCGGGCGAGCCATCACTTCCAGGCGGTGGCGAGCGCCGGTCGGGCTGCCTTGTGCGCCGAACTCGTGAGCGCGCCTGGTCCTTCCGTGGTCTTCGTGCGGACAAAGCACGGGGCCGACCGGGTGGCTCGACGCCTCCGGGACGACGGTGTGGCCGCGGCGCCGATACACGGAGATCGCACGCAAGGCCAGCGCGAACGCACGCTGGCGGACTTCCGCGCCGGCAAGGTGCGGGTCCTGGTGGCCACCGACGTGGCCGCCCGCGGGATCCACGTCGACAATGTCGCCCGGGTCATCCACTACGACCTGCCGGCAGACATGAAGGACTACCTGCACCGCTCCGGGCGCACCGCCCGAGCCGGGGCTGACGGAGTTGTCATTGCCCTGGTTACGCCGGAAAAGCGAGCACTTGCCGACTCCCTGCAGCGCGGCCTACGAGACGCCAAACCGGGCATCGAAGGGGTACCACCGGGGAATGCCTCCGGCCGGGCCAATGCCCAAAGCGGACCGCAGGAACTACCTGCCGGCGGCGCTCGCCGCCGTCCCCATGGCCGGTCTCAATGGAGCGGGGCTCGTGGAGCCCAGGGACGGAGGAAATTCAGTGTACGCACTCGCGTACCCGGCCGGGCCCGTGTCGGCGCCGGTACGCGCAAGAAAACTTCGGGCGGCCGTTCATAGGAGCGAGGCCGGCCGGGCGAGGCCGGCCGGCCAGCCCCGGACTTACAATTGCTTCCCGACCGCCGGCTTGGACGGCGATACCACGGGCGACCTGAGCCCGCGCACCATCGCCCGATTGGCAGGCTTCAGCCCCGCCCAGGCTTCGCGCATCCTGCCGCAACTGGTGCAGTTAAGGCATCGTCGAACGCCGAGAGGCACCTCCCAGCTAAACTACGCTTGACCGGGCTCTACACATAACAGCAGGTCAGATGCCAGGGGCTCGTAGCTCAGCGGTCAGAGCAGGGGACTCATAATTGCTTCCCGACCGTCGGGCCGGATGGCAATATAGGGCCTGACCTTGTGTTTCGCGAAAGCGAGGGTGGGCGAGAAGGCCCCTCTGGGTAACTTTTGGCCCCAATTGTTACCCAAAAAGTTACCCAAAGAAGGCCCCCGGGAGAGGCTGCTTTGTGGCCGTACCATAAAAGAGACAATTGTTTCTTTTTTGAGTGATAACCTCCCTTCGTGGACTTCAAGCGCCCAGTGCAAGCAGTCGTCCCGGGGTCGCCGGGCCGCATTCTGGCTGTTCTCGCCGAAACCACGGGCGAGCTCAGCCTGCGCACCATTGCTCGCCTGGCAGGCGTCAGTCCCGCTCAAGCGTCGCGCGTCCTGCCGCGACTGGTGCGGCTCGGCGTCGTCGAGCGCCGAGAGGCGCCACCCACCGCTCTCTTCCGCTTTGTGCACGAAAACGTGGCTTCGCAGTTTGTACTTGGTCTGAGCCGGTCGCGGGACTACGTGCTGGGCGAACTGGGCCGGCGGGCCGAGACGCTGGGGGTGCGGCCGCTAAGCGTTGTCGTGTTCGGCTCGCTGGCGCGAGGAGAAGCTGACGAAGCCAGTGACGTCGACGTCCTCTTCGTCCGGCCCGAGGGGCTCGACGACGACTACTGGTCAGCTTCAGTGGAGGAGTGGCGGCGGTCCGCCCGACTCCTCACCGGCAACCAGGTGGAAGTGCTGGAAGCCGACGCGTCTGAGGTCGGGCGTCTCCTCCGGAGCCACAAGCCCCTCTGGGAAGCCATCGGCCAGGAGGGTGTAGTTGTTTTTGGCGTCGGTCTCGAGCAACTAAGGACGTTGCCCAGTGCCTAGGTCTTCGCAAATGAGGACAAGGGCGGTCACAGCGGCGCAGGTCCGTTCCTACGCAGCGAAGGCCGAGGAGTACCTCGCGGCGGCGAAGAGCGAGCTTGCCGAGGGCCGATCCATCGCCGCCACCAGTCTCGCGATTCACGCTGCGATAAACGCAGCCGACATCGTCACCGGAATCCGGCTGGGCCGGCGGGCTGCAGGCCAGGGCCATGAGGAAGTACTGGCCCTTTTAGGCGAAGCCGGGCAAGACGGGATCGAGGTCGGAAAAGACTTCGCCCGGTTATTGCCGCTCAAAACGAAAGCGGAGTACGAGCCC
>DATJUH010000364.1:0-7121 GCA_035502515.1 Acidimicrobiales bacterium
CGACCCGGAGCGGCACTGGGTGGTCGAACCGGCGGCGCTGGCCAGCCGGAGCCGCAACACGCCCTTTGCCGGCCGGGAGTTGAAAGGAAGATCTCGCCACACGGTCCTGGCCGGCGAGCCGGTTGTCATCGGCGAGGAGGCCCAACGATGACGGTGCCGAACGCGATGACCGAAGTCACCAAGCTCGATTGGCGGGAGGGGCGGCTGGTCCTGGCCGACGGTTCTGTTTTCGAAGGCGAGGTGCTCGGTTTTGGCCCCGAGGCGCCCCGGGACGGAGGGGGTCAAATCTGTAAACCGGCGGCCGGCGAGGTGGTCTTCAACACCGTGATGACGGGTTACCAGGAGGTGCTCACCGACCCCTCTTATGCGGGCCAGATGATCGCCTTCACCTACCCGCACATAGGTAACTACGGCGTTGCCCCCGACGACGACGAGAGCCGCCACCCCTTTTGCCGGGGCCTGATCGTGCGAGAACTGACCGCGCGGCCGAGCAACTGGCGGGCGGCCGAGCCCCTGGCCGATTTCCTGGCTCGCCATCACCTGAAAGCCATCTCGGGGGTCGACACCCGGCGCCTCACCCGCCAGATCCGCGACGCCGGCGCCATCCCGGGGGCGTTCGGGCCGGTCGATGGGGAGGCAGGCTCTTTCGGCGAAGCGGGCCTGCTGGCGGCCGCCCGGGCCGAGCCGCCTACCGACGGGCGGGACCTCGTGGCCGAGGTGACCTGTTCGAGGCCATACCAATACGGCGACGGCCCCTGGGAGGTGGTGGCGTACGACTTCGGGATCAAGCGCCACATCCTGCGCAATCTGGCCGAAGTGGCGACTGTCACGGTGGTGCCGGCCGGCACCCCGGCCCAGGAGGTCCTCGAGCGGCGGCCGGACGGCGTGTTCCTTTCCAATGGCCCGGGCGACCCCGCTGCGGTGACGGGCGCTACCGAGAGGGTGCGAGCTCTGCTCGGGGAGGTACCCGTGTTCGGCATCTGCCTGGGCCACCAGATCCTGGCCCAGGCGCTTGGAGCATCTACGTATAAATTGCCGTTCGGCCACCATGGCGGCAACCACCCCGTCAGGCGGTTCGCCACCGGCACGGTGGAGATAACGAGCCAGAACCACAATTATGCCGTTGTCCCGGGGACTTTTGCCGCCTCCGTGGAGACCAGCCATATCAACCTCAACGATGGGGTCATAGAGGGCTTCGTCTGCCGGGACGTGCCCGCCTTCGCCGTCCAGTACCATCCCGAGGCGGGCCCAGGCCCTCACGACGCCCGCTACCTTTTTGGCGAGTTCGCCGAACTTATGGGGCGTTGCTCGGGCCGGTTTGTGACTGAAAATGCCCATGAATAGACGAAGTCCTGGGCCGGCCGGCGCCGGCCGGCGCCGGCCGGCCCACGGCGGTGCTCGTAGTCGGGGAGGCGGGCGGCTTGCCTAGGCGGGACGACATCGAGTCAGTGCTCGTTATCGGCTCCGGCCCTATCGTCATCGGGCAAGCCTGCGAGTTCGATTACTCGGGCACGCAGGCCTGCCGGGCGCTGTCGGCGGAGGGTTACCGCGTGGTGCTGGTCAATTCCAACCCGGCGACGATAATGACCGACCCGGAAATCGCGCACCGTACGTACATCGAACCGCTGGTCCCGGAAATAGTCGAGGCCGTCATCGCCCGGGAACGGCCCGACGCCCTGCTCCCTACGCTCGGCGGCCAGACAGGGCTCAACCTGGCCATGAAGCTCCACGAGGCCGGCGTCCTCTCGCGCTACGGGGTGGAAATGATCGGCGCCGATGCCACCGCCATAGCGACAGCAGAAGACAGGGGCCTTTTCCGGGCCGCGATGACCGAGATCGGCCTGGCCGTGCCTGACTCGGGCTTCGCCTACGGCGTGGACGACGCCCTCGAGATCGGGGACCGGGTGGGTTACCCCGTCATCGTGCGGCCTTCGTACATATTGGGCGGAGGCGGTACCGGGATCGCGGACGACCGTGACAGCCTCGTGCGGGCGGCAGAGAGCGGCCTCGACGCCAGCCCCATAAACGAGATCCTCATCGAGCGGTCTATCGCGGGCTGGAAAGAGTACGAGCTCGAGGTGATGCGCGACCGGGCGGATAATTGCGTGATCATCTGTTCCATAGAGAATTTCGACCCCATGGGTGTACATACCGGGGACTCGATTACGGTGGCCCCGGCCCAGACATTGTCAGATGTCGAATACCAGAGGATGCGGGACGCCGCCTTCGCCTGTATCCGCCGCATCGGCGTCGAAACGGGCGGCTCCAATATCCAGTTCGCCATCAATCCCGCCAACGGCGAAATGGTGGTTATCGAGATGAACCCGAGGGTGTCTCGCTCGAGCGCCCTGGCCTCCAAGGCGACCGGCTTCCCGATCGCCAAGATCGCCGCCCGTCTGGCTGTCGGCTACACGCTCGACGAGATCCGCAACGACATTACCGGTGAGACACCGGCCAGCTTCGAGCCGACGATCGACTACGTGGTCACCAAAGTGCCCCGGTGGGCGTTCGAAAAGTTCCCCGGGACGCCTGAGATCCTGGGGACCCGCATGCAGTCGGTGGGCGAGGCCATGGCCATTGGCCGCAATTTCCCCGAGTCGCTGCAAAAGGCGTTGCGTTCGTTGGAGACGGGCCGGGCCGGCCTGAATTGCGACCCGGCCGAGCGGCTCTATTCATCCATGGC
Source organism: Acidimicrobiales bacterium (assembly GCA_035502515.1). Classification (GTDB taxonomy): domain Bacteria; phylum Actinomycetota; class Acidimicrobiia; order Acidimicrobiales; family Palsa-688; genus Fen-671. The sequence goes on from DATJUH010000364.1 coordinate 2,684, forward strand.
CGACGAGGAGCTTATTGCCCGGGCCTCGGTGGCGACTCCGGACCGGCCGTTCCACCTCGAAGCGGCGCTACGCCGCGGGGTGCCCACCGAACGGCTCCACCAGGAGAGCGGTGTCGACCCGTGGTTCCTGGACCAGATAAACCGTATTTGCACCGAAAGGGCACGGCTGGAGTCGTTGGGCTCGGCCGCGGCCATGCAAAAACGTGACTGGCGGCGGGCCAAACGGCTCGGTTTCTCGGACGCTCAGCTCGCCTACCTGTGGGGGGCAACAGAGCCGGCCGTGCGGGCGGCCAGGACGGGCAGCGGGGTGAGGGCGACGTTCAAGACGGTGGATACCTGCGCGGCCGAGTTCGCCGCCCGGACCCCGTACCACTACTCCACTTATGAGGACACCGACGAAGTGGCGCCGTCGAAAAAGCAGAAGGTGGTGATCCTCGGGTCGGGCCCGAACCGCATCGGCCAGGGAGTGGAGTTCGACTATTGCTGCGTGCAGGCCAGCTTCGCCCTCCACGCCGCCGGCTTCGAAACGGTGATGGTGAACTGCAACCCCGAGACGGTCTCGACCGACTACGACACGAGCGACCGCCTGTACTTCGAGCCGGTGACCGTCGAAGACGTCCGCAACGTCCTGGACGTCGAGTCGGCCGACGGTCACCTGGCCGGGGTAATAGTGGCCCTGGGCGGGCAGACCCCGCTCAAGCTTTCCACTGCCATACCGCCGGAACTGGTGCTCGGGACCTCCCCGTCATCGATCGACCTGGCCGAAGACCGGGAGCGGTGGAACTCCTTGTGCGAACGGCTCCACATCCCCCAGGCCGCCGGGGGCACGGCTACGAGCATCGAGGAAGCCCTCGCCATCGCGGCCAAGGTGGGGTACCCGGTCCTCGTGCGCCCGAGCTACGTGCTGGGCGGCCGGGCCATGGAGATCGTCTACAGCGATGAGGACCTCCGGCGGGCCATGAGTGCGATGACTGTGTCCGGTTCGCTGGGCCGGGAGGGAGGCCTTTCGGCAGAGCGACCGGTGCTGGTCGACAAGTTCCTCGAGGAAGCCATAGAGGTCGACGTCGACGCAGTTCGCGACGGCACCGGGGAGACTCTGGTCGGCGCCGTAATGGAACACGTCGAGGAGGCCGGCGTCCACTCCGGCGACAGCGCCTGCGTGGTCCCGCCGCCAACGCTCAGCCCGGCCACGGTCGAAATGATCGAAGGCCATACTAGGGCCATCGCGGATGCGCTGGAGGTCAGGGGCCCGCTCAACGTCCAGTTCGCCGTACAACGAAGCAACGGCTCGTCGCAGGTGTTCGTGATCGAGGCCAACCCTCGGGCCAGCCGGACCGTCCCGTTCGTCTCGAAGGCCACCGGCGTGCCGCTGGCCAAGGTGGCGGCGCGGGTAATGGCCGGGGCCACGCTGGCCGGACTGCGGTCTGAGGGCATGTTGCCTTCGCCCGTGAGGGGCTACGTGAGCGTGAAAGAGGCGGTGCTCCCCTTCGACCGGTTCCCCAAGTTCGACAGCCTCCTCGGCCCGGAGATGCGCTCCACCGGAGAGGTAATGGGCATTGACGCCAGCTTCGGGCTCGCCTTCTCCAAGAGCCAGCTGGCCGCCGGCGACAACCTGGCCGAAGCGGGCACGGTCTTCTTCTCCGTGGCCGACCGTGACAAGCCGGCCGGCCTGGAAGCCGCGGCCCGGTTCGTGGCCGGCGGCTTCACGATCGCGGCCACTACGGGCACGGCCGATTACCTGGAGAAAGCGGGTGTCCCCGTAGGGACGGTGGTGGCCAAGTTGCTGACCCCCGAAGCCGGCGATGGGGGCGACGATGACGGCAACGCCGGAGGAGGCGCAGGTGATGGCGGGCGGCCGGACCGGCCTGGAGTGGTAGACGCGGTGGACCTGATCCGTTCCGGGAAGGTGCACCTGGTCGTCAACACGCCTCAGGGCCGTGGCGCGCGAGCCGACGGAGCCTACATCCGCCGCGCCGCCCGCCAGTACAAGGTGCCGCTGCTGACGACGGTGGCCGCAGCCAGGGCGGCGGCGGCCGGGGTGCTCGAACGGGGCGGCCGTCCTTTCACCGTGAAGTCGCTCCAGGAACACCACGGGGCGGGCTGAACCAATGGCCGAGCGGCGGTCTCGCCGGCCGCGGCGGGGCGGGCCAGGTGCTCGGGACAGCGGGTTTCAAGTCGACGGTCCCCAAGTGGATATGACGGCCCGCGTGGGCACCTGCGTCTTACCCAATCCGGTCATGACGGCATCGGGCACGGCCGGGCACGGTACGGAGCTGGCCGCCTACTTCGACCTGTCCGCGCTCGGAGCGGTAGTCGTGAAGTCGCTCTCGGTCACTCCGTGGGCCGGCAACCAGGCGCCGCGGCTGGTGCCGGCGGCGGCCGGCATGCTCAACAGCGTCGGGCTCCAGAACCCCGGGATCGACGCCTGGCTGGAGGATGACCTGCCGGCTCTGGCCAAGACCGGCGCCCGGGTCGTGGTCAGCGTGTGGGGTCGCACCGTCCGGGACTACGCCGAGGTGGGGCACCGGCTGGCGACGGCCTTGTCCCGGGCCACGAGGCCACTTGCCGCCCCGGAGGGGGCACGCGCCGCTACTCCTGTGGTGGCCATCGAGGCCAACATCAGCTGCCCGAACGTGGAGGACCGGGAGCGGATGTTCGCCCATTCTGCGGAGGCGACGAAGGCCGCCGTCGGGGCGCTGGCGGGCACATTGGCCTCGACCGGGCTGCCGGTATGGGCGAAGCTCAGCCCCAACGTCACCGACCTGGCCGCGATGGCGGGCGCCGCTTTGGCCGGCGGCGCCGCCGGGCTGACCCTGGTCAACACGCTGATGGGACTGGCCATCGACCCGGCCTCGGGCCGGCCGCGGCTGGGCGGAGGTGGGGGAGGGCTGTCGGGGCCGGCACTTCACCCGGTAGCCGTGCGAGCGGTCTACGAGTGCCGCCAGGCCTTCCCGGAGGCGGCCATAGTGGGCGTTGGCGGGGTCGGCAGTGGCTACGACGCCGCCGAGCTGATAAGCGCCGGCGCTGACGCCGTCCAGGTGGGGACGGCTTCCTTCGTCGACCCCAGAGCCCCCTTGAACGTGCTACGGCAGCTGCAGGCCTGGTGCGCGGCGCACGGTCTCGCGAGTGTGTCGGAACTGGTGGGCCGGGCCCAGCCAGGGGAGGCCGAGGTGAGGGCCTTCCCGGGTGGCGAACGAGCCGGTGGCCGCGCTGTTCCGGAGCGGGCCAGTGGCTCAGAGTAAGCTGGCGGCACCACGACTTTTTAGGAGCCCCATGGCCAACGACGGTGCGGTTGCGCGGCAAGCCGGGCCAGCTTCTTCACCCGGCCCCGGTGCAGCCACGACGGACGGGGTCGAGCTGCTACGCCAACGGTTGGCCCTGGCCCTCGACTTCGACGACACGGTGATCGCTTCCCGGTGGGCAGCCCGGATGCGGCCCTGGTTCGGAGTGGCCAAGGTAGGGCTGGAGTTGTTCAGCGCGGCCGGGCCGCCCGTAGTGGCCGAGCTGATGGAGGCGGGTTTCAGCGTCTTCGTCGACATGAAGCTGGCGGATATCCCGACCACCACCCGCCGGGCGGCCAGGGTCCTCGGGGCACTGGGTGCCTCCTACCTCACGATCCACACCTTTGCCGGCGAGAGCACCCTGAGGGCGGGGGTCGAAGGCCTGGCCGAAGGAGCCGACCGGGCCGGCCTGCCGGCGCCGGTGGCGCTCGGGATAACCATTCTGACCAGCGACGCGGATGCGCCGGCCGAACTGGTGAGCGCCCGCGTGGCGGCCGCTCGGGACGCCGGTTGCGGAGGGCTGGTGTCTGCCGCCTGCGACCTGGGAGTGGCCAGGGCGGTGGCGCCGGGATTGCTGTCCGTTGTCCCCGGGATCAGGCTGGCGGGGACGGCCATAGACGACCAGAGCCGCTCCGCCACGCCGGCTGAGGCGATGAAAGCGGGCGCAGACATGTTGGTCATCGGACGGGCGGTGACGGCGGCCACAGTGCCCGAGGCTGCCGCCGCCTCCATTGTCGAGGAGCTGTCTTTCGCCCTGGCTGGTTAGCCGGGCAGTTTTTACAGACGGATCTCGCTACCCCGCTTGGCAACGCGCTAGCCTGCGCTCCATGCCTTTGCCGCCCACTCTTTCCGCAGATCAACGCCAGGCCGCCCTCGAGAAGGCAGCTGCTGCTCGCCGGCAACGAGCTGAGCTCAAGGACCGCCTCAAGATGGGCTCTGTCTCCTTGAAGGATCTTTTGGACCAAGGACAGAGCGACGAAGTAGTCGGCAAGATGAAGGTGCTTGCCGTCCTCGAGAGCCTCCCGGGCCTCGGCAAGGTCAAGGCCCGGAGGGTCATGGACGAAGTCGGTATCAGCGACACCAGGCGGGTGCAGGGCCTGGGGGACCAGCAGCGCCGCAAGTTGCTAGAAAAGCTGGGCTGATCTCCGGTTAGTGCC
>DATJUH010000365.1:0-5372 GCA_035502515.1 Acidimicrobiales bacterium
CCGCGGCGAACCGTGAACGAGACCATGCCGCCGAACCCCCGCATCTGGCGGGCGGCGGCTTCATGGCCTGGGTGGGTGGTCAAGCCGGGGTAATGCACCCGCTCAACAGCCGGGTGAGAGCTCAGGAGTTCGACGACGGCCTGGGCATTGGCGCAATGGCGGTCCATCCGTACCGCCAGGGTCTTGACGCCCCGGAGCACAAGGAAACAATCGAACGGCCCCGGGACGGCCCCGGCCGAGTTCTGGACGAAGGCCAGCCGGTCGGCCAGATCCTCATCCGAAGTGGCGATGAAGCCACCGACGACGTCGCTATGGCCTCCCAGGTACTTTGTCGTCGAGTGGACGACGGCATCTGCGCCGAGGGCCAGAGGTCGCTGGAGGTACGGCGTGGCGAAGGTGTTGTCCACCACCAAAGTGGCACCACGTTCGTGTGCCAGTTCAGCCACGGCAGCGATGTCGATTACTCGGAGCAGAGGGTTGGAGGGGGTTTCCACCCACACCATGCGGGTCCGCGGGGTGAAGGCCTCTTTTAGGGCACCCAGGTCGTGGGTGGCGACGGGCTGGTAGGCCAGGCCGGCGGGGGCGTGCACCCTGGACACGAGGCGGTAGGTCCCACCGTAGGCGTCGTCGGGGATCAGTAGCTGGTCCCCTGGCCGCAGTTGACGGAGCAACGCGTCTATGGCGGCCATCCCGCTGGAGAACGCCAAACCGCGGTTGGCGCCTTCGAGGGCGGCCAGGCACTGCTCCAAAGCCGTGCGGGTCGGGTTGGCCGTACGGCTGTAGTCATAGCCCAAATGCTGTCCCACGCCCGACTGGGCGTACGTGGAGGTCTGGAAGATGGGGGTCACTACCGCGCCAGTACCGGGGTCGGGTGGCTGGCCGGCGTGGATCGCCAACGACTCGAACCCCAGGGGCTCAGGCCCCGAGCCCGGACGGCCCGTCATTGCCGGGCCAGGTAGGCGAGGAGGTCCGAACGGGTCAGGATGCCCATAGGGTGCCCCCGGTCCAGAGCCAGGACGGCCGGGTGCTCCTGCAAGCGGGCCGCCACCAGGTCGATCGTTTCCCCCGTGCCGATGGTGGGCAATGGCGCGTCCATCACCGTCGACACGGGCTGGTCGATCACACCCGGGTCGTTGAGTGCCCGTTCCAGCAGAGCCCGGTCGGTCACCGAGCCCACCACCTCGGCCAAGGACAGCGGCGGCTCGGCTTTGACCACCGGCACCTGCGAGATCTCGTACTCGCGCAACAAAGCGATGGCTGCCCGTACGGTCTCGTCGGGATGAACATGGACAAGAGGTGGTATTTCCTCACCTTTTTGGGCCAGGACTCCGGCCACGGTTGGCCCCGCGGCTTGCAAGAACCCGTGGTCCGCCATCCAGGCGTCGTTGTAGAGCTTGGACAGGTAGCCCCGCCCGGAATCGGGCAACACCACCACCACCACCGCCTCGGGGCCCAGGTCCCGAGCCACTTCAAGGGCGGCCCAAACGGCCGTACCACAGGAACCGCCGACATGGAGACCCTCCTCCCGGGTCACCCGCCGGGCGGTGGCGAAAGAACTGGCGTCGGGCACCGCTATGACCCGGTCGACCACGCTGGGATCGTACGTCGGCGGCCAGAAGTCCTCGCCGATGCCTTCCACTAAATAGGGACGTCCGCCCCCACCGGAGTACACGGACCCCTCCGGGTCGGCCCCGATCACCTGGATATCAGGCCGCTGTTCTTTCAGGTAGCGACCGGCCCCGCTGATCGTACCGCCGGTGCCGATACTGGCCACCAGGTGAGTGATGCGGTGGGCCGTTTGACGCCAGATCTCCGGACCAGTCGAACGGTAGTGAGATTCCGGGTTCTCGGGGTTGCGGTACTGGTTAGGTTGGAACGCGCCCGGCGTCGAAGCGGTGAGCCGGTCCGCCACTGAGTAATAAGACTCGGGGTGCTCCGGCGCCACCGCCGTCGGGCAGACGACCACCTCCGCCCCGTACGCACGCAGAAGTTGCACCTTTTCACTGGCGATCTTGTCCGGCATCGTAAATATGCAGTGGTAGCCGCGCAGGGCAGCCACCATGGCCAGGCCCACGCCGGTATTGCCAGAAGTGGGTTCGACGATGGTGCCTCCCGGCAGAAGCCTGCCTTCCCGTTCGGCGGCGGCCACCATGGCCAGGGCGGGGCGGTCTTTGACGCTACCTCCGGGGTTCAGGTACTCGAGCTTGGCCAGAAGATGGCAGGGAACATCGCGGGCGGTCCGGTGCAGCGCCAGCAAAGGCGTTCCGCCCACCAGGTCCAAAAGGCTGTCCGCCACTTCCATGGGCGGGCCGGGGTCGGTAGCCGGACGGACGTCGACGCCGGCAGGGGCAACTACAGCCCGGTCGTCGGTGAACACTACGAGCGGGAGGCCGGCGTTGTGGACTTGAGCGGCTACCGCGACAGTGGCTGCTCCATCACCGAAGACCGCGACCACTCGCGGGAGCCTGGCGCGCAACTCCGCCAACGTGGCCACCGGCACGGTGGGTTCGGGCAGCGCCACGACACGTCTCGCCCGGGCCGCCAGCCAGTGAGGCGGTTCTGCCGGAGGCACAGTTACCAGCACATCTATATGAGCAATGGGCATCGCTCACCATCATCCCGCTTCGGCGTTGCCAGAGCTATAACCTGGCCCGAAATCATCCGCCGCGGCGGGCAGCGGCTGTTCCGGAGCAAAGTTACTGTACGACAACCGGTGGTACGGCTGGGGACATGCCTCGGGGGATATCGGTCCGTCCAGACGACGAGTCCTACGACGGCGACCGAGCCGAACTCCTGGCCCTGGCTGAGTGATTGGAAGCGCTCCCCTTTGGGCGCCGCCGGCACCGGCGGTTACGTTGCCCGGTGACTCGAAGTGTGGCGGGCCGAGCGTATCGGGCCGGCGAAGTCATTGCGGACCGGGGGTTGCCGATGTCCCCGGGAGACTGCTTGGCGGGCACCCCTCCCGCTTCGAACCGCCGCAATCTCGATGCGAACTTGTAGTGATAACGGGAACGTTTTCCGCCGTACAGTTCCCAGCAGGTACCCGTTCACGCGCCAACCGTGACCGGGTGGGCTCGTCGACCTGAAGGGAGCGAGTGGAACGGTTCTCCCGCCATCGGTCGCTGACGAACGTAGCGACGCATGAGGGACAGTACTCATATGCCCGTTTCCCAGCTTGAATGAGTGCGTTTCTCACGATGCCACGTGGCACTCTTATTCGGCCGCAGCCTTCTTTCGGCGATTGCTGCGGGCCAAGTCGTCGTCTGCAGACCGACTTCAAGCGCGGTCGCTAGCTGCACCGGGCCCGACGACGCAGCAACCCTCTTTCTCTATGACTCCGTCTTAAAAAGCGGCGCGTCTTCATATGAGTGCGTGGACAGTGTCTCAATGGCGTTGAGATGAGACGAACAATCGCATCCGGTCGACCACCCTTTCTTCTAGCCATACAAGCTGAGAGACGGTACTGTTGCTTTTGATGAGTCCACGTCGACCGCGGGCCGCAGGTCATTCCCGCCAAGAAATTGCCCAACTCCTTCGAGAGCGCAGAACACACGAGGAGACGTTGATCCTGGATGTCGCCGGTGCGCTGGAGCGGCGTAATGCCGCCGAGCTGGCCGTAGCTGACGCGGTTGAGGCCCTGACGACGTCCTTGGACGAGCTTCAGCGCCACGGGTTCGAGGCCCAACAGGTGGCCGAACTTCTCGGGATCGATCCCTCAGAATTGGCGGGAACGGGCTCCTTACGACGAGCTTCTGTACGAAACATACGGATCGATAAGGTGGCTTCGCCCGCGCTATCAGACGACAATACTGAGCCTGATTCCGCAATGTGACGGTCGTAAGGACCATCGGGTTTGGGTCATCCAGATCAGAGATAGGTACAGATCAAGGCCTCTTACGGAGCCCGTAAGGCTCGACGTAAGCACCAGTTAAAAGGCGTTGGGGCACGCGTAAACGGCGTCATCTGGCACCGCCAGTCGCCGACTTTCGCGTAATCGTTGGCCATGTTGCTGGGCTCACTTACACAATAAGTGGTAATAAGGCCATTCTGCGCGCATCCAACACCGACCGTTCCTGAAATCTCAGCCCTGGAACTTAGCCAAATTTGGACCATATGGGTTGTTTACTTCGGGACAAAGGGGAGATAAGTGTCGTAGCAAATTCTGGTTGCGGCGGAGGCACCCCCGCCCAAGTGGGCTGATTCCGGAGGGGACGGCTAGAAGGTTGACGCTCAGGATGCGAGCACAAAATGTGCTTCGGCACCGACTAATGCGTTTCCTGCTGCTCTTCGGGGGCGGGCTGATACTGGCGGTTATCTGGGCTTCTTGGGCTGATAAAGCCAGCGCACAGCAAACGGCGAGCTTGAGTGGATTGGCGGCTCAGGCGAATGCCCTCTCCGTTCCCACAACCGTGCCCCTGCTTCCGTCGACCACAGGGAGTGCCCCCGTTACCACGACGACGGCGGCCGCGGCTTCCGCAACAGGCCCCGCTCCGAGCACGACGACATCTCTGCCGGCGACGACAACGACCCTTCCGGCCACTACCTCCTCAGTTCCCGCCCCGCTGGCGCCGACCTCCGTTCCGGCGACCACCGAAACTGCTGCCGCTCCCACCAACGCAGGGATGTCTATGGCTACGGCTTCGTCGGTTAGCGTCCCGTCGGTTTCTTCGGTCCTGAACGCGACTACAGCGACCGTCGTCGCTACCACTACGACAGACCCGGCAACCGCTACGACAGTCCCGGCAACCGCTACGACCGTCCCAGCAACTACAACTCCTTCGGGCGCCGCGACCACGACCCCAAGGCCGGCGAACACGGCTGCTTCGGCGCCGGCGACAACACCTGTCTCGACCACGACGCCACTCAAGCCGGTCACCACCACGTCGGTCCCTGCCGCCTCGACTGCTTCTCTGGTGAAGGACGCCACGAGCTCTATCGCATCGGTAACGAATCCTCCGGTCACCACATCGACGTCTGTTCCCGCGCCCACCGAATCAGCCTCGCTGACCACGCCGACTTCTGTCGCCACGGCTGTGAGCCCGTTGCGTGCGGTCACGGCCGCCGTCACAACTCCGGGCGCTCCGGCCGCAGTTGCGGCGACGTCCGGCACGGGATCGTCTGCAAGGTCGTCCTCCACAGCTGCGCCGGCGATCTCGACCGCTCCTTTATCCACAACCCCGCCGGCTTCCGCGCCGCCGAGCAACCAGTCCCCGGCGACCGCGGCCTCAACTCTTCTGGGAAACTCTGACTTCTCGGCGACAACCAAAACTGCCGTCATGACCGCTGCGTCGAAGGTGGCCCCGGTTACCACCCCGTCTGTGCCGTCGACCACGCCGGCGGTTCAGGCGCCGGCGGTTCAGGCGCCGGCGGTT
>DATJUH010000366.1:0-3948 GCA_035502515.1 Acidimicrobiales bacterium
CTGGCCGGCGTGCTGGGCGCCCTCCTAGACGCAAGCGACGACCGGGTAAGCGACGGGTGGTGGTGCCTCGCCACCATTGCCCGCATGGTCCTCGGGGCCGAGCATTACGGCGAGGACGAAGACGCCGGCCAGCGCACGGCCGGGCGCTGGATGCATGAGTTGTGGGAGCTCGGCTGGGTCGAAAAGGTCCACCGTTTCCGCGTCGTCGCCGGCCAGTGCCAGGCCACGTCGAACCTTTGGCGGGTCGTCATACCGGCCGAGCTGCGGGCGGAGGTGACCGCCGGGGAGGACCGTGCCCGTGCCCGCCACCAGCCACGACGCGTTACCTCTAAGGCACCTGTCTCCTCTCCTCTCAAGCCTCCTAAGCCACTGGCCGAGCCCGATGAGCATTACGGTACCGACGAAGCCCACAGACAGCCCTCCGAGGGTTACAAGTCAGCCCTGGCAGCCGCCAGGGGCCTGTTGCACGGCTCCGCTCCCCCATAACAACCAGAAGGCCACGAGCGCCTATGGCGCCACTCCCCCGGTTAGCCGCCACACAACTTGCTCAGGACAAGAGCTCTTTTCTGGCGCGGCCGAGAACTAGGTAGAGCATGAGGAAACGCTAAGGGCAGCGACAAAGAGTACACCGGACAGCCAATTTTGGCCACCAAATATTCGGCCAAACTAGGCCGTTAACCCCACCACTTACAGTGGTGAAAATCCTCCAGCAATCGCGCCACCACGTCCACACCAAATCAACGGTTTCCAACTCACCAAAATTGCTCCCCATTGGGGGGGACAGGAGCAGCTTGTGTTCGTATTTGCAACGTACGACCGATCGACCAGCAGGAGGTGAGCTCAGAGGGCTAGACCACTGCAGGCCGGCCACTACGCAGCCACCCCTTTGGGTGTACGGAAACGCCGGCTGAGTGTACGGATTCGCCGGAATCGTCATCGGTGCAACTAAACAGGAAGCGGTGCCCTACTCTCCTACTCAACAATGGGCAAACCTCGAATACGCAGGCGTGTTTCTTCAAAAACAACAACACTGCCGTGATCAAGGGCCTCGGTAATTTGAGCCAGGTTGGCTAGCAATACTGCTGCCTGCTCGTTGGGTCTACGCCCGATTGGGCGACGGAAGAGAACAACCGAGGGACTGATAGCGCCCGTGCGGGCGAGCAGGGCACCGAAGTCAGTGTCAGCCGAGAGGAGGACCCGATGCTCGGCCCTAGCAAGATCAAGAACCTCGCGGTCCTTGGCGCGCTGCATCCCAAGATGGCGGAGGTGGGTGACGTCGTGGCCAGCCTCGGTGAGAGCCTCGGCGAGCTCGACCGAGAGGCACTGGTCGACAAGGAACCTCATGCCCCACGACGGAGCGGCAGTACTCGCTCTAAGACGGCTTCCGCGGCGTAACGAAGAGCCTGAGTGATGTCGTCGGGCTCGAGATCGGGGAAGGCTCGCAAGATCGCGTCGGTGTCCATACCGTCTGCGACCATGCCGACGACGGATGCAACAGGGATCCGCATGCCACGCATGCAGGGCACTCCGCCCATCTGGTCAGGGTCAATTGTGATCCGATCGAAGGTCATCGTGGTTCTCCTTGAGTGCGATGGAAAAGCTAGAGACCGAGATAGGTCTCGATGAGCTGGCGCAAGATGTCCGAAATGGTGCGCTCTTCCTCGACCGCCCGCCGTTTCAGTGCCTTGTGCAAATTTGGATCGACCTCGATGTTGAGGCGTTGCCCCGGTTTCTTCACGATGTCGCCGTCGTGTGGTACATCCGTGTCCCCCTTCGATGATTGAACTGAGTCGAAAAAATTGCCGTCAAAAGGGTTACGGGATTTAAGCGTCGCCATCGCCCGACTTCCGGTCCCGAAGTTCAAGCACCCTTGCCAGGATCGTTCGATAGGCGATCGCGGGCGGCGACAAGATGGGCAACGCCGCTTGGTCGGCTTGTGCACGCTCTACAGCCGCGGACGAGGGGACCGCTTCGGTGACAAGCGCTGGCCAACGGGCCGCTAGGGCCTGAAGGGCGTAACCATGCAGTGCGCGCCGGCCGTCCCGCCGTGTTGGCACGATCAGATCAGGGTCGACCATGCGCAATAAGTGCTGGAGACCACGCATCTCGCCAGGGCCGAGGCCAGACACCGCCACTACGATGTCGGCTGCTTCGATTGCAACTGCTGCCTGAGTGGCTGCTCCCGGCGGCGTGTCGACAAAAGCGAGCGAATGTCCAACGGTGGTCGTTTTCAGCTCGGCCGGTGTATGCACCGCGGGCAGGTGTTTGGTGATTGACGGGGCCCACTCCGTCGCTGTGCCTTGAGGGTCAAGGTCGATAAGGACAACGTCTTCGCCCTGTTCCAAGGCTTCTAGCGCCAGACATACTGCCGTGGTTGTCTTCCCGCCTCCTCCTTTAGTGCCGGCGATGGTGACTATCAAGTTCCTCCTCCTCTACTCAAAACTTCATTTCATCCTAACTGCATTTACATCGAAGTTGGTAGGAAGTGATGATTATTTACGAAGATGAAGTGATGAGTAGAGCTTCCAGTGTCCCTAAAAATGACGAGTTGCTGGGCATCAGCGGCATCTACTGTCTGTCCAGCTGGCGCGGCCGCCTCATCCCTTCTCGCAGCCCGGAGCGGATCGTGGCCATGGCCTCCCGTGCCCCGAGCGGCGTACTGCCCGCCTGGCTGGCCGCCGCCGCCGCCGTGGCCAGGGCGACGACGACGTCGGCCTCGGCCAGCGCCCCGGCGCCGACCAACGTGCCAAGAGAGAAAGCGGCCCGGTTCAGCTGGTCAGAGCGCAGCCCTTCGGGGGCGCTGGCTACCCGTCGGCACTCGCTATCGAGCGCAGCGGCGGCGTAGGCACTGAGCCGCCCGCCTCCCGGGAGCCCGGGTGCCTCCGGTACCGGCCCCCAGTCCCGCCGACGTTGGGCCACCCAGGCCGGTAGGGGGGCGAGGCCCTCGGGGCCGTCGTGCCAGGCGTAGCGGCCGCCCGAGCGGTGCCCCGAGGGGGCGGCCACCACATAACCCCCGTCGGCGCGAAGGTCCACCCCGGGGAGCTCGAGGGTCCCGAGCCGCCCGGTGGCGTTGCGTACCGGTACCCCCGGGCGGCGGTAGAACAGGTGCCAGCCGCCCCCGCCGCTCCGGGCGTACAGGGTCCGGGGCAAGCCGGTGCCGCCCTGGCGCAAGCGGGCCAGGCTGTCCCTGCCCCCGTGGACCGGGTCCACGTCCACCACCACCAATCCCGAGACGGCCCCGGTCAGCACGCCCACACCCGCCCCCGGCCAGTGCGAGAACCACTCGGCCAGCTGCGCCGGGTCGGTGCTGGCCCCCCGAGTGCCGCCCGGGACCAGGGGGTGCTTGGCCGGGTGCTCGCAGGCCGGCCCCGCCCGGCAGCCACAGCGGCCCCCGGCCATACTGGCGACCGGCACCACCGGCCAGCCGAGCTCGGCGTAAGCGAGCGCTGCCCGCCCCGCCGAGGCGCCGTTCAACCGGGCCAGCCCCGCCCCCGTCGGCCCCGGCGGGGGAGAGACAGCACGACCCTCAGGCACGGCCACGGCCTCAGGAGAGGCCCGAGGCCTCGTCGGCGACATAGCGGGCAGCCACCCGCCACTTGCGCTCGCCGGGGTCGAAGAAAGCCCTCGCGTCAAAGCGCCCCGAGGCTCCCGGGTCGAGCGTGGACGGGCGGGCCCGCCGGAAGCTCTGGGCCATCTTCGCCGCCCGGCCCACGTCAGAGAAAGAGCCCGACAGCCGGTGCACCTGGCCTGGTGTAGCGATGAGCGCCAACCGGGTGGCGTCCAGAGCCGTCTTCGGCGCCTTGGGTGGCTCCGGCGGCCACGCCTCGAGCACCCCGTCCAAGGTCACCTCCTCCAGCCGTTGCTCATCACCCCGGCGTCGCCTCCTCGTCTCTTCGACCACTACCTCTTTGCCCCCCTTCCTCTTTGCCACCGGCCCCTCGGCCACTT
>DATJUH010000367.1:0-27428 GCA_035502515.1 Acidimicrobiales bacterium
ATGAACCCCGTGCTGCAGGCGGTCGCCCGGGCGGCGCTCGACGCCACCGGTGCCGGCGCCGGCTGGGTGCTGGCCCTCGAGGGCGACAAGCTGCGGGCCGTGGGTGCAGCCGGAGAGGGGACCGGAGAGCTCTACGGGACGCAGTTACCGGCGGGCGCCGGTACGGCGGGGTATGTGGTCAGCTCCGGGCAACCGATCGCCATTGCTCCTCGTGGGGGCGACCCTCGTCTCGGAGGGGGGCTGGGGGCGCGCCTGGGAAAGCCGGCGACGGCCGTCCTGTGCGTCCCGTGTTTTCATGACGACGCGGTCGTGGGCGCCCTGGAACTGGTGGACAAGGCCGGCCGCCAGCAGTTCTCCTATGACGACGTCGAACTGGTAACTCTGTTGGGTGGCATCGCCGGCGCCGCTCTCGGCGTGGCCGGGCCTGAGACGGCCGCCCGCCCGCCGGCCGAGTTCTCGGCCGAACTGGCCCAACTGGCCAGCTCCGACCCGACCGCTTACGCCCGGTTGTCGGTGGTGCTCGAAGCGCTCTTGGCCCGCGGGTGAGAGACCGGCCGGCCGTGCCACAGCCCCCGGTATGACATCTTCCATGAACGCACCGCCACCCCGGCCTCAGTGGACGCGAGAGTCGGCCGTGCTGCGCCTGCCGGGCGCCCTTTCGCTCGATGACCTGTCACCGGCGTGGGCCTGGGGCGGTTCGAGCGGGGAGGGCGTACGGGTCGCCGTTGTCGACAGTGGGATCGACGCCGGCCACCCCGATCTCGAAGGCAAGGTGGATAGCGACGGGGGGATCGTCGTGACCCTCGACGGAAATGGTGAGGTAGTCGTCACGTCAGGCCCCCACGACGACGCCTTCGGTCACGGCACGGCGTGTGCCGGCATCATCCACCGTCTGGCGCCCGAGGCGGCCATCACCAGTGTGCGTGTCCTCGGCTCGGGCCTGGTGGGAAAGGCAAACGCGTTCCTGGCCGGGCTCGGGTGGGCGGTGGAGCGAGGCTTCGACGTCATCAACCTTTCGCTCGGGACCTCCAGGCGGGACTGGGCGCTGGCGTTTTACGAGGTCTGCGACAGAGCCTATTTCCAGGGATCTTTCGTCGTCACTGCGGCCAATAACGTTGCCCGGCCGTCCTTCCCGTCGCTTTATGCCTCCGTCGCCAGCGTCGCCTGCAACCTCTCTAAAGATCCCTTCCGGTTCCACTACAACCCCGACCCGCCGACGGAGTTCTTGGCCCCCGGAATCGATATCGAAGTTTCGTGGGCGGGAGGGGGCCGGATAATTGGCACGGGTAATTCCTATGCCGCGCCTCACATCGCCGGAGTGGCGGCGTTGGTCAAGGCCAAGCACCCCGAACTTCGCCCCTTCCAGCTGAAGACAGTGTTGTGGGCCACGGCGGCGAACGTCCGAGAGGCGCCAAGACCTGCCGGCCGGCTGACAAGCACCCTCATGTCGCGTTCGACAGCGGGGGGGCGGGCCACGCGCGCTCTGCGCCACGTTTAGTACACCTCGCAAATGGCTAATTTCCGGCGGAGCGGCTGAAAAATCCGGGTGCTGACGGTTTAGTGGCCCGGAACGTGTGGTATAAAAAGGTCGCAAGCGAAGTTCGCCGGGTGCATGCGAATGCGACGACGACAAGGGGGGCGCTGTGCCGAGCTGAGGGGCTCGGTGTGCTGGGCTGCGGGCCAGGGGCGTGCTGGCCCGCGCCCCACGAGATGCCGGCAAACGGGTGCTGTCTGGCCGGCTCAGGATGGCCGGCCTTGGGCCGTTCATCGCCGTATTGGGTAGAGTTCCACGATCACAACAACCACCCACACAGGTTTGCCCCTGCCTCTTGACGTACCCATAGGAATAAGCCGTGTCCTCGTCGTCACGGCCCACCCCGACGACGTGGACTTCGGCGCCGGCGCCACGGTGGCGGCCTGGGTGAAGGCCGGCCTCGAGGTTGCGTATTGCGTGGCCACGGACGGCGACGCAGGCGGCTCTGACCGGTCCATATCGCGTCCCGATATGGCACGGCAGCGTCGAGACGAGCAACGGGCCGCCGCGGCGGAGCTGGGGGTCTCGTCCGTAGGCTTCCTCGGCTACCCCGACGGGCGGCTGACGGCCAGCATCGAGCTGCGCCGCGACATCAGCCGGGCGGTGCGCGCCTTTCGCCCCGAGCGCCTGGTATGCCAGTCACCGGAGCGCAACTGGGAGCGTATAGGGGCCAGCCACCCTGACCACCTGGCTGCCGGTGAGGCGGCGGTCTGTGCTGCTTACCCCGATGCCCGCAACCCCTTCGCCCACCCGGAGCTCCTCGAGGAAGGTCTCGAACCCTTCGCTGTACGCGAGCTCTGGCTGATGGCCTCCCCCCACCCCAACCGTGCCGTCGACGTCACCGATACGCTCGACCGCAAGGTGGCCGCCCTCCGTCGACACGAGAGCCAGGTCGGCCGCGGCGCCGACCTCGACGACCGTTTGCGGGCCTGGGCCGCGGCCAACGGGTCCGCGGCCGGCCTGGCTGAGGGCCGCCTGGCTGAGCTGTTCCAGGTCGTGGCCATGCCCCCGGCGGGCTCGGCCTGAGGCGCCCGGGACGGGCGACGACATGAGGATTGCCAGCTGGAACGTCAATTCGCTGAAGGTGCGAATGGAGCGCGTGCCCGAGTGGATCGGCTACGCGCAGCCAGATGTGCTCTGCCTCCAGGAGACGAAGCTATCGGATGCAGCCTTTCCCCATATGGCTTTCGCGGCGTTCGGGTATGAGTCCGTCCACCACGGTTCGGGACAATGGAACGGTGTCGCCATCTTGTCCCGCGTCGGTATCGAAGACCCGGTGATGGGTTTCGCAGACGGGGCCGAGGCTGACCCGGACACCCGGCTGGTGTCGGCACGGTGCGGCGGGGTCGAGGTGTGCAGCGTCTACGTGCCGAATGGGCGCAGCGTCGGTTCAGAACACTACGTCTACAAGCTCAATTGGCTGGCCCGGCTGCGCCAGCACCTGTCGGCGGTGGCGGAACCGGACGAGGCCGTCGCCGTGTGCGGCGATTTCAATATCGCCCCGACGGACAAAGACGTCTGGGACCCGGCGGCCTTTGCCGGCTCCACGCACGTCACGCCCGAGGAGCGGCAAGCCCTTTTGGATCTGGAATCCTGGGGGCTCGTCGATGCTTTTCGCCAACGATGGCCCGAGGACGGCCTGTACACGTATTGGGACTACCGGGCGGGCGATTTCCACGAGCACCGGGGGATGAGGATCGACCTCATCCTCCTCAGCCGCGCCCTGGCCGGCAACGTCACCTGGGCACTGGTCGACCGCAACGCCCGGAAGGGAAAGCTGCCTTCCGACCACGCACCATTGTTCGTCGACGTGGCCGGCTAAGCCGGCTCTTGGACCAGCCGGATCAGCGCCGGCCGCTCAGCAGCACAGCAGCCCGCGGGGGCCGGTACGGATCCCCGGGCCGGGCGCAGCGGCAAGAAGGGTCCTCGGCACCGACGGCAGCCTGGTCAGCTCGTCGTTATCCCACTCCCACGGCAGAGGCAGTGCGGCGGCACCCGAACCGTGAAGCGGGCGCGGGCGTCGCGGCCGTGAGGTCCCGCTGGACCCGCCCCGGCCGCGGTAGACGATCAAACCGCTGATCGGGTCGGGTACGGCATCGAGGGCGGCTTGCACACCGGCCAACGCTCTCCAGGTTTCCCAAGACTTGGTGTCCGCGAACTCGAGCTCCAGCACCACTCCCCAGCTGTGGCGGTGCCAAGACCAGTCCTTGGCCCCGGTCGAGAGCGCCGACTCCAGGAGAGCGTCGCCATGGACATCGGACCAAAGAGCCGCTGAAGAGGCGCCGTCAAACACCTCAATTGAATACCACTCTGACATTGCGGGGCTCAGTGTAGCGCTTGCAGCCCGGGCCGTCCAGGTTCGTCGACAACTGCACAGTCCGGCCGGGGCGGCTTCCGACAATTGCCCGATCTCGTTCCGGGCTGGTGGGACGCCAGTCGGGTTCACTTCCCCGACGCTGATTTGTAACCAAATGGGGGTTTTGCGGCCCGCCGGCCAGGCGTACTATCGCCAGTGTCCCTGGCATTAGAGCCCCGCTCGTTCGTGTGGGGCCTCGCCGCCACTTTCTTTGACCAGCTACTTTCTTTGACCAGCCAACTTCTTTGATCCTGCGATCGGGGGGCCTGATGCTGCAGCAACGCCGGGGGACGCTGGCCAGGTTGGCGCGCCTGGCGGGGGCCCTTTCGCTCTGGGCGGCGGTGAGCACAGCGGCGCTGGGCACCGCCGCCGGGCCATCATCTGCACAAGCCACGGCCGCTCCGCCCGCCGGGACCTGCGCCGCCCAACCAGGCCAGGGCGACTGCACTGTCACGGCCCTTTCACTCGATACGTCCAGCCTGGCCGGCTGCAGCGGCTCGTGCGTACTGAACGTCGGCGTGACGGCCGAACTCCCGATCGAGGCGGTCTACAGCGATGGTTCCGAGGGGCCTCTCAGCGCGCCGGCGGGACAGAACGGCCCGCAGGCCAGCTTCTCAACCGCACCTGCCCCGATAGCCGCGTTCACCCTGAGCGGGGTGGTAACCGGCGCGGCCGGCATCGCTGAGGTCCAATTGACTGCGGACGAGCCCAGCACTGCTCCGGCCGTAGTCGAGGTGACTTATGACGGGCTGGACGCTCTGTCTCCCTCGGTTACAGCGGCGACGGCCGCCGCCACCTGCGGGGTTGGCGGGCTGCCGCAGTGCTTTGCGGTCAACGGCGCTCTGCTCACAGTCCAGGCGGAAACCACGAGCACCGCGGGCGACATGCCGGCCACCAGTGCGGTGCCAGGCGCGGTGGCGGACATCGTCCAGGCCGGCCCGGCCAGCGGGACCGGCGCCGTCGCCGGCGACCAGCCCTGTTACCCCGAGGGCACCGGCACCACGTGCGGCCCGGTCCCGGCCGGCGACCCCTCTACGGCCCCGGACGCAACGTGCACCACACAGACCACGGGGTCGTGCGCGCTCACCGCCATGTGGGACGGGAGTGACGAGAGCTTCTCGGTCCCGGACGTGGTGACCCTGTACCCGCCGCCCGGCTACTCCGTCACCGCGGCCGCCGGTTGCGCGCCGGTGACCGGCACCGGTCCCGGTTTCAGCTGTGCCCTCACGGTCCCCGATGGAAGCCCTCCGCTCACGGTCAGTTTTGGCCTCGAAGACTTGGCCGAGTTGACGGTCACCCTGGCGGGGCCGCTCGAGCCGGATTGCAACCCGCTCGCCTGCTCGGGGCCGACGTACGACAACGACGCCGTAGACGGGGCCGTCGTGACTGCTTCTCCCACGGGAGCCACGCCGGGTCAGCCGGCCAGCTGTCAGGTCGAAGGCGGTAGCCCGGGTGGCACGAGCGGGGCCGGCGCGGGCCAGCCAGGCGGGGGACAGCCAGGCGCGGGACAGCCAGGCGCGGGACAGTCGGCCTCCTGCACGCTGGCACTTGTCCCGGGCACTTACAGCGTGTCGATGCCCGCGACTATAAGTACCCCTGACAGCGAGGTGGACATCGCCCTCGCTTACCTCACGGGACCAAACCCGCAGGTCGTGACGTTGTCGCCCGGCGAGAACGAGGAGGTCGACTTTGCCAGCGCCTACGAACCCACTATTACGGTCAACCTGGCCGGGCCGGCGGAACCGAGCGGGCTGAGCTCCGAGGAGGGAGATTATTCGGCCGGGGGCACTGTCTATGACAACGACGCCGTCGATGGGACGACGGTGACCATGAGCCCGACCGGGGGGACGGCCGGTAGCCCCGTCTCATGCCAGGTCGAGGGCGGCTACCCGGGAGACGACGTCGATTACGGCGAGCCCGCGTCCTGCGCCGTCAGCGTGGCTCCGGGCACCTACAGCGTGTCGGTGCCATCCACGATCGAGACCCCGTACAGCGAGGTCAACATCCCTGAGGCCTACGTAACGGGGGCCAATCCTCAGACGGTCACCGTGGCCGTGGGCAGCGATCAGGACGTCAATTTCTCGACCGTCTATGAGCCGACTATCACCGTCAACCTCGACGGCCCGCTGGAACCGGCCTGCACCTCCAGCACCTGCTCGGGCCAGCCGGCTGTCTACGACAACGACGCCGTGGACGGCACAACGGCGACGATCACGCCCACAGGAGGGTCAGCGGGTACCGCGCAGACCTGCCAGCTCGAGGATGGCTACCCGGGCGACAACGTCGATTACGGCCAACCGGCCTCGTGCACCTTAGGCGAACAACCTGGCACTTACAGTGTTTCCCTGCCCCCGACCATCCAGACTCCTTATAGCGAAGTGGACATTCCGGAGGCGTCGGTCACCAGCCAGAACCCTCAGTCGGTCACGCTGGGCACCGGGGGCAATGCGTCCGTCACCTTCAAGAGCGCTTACGAGCCCACCATCAGCATCACGCTGGCGGGGCCTTTAGAACCGTCTTGTAGCGGCGGCTCGTGCCCGAGCGGCTCGACCGCCAACCCGGGTGCCAGTAGCCCGGGGGACGGCACGACCAGCAGTGCCGGTGCCGGACCGCTCTACGACGACGACGCCGTCAACGGCACCACCGTCACGGTCAAGCCCACGGGCAGCACGACGGGGCCGACGATGACGTGCCAGGTGGCGGGGGGCGAGCCCGATGGCACGACCGGGTCGCGCCAGGAAGCATCTTGCAACGTGGGCGTTTCGCCGGGCACGTACGAGGTCTCGGTGCCGGCCCGGATCGTCCCCAGCCCTGATTACGGGTGGGGTGACATCGAGGTGAAGGGATCTGATCCCGAGAAAGTGACGGTTACCTCCAGTAGCACCAACGACGTGACGTTCACAACCGCGTACGAAGCGGGGGACAAGATCGGCTCCGGCTCCGAGTCGGTTCGCACCAAAGACGGCTTGTTGACGGCAAATGCCAGCGGCGGCACCGGCAGAGTCTCGGTGGGAGAGTACGGCTCCGACCCCGAAGGCGCGCCTACGTTCAACAGCTACAGCGCCGCCAACGATTTCTTCGACGTCTCGGTGTCCCGTGGGAGCACGTTCCAGAAGCTCGAGTTCACCATTTGCGGCCTGGCCGGCAACCCCGACCAGATCTACTGGTGGGAGCCGGCGGCGTCTACCGGGAAGGGGCGCTGGGAACCCGTGTCCCCGGGTTCGGCCGTCAGTTCCCTGAAGCCGGGCTGCCTCACCGCGAACATAACCAGCACGACCAGTCCCGGCCTCGGTGACCTGGGCGGGACAGTATTCGGCGTGGCGTTGCACCTGGCCGCTCAGCGGGTCAATTTTACGAGCGGTGACCCGGGCACGGCCGTCGTCGGCAGCAGGTACAAGCCGTCGGCGTCGGCCACCTCGAAGCTGGCCGTCGGCTTCAGTGTGGCCCTCACCTCGACCAAGGGGGCCTGCTCGCGGGCGAGCAACGGCACGCTCGAGTTCACGGGGCCGGGGACGTGCGTGGTCGTGGCCACGCAAGGCGGCAATACCCATTGGGCGGCGGCGTCGACCACGCGGGACATCGTTGTGCTGGGCAAGCCGAGGGCCGAAGCGGCCCATTATTCGACCCCGCCCGGGCGCGCCCTCCGGGTGCCGGCCAGCCAGGGGGTCCTCGCCAAGGATCAACCGAACGATGCCACGATTTCCGCCCACACCTCGCCCGCCCATGGCACCCTGACACTGCTGGGCAGCGGCGCCTTTACTTATGTGCCGCAACCTGCATTTTCAGGGATAGACCACTTCACCTTCACCTTGCGCAACCGCCTGGGCCATTCGACGGCCACGGTCACGATCGACGTCGGCAACTTGGAGCGAGGGCGGCCGGTCCAGGCGAAAAGGAGTTAGCCTCCGGCGCGTCTGAGGGGGAAGGCCACTGGCCGGATGGGCCGTTAGCCGGCCGCGGCGCCAACCCCCTGCACCACATCGAGTATCGCCGGCCCGAAACGGGCCGCCTTGACCGGCCCCAGGCCCGGTACGAGGAGCAGCTCGTCGGCGTTGGCCGGCCGGCGCTCGGCGATGGCCCTGACCGTGGAGTCGTGCAACAGGACATGGGCCGGGACCCCTGAGGCCCGGGCCAGCCTCCGGCGCCAATCCGTCAACCGGTCGACAAGGGCCACTTCGTTAGAGCCGGCGTGAGCCGAGCCGCCTGCAGTGCTTTCGCGGTCGTCGAGACGGCGGCGGGCGGAGGCAAGGAAGTCGAGCATGGCTTCATCTGGCTGGTGGTGAGAACCCGAAAGCCGGCGGCCGGGGCCATGGCGGCCGTCGCCGCGAGGGGCGCTGCCGGAATGGCCACCGGAGCGCTCACCCCCGCCTTCCCCTGGGAGCGCGCAGCAAGAAGCCAACGCGGCGAGCCAAGGGCTGGGTTCGCGCCACAGCGAGGCGCCGCTGCCCGAACATCTCTGCCTGGCCCAAGAGCAGCGGAGCTCTCGTTCGGCCCGGCTGAGGGCCACATAAAGGAGCCGCCGTTCTTCGGCCAGAGCGGCGGCTGTCGTCGCGTAAGCAATAGGGACGAAGCCTGTTTCCAACCCACACAACCACACCGCCGTCCATTGGAGGCCCTTGGCCCGATGGAACGTGGAGACGGTAACTGCCTCGAGACCACTGTCGTCCGTGTCGTCACTACCGGCGTCGGCCCGGTCATGCGGGCCGCCGGTGCTGGCCACGCCGGTGCTGGCCACGCCGGTGCTGGCCACCCCGGTCTGCGCCTCCCTTACGTCGGCGTCCTGGGCGGGTACCTTGGCCCGCACCGGGACACCAGCGCGGCGCAAAGCCTGGATGATCGCAGTGGCCTGGGAGTGGGCCCTTACGAGCACCGCCATCTGCGTCCAATGAAGTCCTCTCGCGTGGGCGCCCAGGATCTCGGCAGCCACCCCGGCCGCCTCGGCCTGCTCGCTCGGGTAGGAGCGCAACCGGGGGAGCGGCCCATCGGGTTGAGTCGAACGCACAGGCGGGGCCTGGCGGCCGAGCACTGAGCTGGCCGCCGCTACCACCTGAGGGCTGGAACGATGATTGTCGTCGAGGTGGACGACCTCGGCCGCAGGCCACTGCGCTGGGAAATTGGCCAGCAGGCCGGGGTCCGAGCCGTTCCAGCCATAGATGGCCTGGTTGGGGTCACCGACGACGAACAGGTCGTCGTTGTCACCGAGCAGGCCCAGTAAGAGCTGGTATTGGAGCGGGTTGACGTCCTGCAATTCATCTATGAAGAAGTGGCGCCAGCGCCACCGTTGAGCGGCGGCGAAACGACCATCAACCTGCAGGGCGCACGTATACCGGGCCAGCAAGTCGTCGAAGTCGACGAGGCGGCGGCGGCGTTTCTCGTCTTCGTACCGGCTGTACAGGGCGGCAATAGCGTCAGCGTCAGCCGGCAGCTCCCGGTGGGCCTGGCGCGCCGCGGCGGGGAATGAGGCCGGCTCGACGAGGCGGGCCTTGGCCCATTCGAGCTGGCTGGCCAGCTCGCCGACGCCCGCGTCCTGAAGGCCGGGCCGGCCCGCCACGAGCTCGGATATGAGCCGCGCCTTACGCTCGAGCAAAGCCGGTTCCGGCGTCCGGCGGTCGGCCCACCAGCGCCTTAGCTGGGTGGCGGCCAGAGAGTGAAAAGTGCACGCCATCACCGGGCCGTCAAGGCCGAGCCGGCCAAGACGTTCGCGCAGCTCGCCCGCCGCTTTTCGGGTAAATGTGATGGCCAGCACGTGGCCGGGGTCGGCCGAGCCGGTGGCAGCCCGGTAGCCGATGCGGCGGGTGAGCACCCGGGTCTTGCCGGCGCCGGCAGAGGCCATGACGCACACCGTGGCCGATGCCGCCGTCACTGCACGTTGCTGGGCGGGCGTGAGGCCGGCGAGAATGTCGGCCGCTGAGCGTGCCTCTCGCTCATCGAGCTGCACGCCGGCCACGCCGGACCGGTCTTGGGCAGCCTGGTCCAAAGCAGCCTGGTCCAAAGCGGCCTGATCTGGAGCGGCCTCATCAGGAGCGCACAGGTCAGGTCGGGGCCGGCTCGAACTCACACGCATGTAGTTCACCCTACAAGCCGGGAGTGACGGCATCCGCGGATGTCCGGCCTCAGGTCGGGGCCCCGGGCGCTCAGGCCGGATGCCCGGCAGAGACGGAGCCGGCTAGTAATCTTTCGGCCGGAACTTATGGCGCTCAGCACTTTCGCCAGTGGGCGCCTTTGGGGCGCACGGTACGGGACCGCGAGGCCCTGGGTGCTCGCGTTGCACGGCTGGGGCCGGGACCATCACGACTTCGACGCCGTCCTGGCCGGGCTCGACGCCGTCGCACTGGACCTCCCCGGTCACGGAGTCGCTCCCGAACCCCCGGAGGCGTGGTCTACGCGCCAGTACGCCGAATGGGTGGCTCCGGTGATGGCCGACCTTGGCGGCGGTCCCTGGGTCGTGCTCGGGCACAGTTTTGGGGCGAGAGTGGCTGTCCATCTGGCCGCCACCGATGCTGTGCGCTCAGACGGCCCTTGTATCAGCGCCCTGGTGCTTACCGGCGCGCCCTTGGCCCCGCCTCCGGGCCGGCGGCCTGCCCGGCCGTCGATCGCCTACAGGACGGGGCGCGCCCTTAATCGCGCCCGGCTGGTCTCCGACCAGCGTCTGGAGCAGCTTCGGCGCCGGCATGGCTCGGACGATTACAGGCGGGCCAGCCCGGTCATGCGAGGCGTGTTGGTAAAGGCCGTAGGTGAGACGGCCAGTGCGGCATACATCCCCCCTCTGCGCCAATGGTCGGCGGGCGGGGGCGCCCTGGAGCTCGTTTGGTGGGAGCGCGATCCCGAGGCTTCACTCGATGGCGTCCTCAACGGACTGGACGGGCTCAACGGACTGGACGGGTTAAACGGACTGGACGGGGCCACCTGGTCCCAGGCCGCACGTACTGCCCCGAGCGTCACGACCGTGCCCGGTGCCGGCCACCTGATCCGCAGCGAGATGGTGGGCGAGGTCCGGGCTGCGCTGCTGCGTCACCAGCCCACGTGCTGAAGCCCGCTATTTGGTCTGCGGCCATGCATAAACGGTTACCCCGGATGACCGGTGACCCCCTCGATGACCGGTGACCCCCTCGATGAACAGTGACCCCCTCGATGAACAGTGACACCCTGAACGGGCTGGGCCTCGGGCTCGCCGTTTGCGCATTGGCCCTGGCCTACCTCAGATGGCTGAGGGTCGCGCAGCGCGAGCACTACCTGCCCGGCTGTACATCTCGTTTTGCCCGCCGCTGGTGGAGCGCAGGCCTGCTCAACAAAGTTCTGGGCGGCGCCGGCGCGGCCGGCGCCATTGTTTCCATCTGGTACCCCCCGGCCGGATTTGCTGCCGTGGTGGTGGCCGGATCCGGCCCGTTGGGCCTGACACTGCGGGGCAGGACGGCCAAATTGGCCTGGACGGCCAGGCTGCGCCGTCTGGCCGGCGCCAGCGCGCTCCTGGCCGCGTTGCCTATCGCCGCTCTGGCCGTCGCCGGGCTTCACCCGGCGTTCAGTGCGGCCGCCCTGTGCGCCATGGGAGCCCCATTGCTCGTCGACCTGGCCCTGCTGGTCATGAAGCGGCCGGAGGCCCGCCTGTTGCGGCCCTACGTACGGCGGGCGAGCGAACGGCTGAGGACGGTAAAGCCCAGGGTCGTCGCCATCACCGGCTCCTACGGGAAGACGACCACCAAAGGCTATGTGGCTCACCTCCTCGCCGGCAGTATGTCTGTCGTCGCCAGCCCGGCCAGCTTCAATAACACCCAAGGCCTGGCCCGGGCCATAAACGAGCACTTGACTACCGGGACGAAGGTTTTCGTGGCCGAAATGGGTACGTACGGCCGGGGCGAAATAGCCGCCATGTGTAGCTGGGTCACACCTGAGATAGGTGTGATTACGGCGATCGGGCCCGTGCATTTGGAACGGATGCGCAGCCTCGAACGTATAGCGGAGGCGAAAGCGGAAATTCTGGAAAAAGCCCGCGTCGCCGTCCTTAACGTCGATTACCCGTTATTGGCCGAGCTGGCGCAAAAGGCGGATGGCCGCGGGAAGATTGTCTGGCGCTGTTCCGCCAATTGCGTGGAGGCGGACGTATATGTGGTGCGCGAAGACGGCAAACTTCATGTCCGGACCTCACGTTTGCGGGGTGAAATGGACGTGCTCGTGGCCGCCGGGCCCGAGGTGGAGGCCGGCAATGTCGCGTGCGCCGTGGGGGTAGCTCTTTCCCTTGGTGTGCCGAGCGAAATAGTGGCTTCCAGGCTGGGGGACCTGCCGGGAGCACCGAATCGCCGCCATGCCCGGCAGTCGCCGACCGGGGTGAACATAATCGACGACACGTACAATTCCAACCCGGCCGGTGCTAATGCCGGTGTCGCCCTCCTGGGGCTAAAAGCGGCAGAGGGCGGGCAAAAGGTGGTGGTGACACCCGGGATGGTCGAGCTCGGCCCCATCCAGGCCACCGAGAACGCCAAATTTGCGGCCAGTGCGGGGGCGGTGGCCACCCGGCTCGTCGTCGTAGGCCGAACCAATGCCGGCTCCCTGGTGAAAGGGGCGGGTACCGCCGGGCTGCCCACCCAGGAGGCCCGCAACCTGGCCGAAGCCGTGGCCTGGGTCACGGCCAACCTCGGGCCGGGAGACGCGGTGTTGTACGAGAACGACCTGCCGGACCATTACCCTTGAGCCACTACCCTTGAGGTGGTGAGCCCAGTCGGGACTGAGTTAACCGGGACGGGACCAATCAGTACAGGACAAAGCAGCACAGGGAAGATCGGCGTCGTTTTCGGCGGCCCGTCGCCTGAGCACGACGTCAGCATACTTACCGGCCTGCAGGCGGCCAGGGCCCTCGTTACGGGGCGTGACCCGGCCGGCGTCGAGGCCGTGTATTGGACAAAGGGTGAGCGGTTCGTATCGGTCGACCCGACCCTCGAGGCGGCTGCTTTCGTCGACGGGCCCCCGAAGGGCGCCCGGGAGCTTCGCTTCGTCGCCCAGCCCGGCGGGGGCTTTTTCACCACCAAGGGGGGTGTGCTGGGGGGCGGGAAAGAACGCCGCCTCGAGTTCGATGCCCTAGTCAACTGCTGCCATGGCGGGCCAGGTGAGGACGGCACTCTCCAGGCCGCCCTGGACATGGCCGGAGTGCCTTATACAGGGCCGGCCGCGGCCGGCGCCGCCCTGTGCATGGACAAGCTCGCCTTTGGTTCTGTGGCCATGGCGGCGGGATTGCCGACGCTGCCGCGCACGCTGGTCCTCCCCGGGTCCGAGGCACCGGCGCGGGAGGGCCCTTACATCGTGAAACCACGCTTCGGGGGGTCTTCCATCGGCATCGAGGTCATAAGCGAATGGGCAGACGTCTTGCGCTACCAGGAGCTCGGCGGCCCGCACACGCTCCAGGGGGTGGTGGCCGAGCCTTTCCACGCCGACGCCGACGACGTCCAGGTGTCGGTCCGGTCGTACCCCGCCTTGGCCCTGTCTCTGTTCGAGCGGCCCCTCCGGACCGGCGGGTCGAGCCCGATCTACTCGTACAAGGACAAGTACCTCGGAGGCGAGGGCATGGTCAGCGCGCCGCGCGAGCTGCCGGCGAAGCTCCCGGCCGGCCTGGAGAAGGAGTTGCGGGAGGCGGCGGCGTCGATCGCCGCCCTGGCCGGAGCCCGGGGCGTGTGGCGAGTGGACTTCCTCGTGGAACCCGATAGCGGGAGCTGGTGGTTGAACGAGGTGAACACTGTGCCCGGGTCGTTTGCCAAGTACCTCTGGGTAGGAGAGGCCGCCGTCGACTTTGCCAATCTCCTGTCCGACATGGTCGAAGAGGCCAGGCGCCGGCCGAGTGCACAGTGGAGCTCGATGGGTGCGGACGGGTCGGCGTTACGTTCTGCCGCCTCGATCGCCAACAAGCTCGGGTAGGCCGGGCAAACACGGTAGGACGGCTCATGGGTTACCCCCGGAAGCTCCTGAACCCTGGCGAGCAGGTGGTCGTCGACGTCGTCCCGCACTGGAAGTACCTGGTCCGGCCGGTCGTGGTGGTGGTCGTCGTAGTCGCTGGTGCGGTGGTGGCCCTTCAGTACCAGCTACCTCGCTGGGCTCAACTGGCGGTCGCGGGAGCCGTGGCCCTGGTTTTGCTGTGGTTGCTGGCCCGCTACCTCCGGTGGGTGACGACGTCGTTCGTGGTGACCAACCAGCGCCTGATCTTGCGAAAAGGCGTCCTCCGGCGCACCGGGCGCGAGATTCTCATCGACCGCCTGACCGATATCACGTACAAACAAACGCTGACTGACCGGCTACTTCGGTGCGGTGACATACTGCTCGAGTCCCCTGGCCGGGAAGGCCAAGAACGGCTGGCCGACCTGCCGCACCCGATCAGGATCCAGAACGAGATATGCCGTCTCGTCAGCCGGCGTGATGGGGCCGCCATGGTGCCCGGCGGTCAGGTTGCAGGCTGGCCGCCCTCGTCGTACACACCCGGCGCTGGTTCCGGCCTTTCCGCTGGCGCCCCGGCCGCCGGCGGCCCGGCTCGGGGCACCGTGACGGGGAGCGGCCGGGTTTATGCCGGTGCCGTCGGCGCCGGGGGTGCCGCCGGCATGGGGACCTCCGGCGCCGGTGATACTGCTTCCGCAACGGTGGGCGATCCCACTGTGGCCGAGCAGCTCAGCC
Source organism: Acidimicrobiales bacterium (assembly GCA_035502515.1). Classification (GTDB taxonomy): domain Bacteria; phylum Actinomycetota; class Acidimicrobiia; order Acidimicrobiales; family Palsa-688; genus Fen-671. The sequence continues at coordinate 14,538 of DATJUH010000367.1, forward strand.
AGCTCGACGACCTGCGCCGGCGAGGCGTCATCAGCAGGCGCGAGTTCGCGGCCAAGAAGAGCGAACTGCTTTCACGCATGTGAGCACGCCCGGCCGGCAAAGAGGCCATCGACCAGCGAGCCGGAGACCGGAGGCGCCCAGCTCAGACGCGTCTGTACCAGACGGGGCCAGACCAGACGGGGCCAGACCAGACGGGGCCAGACGGGACGGGGCCAGACGGGACGGGGCCAGACGGGAGGGGGCCGAACCACATGGAGCCGGCCCAGGGCGGGAGGGCGCCGGTGCGGAGAACCGCCCCGGGCACAGCGAGCACGAGACGCTGGCCTGGCTGAACGCGCTCCTGCCGGCCCCCCCTGATGGAGACGTCTGGTCGGGGGACGACGCCGCCGTCGTCGCATGGCCCGGCGCCGGCTCGTCTCGAGAAGGCGCCGTCCTGTTGCTGACGGCGGACACGGTGGTGGCGGGGTTGGACGCCGACCTTTCCTTAACAACGCTTTCCGACCTCGGGTGGAAAGCCATGGCGGTCAATCTGAGCGACATCGCCGCCATGGGGGGCATTCCCGGCCATGCCCTCATCAGCGTCGTCGGCGCCGGTCCCGACGAGCTCCGCTCGCTTTATGAGGGCATCCTGGAAGCGGCGGTGGCGTACGACTGCCCGGTGGTGGGCGGGGACTTGAGCGCCGGCTCGGAGATGGTAGTGAGCGTGTCCCTGACAGGGCGGGTGGACGGCCCGCCGGTGCTGCGCAGCGGTGCCCAGCCGGGCGACACGATCTGGGTCACAGGACGGCTCGGTGCCGCCGCCGCCGGGCTGCGGTTGCTCAAGGCGGCGGGGCCGTCCGGCCCGGGTGGGGCGCATAGGTGGTCTCCGGCAGAAAGCGATCTCGTGCGGGCGCACGCCCGTCCCCGGCCGGCGCTGGCCGAGGGGGCGTTGGCCCGGAGATCGGGAGCGACCGCCATGATCGATGTATCTGACGGGCTGGTGGCCGATCTCTCTCACATATCCAACCTCTCCGGCGTCGGGTTCGAGCTGATGGACGTGCCCGTTGCCCCAGGCGCCACGCTGGCCGAGGCGTTGGCGGGAGGAGACGACTATGTGCTCGCTTTCACAATGCCTGCTATAGGGCCTGCTATAGGGCCTGCTATAGGGCCTGCTATGGGGCCTGCTATGGGGCCTGCTGCTACAAGGCCTGACCTGGCCGAGGCCTTTGAACGGGCCGGATTGCCTCCGCCCTATCTCATCGGAAGGTGCCTCCCTGACCCGTCCAAAAGGTTGATGGCGGGAAGGGCAGTGGAGGTGACCGGGTGGGACCATTCGCTCTGAGTTGTTAGCTGTGACTTTGGCCACAGAGCTAGTGCCAAAAGACCAAAAAATAGGGCCTTTTCCCCATGGTCAATGCCACACAATGCTGCGACGCTTTGTGTAACCTGCTTTGGGCCTGCTCTAGCCACCCAGACGGCAGGTCGCGACACCCGCTGTGGCCTAAGGGGCCGAGTAACGTTCTTCAGTTTTCTTCGTCCCTTACCTCAAGAGGAGCGAGCGACTTACCGACGTTTTACTTGAGGACTTCCCCGGACGCCGGGGACACGGACCACCCGGGCTGCCGGGGAACAAGGAGGAGACCGGCACGTGCGTGACGCAAGCCCCGCTGTACTGCAGTCCGGACCCGCTTCGATTGAGCGCGGTAGTGAAAGGACATTCACCAGGCCGGCGCCTCTTCCCATAGCCCGCCGGCCGTTGCACTCGGGCGTAGTGAGCCTGAGTGGGAAGGACATCGTCCCCGTCCCGGCCCACGCCAGGCGGCTCGAAGGCAACCACGGCCAGGCTGGTCAGGCGTTCGCCGACCTGTTGCTGGTCGGGGCCGCCTCAGCCCGGTGTCCCTTAGCCCTGTTGACAGTCTCCAGTGGCGACGGATGGAGCACTCTGTGCTTCGGTGCAGACCGAGAAGCCCTGGAAGACCCGGAACTGTTCGATATCATCGCCGGGCGCCGGGAGCCGGTCGAAGTGACCGACCCGGGTAGCAACCCGGCTCTTGCCAACAGTCGACTGGCCCGGTCGGCCCTCGGCATCCGGTGGCTGCTCGGGGTACCACTGCTCGGCCCGAACGCTGAAGTCAACGCCATCTTCGCTGTCCTCGACACCGAACCACGCGAGCTGGCTCCACGGCAGCGGGCGGCCATGGTGGCGATCGGGCGGCTGATCAGCGGGGCGCTCTCGGCTCACCGGGCGGCGGACCACATCACGGCCCCTCCCCCGGTCGCGGAGCACGCCAACGGCACCAAGCAGGCTGCCGATGGGCATTCGTTGTTGCGCAGCCATGAGGTAGCCGCTCTTTTCGACGTGACGGAAAGAACCGTCATCAACTGGGCTGCGTCGGGCAAGTTGGCCTGCCTGCGCACCGTCGGAGGGCACCTGCGCTTCCGTAGCGAGGACGTCATGTCGTTGCTCGAAGCGAACTCCTTGAGGCGTCCGTCCGGCGTTTAGCTTTAGCTAGCCAGCCAGTACCTGTCCAGCCAGGCCTGTCCAGTCAGGCTTGCCGGTGACCGTCCGCCTCAGTGCCCTGCGGGATTTTCCGAAGTTTAGTGGACATATCCTGCATAGCTCTCCAGGACCAAACCGGCCAGAGGGGGCCGGCCCGCAGGAGGAAATCGGCGCCCGCTTTTTTGGCGTCAGTAGAGCGGTACTCAGCCGACCTTTGTGACTTTGCCGGCGCGGATACACGACGTGCACACGAAAACGCGCTTCGGGCTGCCGTCGACAACCGCGCGCACTCGCTGGATGTTCGGGTACCAGCGCCGCTTCGTGCGCCGGTGAGAGTGACTTATGCTCATCCCCACAGACGGACGCTTGCCACAGACTTCACAGACCGCTGCCATAGACCCGGCCAGGATAGCAGCCATCTGGCGCCGACCGGGCTCAGGTGCCGGGCTCAGGTGGCGGGCGCCGGTGCCGGGCTCAGGTGCCGGGCTCAGGTGCCGGGCGCCGGCGACAGCGGCGAGGACACCCGGGCTCGTGTGCCCGGGGTCTTGTGCCCACGACCGCCGGCAAGTCGGCGGGCCCGGGCCCGTACGCGGGAGGGCCCAAAGGGCGTCCGCGTAGGCCTCTCGCTTGGTGTCACACCCCTGCAAGTAATCTTGGGATGGGATGGGACCAGCGAAAAGTCTCTCGGCCGATGACCTGGCGCGCGTGGTGGAAACCTACCGCGACGCGTTGGCGACCCATAGGGACGTGATCAACGAGCTCAACGTCTACCCGGTGCCGGATGGCGATACCGGGACCAACATGGCGCTTACCCTCGACGCCGTGGTGCGAGAGCTGGCCGCGGCTAGGGCCGACGGACGCCGCCTCGACCTTGGCGCGGTGGCGACGAGCTTGAGCCATGGGTCCCTCATGGGGGCGCGCGGCAACTCCGGGGTGATCCTGTCCCAGGTTCTGCGCGGGATGGCGGGCGCGTTCCAGGACGCCCTCGCCCGGGACGGCGCCGGCGCCGAAGTCGGCCCCGCGGAGCTCGTAGACGCCCTGGCCCGGGCCAGTGCCGGCGCGTATGCGGCGGTCAGCAAACCTGTTGAGGGCACGATCTTGACCGTGGCCAGAGCCGCTTCCGAAGGAGCCCGCCGCGTTCTCGACGCAGACGCCGGCGCCAGCCTCGCCGCGGTGCTCGAAGCTGCCCGCGAAGACGCGTCGAAGGCGCTGGCGGGCACCACCGAACAGCTACCGGCGCTTCGGTCCGCCGGGGTGGTCGACGCCGGCGGGGCCGGACTGCTATTGCTGCTCGAGAGCTTCTTGCTGGTCCTCGAAGGGCGGCCGGTCGACGCTCCACCGGCCCGGCCGGTCCGAGACAGCGCGACGGCGGCTGTCACCGGCCCGGGGACGGGGCCCAGCCCGGAGGGCGGGGCCACCGGAAGCCCGGCTACCGGAAGGCCTGGCGCCGGGAGCCAAGCGGTTTGCGAGGGTGCCGGGAGTGGAGAGCTGGAGGAAACTACCGACCTCCGATACGAAGTGATTTTCCTGTTGGAAGCGGCTGACGAATCGGTACCGGCCTTCCGGTCGGTCTGGGCCAGCTACGGCTCCTCCATCGTCATCGTCGGAGGCAATGGCCTCTACAAATGCCATATACATACAGACGAAATCGGGCCGGCCATCGAAGCGGCTATCGAGATCGGCCGCCCACGCGAAATCCAGGTGACCGATCTGAACGAGCAGATTGAAGAACAGCGCTGGGTCCGGGAAGCGGCGGCCAGCGGGGTCCAGGAAGAGCCGCCGGCCGAGCCGGTAAAAAGTGCCGTCGTGGCTGTGGCATCCGGCGAAGGCGTAAAGCGCATCTTCCGGTCCTTGGGCGCCCGCCAACTCGTGAGCGGGGGGCAGTCAGCCAACCCGTCGATCGAGGACATCCTGGACGCCATCGGGGCGGCGCCGGCGGACGAAGTGGTCGTGCTGCCCAACAACCGTAATGTCGTCGCCGCCGCCGAACAGGCTGCCGGCCATTCGGTGAAAAAGGTGCGCATCGTGCCCACGGCCGGCATCCCCGAGGGCTTCGCGGCGCTGCTGGCTTACGACCCCGAAGCGGACGTGGACACCAACGCCGACAATATGGCGGCGGCGGCCAAGCACGTCGTTGCGGGCGAGGTAGCGAGAGCATCGCGTGAGGCAGTCACGAGTGCCGGCACGGTCAAAGAGGGGGACTGGCTCGGCATCTCCCGGGAACGGATCGAGGTCATAGAGCACCCACCGGCAACGGCTGCCGATGCCGCCATCCTCCTGCTCGACCGCCTCGTGTCAGGGGATGGAGACCACGAGATTGTGACGATCATCGAAGGCGAAGGTGCTCATGCCGCCGACACACGGCGCATCGTCGAATGGCTGGGAGAAAAGCGGCCCGGCACGACATCGGAGGTCCACCACGGGGGCCAGCCGGTTTACCCGTACTTCTTCAGTATCGAGTGACGGAGCTCCGGGTGGCCAAGAACTGGGCCGGCAAGAACTGGGCCGGCAAGAAGTGGGCCGGCAAGAACTGGGCCGGCAAGAACTGGGCGGCGAGCCGCCGTTGAAAAGCCTGGCTGAGCTGGCGGACGTGGGCGTACGGGAGCTGCGTTCGGCCCGACGCAACCTCCGGGTGACATCCGGTAACAAGACGGCCAAGACGCGCGCCGACGCACTGGAGGAAATGGGGATCTTTTCCCTCCTCGACTTGCTGACGCACTACCCCCGGCGCTACCTGGACCGCACCACACAGGTGCCGGTCCAGGACCTCAAAGAAGGCGATGAGGCCACCGTCCTGGCCACGGTCCGGCGAGTGCGCCGGCTGCCGGCCCGCCGGGGGGCCAAGCCGGTCGTGGTCGTCGACATCTCGGACGGGCAGGGCTACCTGGGGCTGTCGTTCTTCAACCAGCCCTGGCGAGCCAACTACCTGAGAGAGGGCATGGAATTGGCTGTCTCCGGCAAGGTGACGACGTTCAGGGGCCGCCGCCAAATGGCCAACCCGTCGGTGGAAGTGGTCGAAGGCGAATGGGCCGGCCGGGTCATCCCGATCTACCCGCAGTCGGAAAAAGCCGGCATTTCCTCGATGGAGATCGGCGCCTGCATCGACGAGGCGCTGCACTGGGTGGGCGAGCTCGAAGACCCGGTCCCGGCGCAGGCGCTCCTGGAGCACGGGTTCGCCGGCCGTTCGTGGTCCCTTTGGGAGGTGCACCGGCCGGGCTCACTGGGTGGGAAGAGCGATGCCCGCCGGCGGCTGGGTTTCGACGAGCTGCTCCGGCTCCAGCTCGTGCTCGTTATGCGCAAGCGGGCAGTGGAGCGCGATTGCCAGGGCATCGCCCACAACGTGGGGTCGGCCCTGCTGGAACGTTTTCGCGGCAGCCTCCCCTTCCCCCTCACCGGCGCGCAAGAAAGGGCGATAACAGAGATCGAGGCAGACCTCGGCCAGCCCATCCCCATGCACCGGCTGCTGCAGGGCGACGTGGGCGCCGGTAAGACGCTGGTGGCCCTGTGGTGCCTGCTCACCGCCGTGGCCGGCGGTTACCAGGGCGCCCTCATGGCGCCGACCGAGGTGCTGGCCGAACAGCATCATCTTTCGCTGCGGGCCATGCTGGCCGGCTTGTCGGTACCCGACAACGGGTCCTTGTGGGGCGAGCGGGAGGTGCGGGTCGAACTGCTCACGAACCGCACGACCGCCGCCGAGCGGACGAGGTTGCTTGCCGGGCTGGAGAGCGGCGAGGTCGACCTGGTCGTCGGTACACACGCGCTGCTGACCGAGTCGGTGCGTTTCGGGCGGCTGGGCATGGTCGTGATAGACGAGCAGCACCGTTTCGGGGTCGAGCAGAGGTCGGCGCTCCGGGAAAAAGGCGGCGGCCCGGTCCCCGACGTATTGGTAATGACGGCGACACCGATACCCCGTACGGCGGCGATGACCGTGTACGGCGACCTCGATACCACCGTCCTCGACGAACTGCCCCCCGGCCGCACGCCGGTAGCCACCGTCTGGGCCCGGGGCCCGCTCGACGTGGAATCGGCGTGGCAGACGACGCGCCGCGAAATCTCCGCCGGCCACCAGGCCTACGTCGTCTGCCCGTTGGTGGAAGAGTCCGAGCGCGTCCAGGCGGCATCGGCCAGCGAGGAGCTCACACGGCTCGAGGAAGGCCCCCTGGCCGGCTTACGCCTCGGGCTGCTGCACGGGCAATTGCCTCCGAGGGAAAAAGAGGCGGTTATGGCGCAGTTCCGTTCGGGCCAGCTGCATGTGCTGGTGGCTACCACTGTCATAGAAGTGGGCGTCGATGTCCCGAACGCCACCGTGATGGTGATCGAGGACGCCGACCGTTTCGGCATCGCCCAGCTCCACCAGCTCCGGGGGCGGGTTGGCCGCAGCGCGGCCCCGTCCTGGTGCTACTTGCTGAGCGAAGCTCCGACGCCCGAGGGCTCGGAACGCCTGGCCGCCCTGGGACGGACAAACGACGGGTTCGAACTGGCGGAAGTGGACCTGGACCTCCGGGGCGAGGGCACGATACTCGGGACTCGCCAGAAGGGTGTCAATGACCTGAAGCTGGCCTCCTTGCGCAGGCACCGCAAGTACGTCCACCTGGCTCGCCAGGTGGCCTTCGGGATCGTCGGCGCCGACCCTGCTCTGGTTGCGCACCCCGGCCTGGCCCGGGAGCTGCGTGCCCTCGTCGACGACGATGACCGTGAGTACCTGTTCAAGAGCTGACTGCGGTTCGAACGAGGCCCTCCCCGCGGCCGGGATGCCATTATGCGCGTCATAGGGGGGGAGAAAGGGGGCCGGCGGTTGCTGGCGCCGCCGGGGCGCTGGACCCGGCCCACCAGCGACAAAGTGCGCGAGGCGGCGTTTTCCATGCTCACCAGCCTGAATGTTGTCGCAGGAGCCACGGTCTGGGACCTGTTCGCCGGAAGCGGGGCTATGGGGATCGAGGCGCTCTCGCGTGGCGCTTCTCACGTCATTTTCGTCGAGCAGGCGCGTGACGCCGTTTCAGCCATTCGGGCCAACCTGGCCAGCTTGGGCTACGGGCCCGGGGAGGCCACCGTCGTGGTTGCTGACGTGCTCCATTGGGTAGGAGCGCAGGCGGGGGAGGTGATGCCCAGACGGCCGGCCCAGACAGCGAGGGCCCAGGCCCGGCCGGGAAAGCGCGGCCGGGGAGACGGGGCGCCAGCGTCGTCAGGTCGGGCAGTGGCTGGCGCCCCTGCCCCTGCCCTTGACCTGGTCGCTGCCGACCCGCCCTACGCCTGGGACGGCTGGGGCACGTTGCTGGGGTACCTGGCCCCGCTGCAACCGCTCCTCCTGGCTGAAACGGGAGAGGAGCTCGTGTTGCCCGGGGCCTGGCGGGCTCTGCGGTCCAAGCGGTACGGGGGTACCGTGGTTACGCTGGCCCGGCCCCTCCGGGCCCACGACAAGACGCAAGAGAAACAGAACGGCTCCGGGTGACGATGGGCAGGCAACAGGTGCTGCCGGGAGCTGGCAGCCGGGACGCCGGAACTGGTCACAGCCTGAAAGTGAGGAAAGCTCAACAGTGAGGACAGGGGAATAGTGAAGTCAGCTCTGTTCCCGGGGAGCTTCGACCCGTTCCACAACGGGCACCTCGAGGTCGTCGAGACGGCCAGCCGTCTGCTCGAACGGATAGTGATCGCGCCCGGGCCCAACCGCCAAAAGGCACAACCCTTCTTCACCATCGAACAGCGCCGCTCCATGATCGCTGCTTCGGTAGCCCACCTGCCCAACGTGGAGGTCGCCTCGAGCGACAGCCAGGTGCTGGTCGTCGATATCGCCCGAGCGGTGGGGGCCGACGTGATCGTAAAGAGCCTGCGCGTCGCCTCCGACGCCGAGTCCGAACTCCAGCAGGCGCAGATGAACAAGGCGGTGGCCGGCATCGAGACGATATTCGTCCCCTGTTCCTCGGGTTATTCGTTCATAGCCTCCAAGTGGCTGCGGGACTTCATGAGCTATGGGGGAGCTGACCGCGTCGGCGCCATGGTCCCGGCCCCCGTGCTGGCTGCGATGAAGGAGAAGTTCGGCCAATGAGCAATCCAGCCGGCCAAGGTGCCGCCGTCCCGGAGACCGAAGTGCTCCTGCAGCGGGTGGCAGGCATGATCGCGGGAGCCAGGGCGCTGCCGCTGTCGTCGTCAGTGAAACTCGACAACAAGGACGAGATCCTGGAGCTGCTCCGGGAGGCCAACGAGCGCCTTCCCGAGGAGCTGCGCCAGGCGCGCTGGATGATCAAGGAGCGCGAAGAGTTCCTCGCCGGGACCCAGCGCCGGGCCGACGAGCTGGTGGAAGCAGGCCGTTCCGAAGCGCAGCGCCTCGTGCAGAGGACCGAGATCCTGAAAGAAGCTCAGGCCCAGGCGCGCCGTACACTGGAGGAAGCCCGCCAGGAAGCGCAGCGGCTCCGCCTCGAAGCGGAGGACTACGCCGACCAAAAGCTGGCCCAGTTCGAGATTGTCCTGGAACGCACTCTGAAAACGGTGGCCTCCGGGCGCCATAAATTGTCCGGCCTTCCCGAAAAGGACGACGACGCCGGTGGCAGCGCCGGCGGCGGGATAGATACGCTGCCCGGCCGGGCCAGACCGCTTTCGGCCTCCGGCGATGTCACCCGCCGTACGGGCGGCCCGGGTTCGCCGTCGGCGGGCCGCAGCGGCGGTCTCGGTCTGGGCGCCTCCCACAGCACAGGCCCCGCAGGCGGGCCCCACAGTGGCGAGGTCCCGGTGGCCGACGAGAACCTCTTCGATCAGGACCGTCTCGGTTAGTAGTTCCCCCGGCAAGGTCCCGGCGGGCCGGGCCGTCTGAACGTGGCCGGACGGACGTGACCGGCCGGGCCGGGCCTATCGGACCAGATGGACCAGATGGACCAGATGGATCAGGTGAAGATGAAAGTTGACCCGTTCTCGGTTTCGGTAAAGGAGTTACGAGGCTCTCGCGGCACGTGCCATGTTGTTCGAAGTGGCGTTTTGACGGAGCCCCTTGTAGCGGACGTCGACAGCCGGGTGCCGGCCGGGGCCGAAGCCGTCGCCGACCTGACGTTGCAGGCATTCGACGGGGGCGTCGCTGTCACCGGTTTGGTCTCGACTCGGTGGGAAGGGGAGTGCCGGCGCTGTCTGACCAACGTGGACGGAGAGGTTTCCTCCCAGGTGAGAGAACTTTTTCGCCGCGGGGGTGGTGACGACGAGGGCACGTACCGCATGGACGACGATCGCCTCAACTTGCGTGAGATGGTCCTCGACTCGCTGTTCGCTTCGCTACCGGTCCTGCCCCTTTGCCGCCCTGACTGCCGCGGCATCTGCGCCCGCTGCGGGACCGACCGCAACGTCGAAGAATGCGGCTGCGACGAGGTGGAAGTGGACCCGCGCTGGTCGGCGCTGAACGTGCTTCGTTCGGGCGATGAACCGGACGACGAGGGTGACAGCGGCGGGCCGGCCGGGAGCGTGTAATATTGCAGGACCGTGGCCGTACCGAAGAAGAAGACCTCTAAGTCAAAGTCGCGCAGCCGGCGCGCCAGCGCGTGGAAGATGAGCATGCCCGCGCGGAGCATTTGCCCCCAGTGCCGCCAGGCCAAGGTGCCTCACACTGTCTGCTCCAATTGTGGGTGGTACAAGGGCCGTCAGGCCGTCGACGTAGGTTAACCGGCGGGTCTGGCCGGTTATGGCCTCGAGCGGCGGGGTCGTGAATGGTTGAATTGCTCGGCGGCCTGCCTGTCGCGGTTGACGCTATGGGTGGAGACCGCGCCCCCGAGGAGGTCGTTGTCGGGGCCCGCCAGGCGGCCACGGACTTCGGCATCCCCGTGTTGCTCGTTGGAAAAGCGGACTGCCTCGGCGAGCCCGAGCCCGGCATTTCCGTCCAACCCGCCAGTGAAGTCATCGAAATGGACGAAGACCCCGGACGCGCCATCCGGGTGAAGCGTGATTCGTCCCTCGTGCGCTGCGCCGAGGCCGTGCGGGATGGACGGGCGTGCGCCATGGTGAGTGCCGGCAACACCGGGGCGGCGATGGCCAGCGCCCTGTTGCGGATAGGTCGCCTGCACGGTGTCACCCGCCCCGCCATTGCCACCCCCATCCCCGTCCCCGGTTCATCCCCGACGGTGCTGCTCGACTCGGGGGCGAACGTCGATTGCACCGCTCCCATGCTCGTGCAGTTCGCTCAGATGGGATGGGCTCTGGCTGTGGAGCGGTTCGGGGTGGTCGAGCCTCGGGTGGGCTTGTTGTCCATCGGCGAAGAGCCGTCCAAGGGAAATGCGGTTGTCAAGGAGGCCCATGCTCTGCTGGCCGCCGGTGCGGCCGGGCCGGACGTGCGCTTCATCGGGAACGTCGAGGGCCGTGACGTAATGACAGACCGGGTTGATGTGGTCGTCAGTGACGGCTTCACGGGCAACATCGTCCTGAAGACGCTCGAAGGCGGCGTGAAAACGGTCGTCAACGGGATAGTAAGCGCCCTTACGGGCAGCGATGAGGTGAAGGAGGCAGCCAAAGTAGTCCTGCCCGCCCTTACCCCCCTGGCCGAGGAGCTGGACCCTGATACCTACGGTGGGGCGGTACTGCTTGGTGTCGAGGGAGTGTGCGTCATCAGCCACGGCTCGTCGGGGAGGCGAGCGATACTCAATGCTGTCAGGGTGGCTCACCATGCCGCTTTCGACAAACTGGTGGCCCGGATCGAAGCCGTGATCGCCTCCGGGCAGGACGGGCAGGAGCAATAACGCCCTGTTTCCTTGGCGGACGGCAACTGCCGGGCGCGTCGTCAAACCGCTCCCGGGCGACCCGTCTTCAAACCTCTCCCGGGTGTCTGGTATCCTGAGCCGTGCCCTTGGAGACCAGTGTCGAGCGGGAGGGTTTCGGGCGCCAGCAGGTACTGGAGCTGGTCCGGGGCTCGCTGGCGGACATCCTCGAGATCAGCCCTGACCGGATTCCCGAAGGAGCGTCCTTCAACGACCTGGGGGCCGACTCGTTGGCCCTGATCGAATTGGTCGAGGCTCTGGAAAAGGAGCTGGGCAGTCAGTTCGGCGAGTTCAGGATCGACGACGACGACCTCGAGGACCTGAAAACGGTGCGTGACGCCGTCGATTACGTCGTCGGCAAACTGGGGGACGCGTCCTGAGGCAGCGGTGCTGATAGAGCCAGACGTCGCCGCTGCGCAGACTGGTGACGCCGGCGACCAACGGGCTGGCTTGGCCCAGCGCTTGGGCTGGGAAGTGGCGGGACAAGATTTGTTCGCTCAGGCTCTGGCGCACCGGTCCTGGTGCGCCGAACACCCTGGCAAGGAGCCAAACGAGCGCCTGGAGTTCCTCGGTGACGCCGTCCTGGGGCTGATCGTCACCGACTACCTCTACCGCTCGTACCCCGATCTTCCCGAGGGAGAGCTGGCCAAGGCCCGGGCCGCAGTCGTCAATTCGGTCTCGCTCGCCAGCGCGGCCCGCCAACTGCGGCTCGGGGAGGCCCTTCTCCTCGGTAAAGGCGAAGACGCCTCGGGTGGGCGCCTCAAGCCTTCTATCCTGGCCGACGCCATGGAAGCGGTGATCGGCGCCATCTACCTGGACGCCGGCTACGAGGTCATCGAGGAGATCGTCTTGCGCCTCTTCGAGGAGCGCCTGCGCGGCGCCGCCAAAGGGCCAGGTGACGAAGACTACAAGACCCGTCTCCAGGAGCTCTGCGCTCAGACCTACGACGAGCTGCCGGTATACCGGGTCACCGACAGCGGGCCTGACCATGCCAAGGTGTTCGAGGCCGAGGTTATGGTCGGGGGCCGGCGCCGGGGCCGGGGGGAAGGGCGGTCCAAGAAGCAGGCGGAGCAGATGGCGGCCCGGGACGCCTGGTTCAAGCTGAAGGGCGACCTCGACGGCAATGGGGTGGTGGGCGGGGAGCCGCAGTAGCCTCGCCGGCGGCGCCGTCCAGGGCGGCGTTGAGGCCGGCCCTCGCCCGGTCCCGGGGCAAGCAAAGGGGGCGCCGGCGGGCGCCAAGGGGGCGCCGGCCCCGCATATCGGGCCGGCCCTCGCCCGGTCCCGGGGGGCAAAGAGGCGCCGGCGGGCGCCAAGGGGGCGCCGGCCCGGCTCTCCTCGGCCGACCTTTGCGCGGTAGATGCTCTTATCGTTACACCAGCGCGCACAAGCAGGCCCCCAGAGGCGTCCGGGAGCACCTACACTGCAGCGCCACTAGCCATGCCGGAACTACCCGAAGTCGAAACGGTGAGGAGGGACTTGGCCCAGCTCTACCTGGACGACCGCCTCGATCACATAATCGTTACCGGCCGTCGTACCGTGCGCCGGCACCCACCTGAGCTGCTGGCCTCCCTGGAGGGCCGGACGCTCATCGCCACAGGCCGCCACGGGAAGTACCTCCTCCTCGAATGGGACGACGGCCAGGTGCTCGTGGTCCATCTCCGCATGAGCGGCCAGCTCCTGGCGGCCCAG
>DATJUH010000368.1:0-12023 GCA_035502515.1 Acidimicrobiales bacterium
AAGAACCCCTTTCTCGTTGCGCTCGCTGCTTCTCGTTGCGTTTCGCGGCAAATAGTGCATCGAAACGCGACAGGAACAGCCCATTGCACCGAGAACGACAAGGTGCACCCGGAAGACACGCCTCCGGTGAGCGTGGAGCTAGCTGCGCGTGCGTGGAGACTCGGGAAGACGCCACACAGCGCGCCGGTTACCCGGCGCGCTGTGCCAAACCCCGGTCCCGGTCAGCTGACGGCCAGGGCTGCTTCCTCTAGGGGCAAGTCGGCACGTGATGCTCTCACCAGCGTCCCGGCCACGATCACCGCCACAAACAGGATGGCGGCGCTAACGGTGAAACCCACGGAGTAGCCGTGCACGAGTGCCTGATTGCCAAAAGCCGGGTTGCCGTGGTGGGCCAACAGATAGCTCGCTGTGGCGGAGGCCGCCACCGTGTTGAGCAGCGCGGTGCCCATCGAGCCCCCCACTTGCTGCGTGGCGTTGACCAGAGCGCTGGCCACGCCTGCGTCGTGCGGGGCGACCCCGATCAGAGCGACGCTGGTGAAGGGCACGAAGGCGAACCCGAGCCCGATGCTGACCACCAGCTCAGCCGGCAGCACGTGGGTTACGTAGCTGGTGTGCACCCCGATCTGGGTGAACCACGCCAGGCCGATGGCGCCCAGCAACAACCCGAAGCACATAAGGGCCCGTGGACCGACCCGGGGAAGTAAAGAGCTGGCCAGGGTGGCCGAGAAGATGATGCCACCCGAGAAGGGCAGGAAGGCGAAGCCGGTCTTCAGTGCCGAGTAGCCCAGGACGGCCTGCATGTAATAGGTGAGGAACAGGAAGGTCCCGAACAGGGCGATACCGACCAGCAGAGAGGCCAGGAACGAACCACCTCGGTTGCGGTCGAGGACCACCCGCAGCGGGAGCAGGGGGATGGCCGACCTGCGCTCGATCAGCACAAAGATGGCCAGCAGCACCACACCGAGGGTCAGCAACGTCACCGTGATCGGAGAGGACCAGCCGTCGGTCTCTGCCCGGGTGAAGCCGTAAACCAGGGAAAGCAGGCCCATCGTGACGGTGATAGCCCCGGGGATGTCATAGCCCCTCTCACCTTCGGCCCGGCTTTCCCGCACCTCCCGGGTGGCGGCCAGCGCGGCGATGATGGCGATCGGCACATTGATGAGCAGGGTCCAGCGCCACGAGGCGTACTCAGTAAGTAGCCCACCCAATACCAACCCGATGGCCGCTCCACCGCCGGCTATAGCGCCGTACACGCCGAAAGCCCGGGCTCGTTCCCGGGGCTCAGTGAAGGTGACGGTCAGAAGTGACAGGGAGGCCGGTGCCATCACGGCGGCAAAGGCGCCCTGCAGGGCACGGGCGCCGAAGAGCATCCCCCCGCTCTGAGCTAAGCCGCCCAGCGCAGATGCAGCCGCGAAACCGAGCAGGCTGATGATGAACATCCTCTTGCGCCCCATGAAGTCCGCAATCCGCCCGCCGATCAGGAGCAACCCCCCGAAGGCCAGGGTGTAAGCGGTCAGCGCCCACTGCCGGTTGGCGACGGAAATGTGCAAGGCGCGCTGAGCGGAAGGAAGGGCGATCGTGACCACAGAGGCGTCGAGGACGATCATGAGCTGGGCTATAGCGATAACGGCGAGGGCCCGGAACCGTTTGGGGTCCGGCTCTCCAGCTGGAGCTCGTATTGCGTTTGTCGTGGGTTCTGCTGAAGCGGTTGCCATCTGGGACGTTCCTCCGGGGTCCTGACTTCCTCTTGCCTTCGCTTGACCATGGTGACGGTCGAAACCGGTCATCTGGTGGCCTCATTACGTACGCTCGGTGATGCGTGTTATGATGTGGAGCGGGGATTCCGTTTACTATTATACGGAACGTTGGTTCCGTTTGTCAACGGTATTTATTATAAAGACGATTGAGTGGCCACTGACGTGACAGCAACGAGGACTACGAGGCAGGACAAGGAGCCGGCGGGCGACGATTACCCGCTGAGCTACCTTGTGCGCCCATTACGAGCCGACGCCCGCCGCAACCGGGCCAAGGTGCTGGAGGCAGCCGAGGAAGTGTTCGCCGCCGAAGGCTTGGCAGTACCCATCGACGAGGTGGCGCGCCGGGCCGGCGTCGGGGTCGGCACTGTCTACCGCCATTTCCCCACCAAAGAAGCGCTCTTCGAGGCCATCGTCGTCGCCCGGATCGAGGCCCTCATAGAGCGGATCGAAGAGCTGAGCACCGCCGACGACCCTGGGGCGGCTCTGTTCACGTTCATCTCGGAACTGGTCGACCTGGCGGTCAAGAAGAAGGACCTGACCGACGAGCTGGCCCGGGCGGGGGTCAGCAGCGAGGACCTCATAGAAGGGGTCAAAGAACGTCTCGAGCACGGCTTCGACGTGCTCCTGGAACGGGCACAAGCGGCAGGGGCCGTGCGCGGCGACATCAACCGCACCGACATGACGGCGCTGGTCATGGGGACCTGTATGGCCGCTAACCAGCACGGGTGCGCGGAGTCGACCCAGCGCCTGGTCGGTGTGCTCTGCGACGGTTTCCGCACCCGCCACTGACCCACCCGGGGGCGCCATAGGTCCGGGCGCCTGCTCGGCCAACTGTCTCAAACGCTCCCAAACCGTCCCGGCGGCCACTGGTTCCCGCGTGCCACCGAGCGACCGGCCAAAAGCGTGGCAGCATGGGTGGCAAATGGACGAAGCATCTCTTTACCGGCTGCTGGCCGAGCTCCAAGACGGCTCGATCAGCGCTGACGACGTCGTGCGCCGGCTCAGGCGGCTCCCCTACGCCGACCTCGGGTTCGCTCGCGTAGACCATCACAGAACACTGCGCCAGGGGCTCCCCGAAGCCGTCTACGGGCCGGGTAAGGCCGTGGACCACTGCGTCCAGATCGTCGGCGAGCTGCTGGCTGAGCCAGATGGCGGCCCTGTCATCTTGAGCCGGGCCAGCGCCGAACAGGTCGCCGCCGTCTTGGGGTCCCACCCGGGCGGCGAACTTTCCGGGACGACGGTGTTCTGGCGCCCGGCCCCCCCTCGCTTCGAACAGGTGGCCGTTTTTGCCGCCGGCACGGCTGACTTGAGTGTGGCCGAAGAATGCACGGCGACGCTGAGAGCCCTCGGGTTCCAGCCGGTGCTCGTGACCGATTGCGGCGTGGCCGGCGTGCACCGGCTGCTCGAGCACTCCGGCCTGCTCATGTCGGCCGACGCCGTCGTGGTCATAGCCGGAATGGAAGGCGCCCTGGCCAGCCTGGTGGGCGGCCTGACGCCGGCGCCGGTGGTGGCCGTCCCCACCAGCACGGGTTATGGCGCCTCACTGGAGGGCGTGACGGCGCTGCTGGCCATGCTGGCCAGTTGCGCGCCGGGCCTCTGTGTGGTCGGGATAGACAACGGCTTCGGAGCGGCGTGGGCCATCGCCCGCATTCTTCTGCCGCCAACCGGCCGGCCTGAGAGTGACGAAGAGGACCGCACGGTGGCTGCGCCTCGCCGTAACAGTGTCGTGGCAGGGTGACCCGCGTCG
Organism: Acidimicrobiales bacterium; assembly: GCA_035502515.1. Classification (GTDB taxonomy): domain Bacteria; phylum Actinomycetota; class Acidimicrobiia; order Acidimicrobiales; family Palsa-688; genus Fen-671. The sequence goes on from DATJUH010000368.1 coordinate 3,505, forward strand.
CCTGGTGGCATTGCTTCTCCGGCATTGCCGGCGACATGGCCCTGGCCAGTCTGGTCGACGCCGGTGCCGACCTCGACCAGGTAAGGGCCGGTCTCGAGAAGATGCCCATCTCCGGCTGGCACCTGGAGGCGGCCAAAACCAGGCGCGGCGGGCTGGCGGCCACGCAACTGCAGGTTGATGTCGACCCCGGCCAGGACCGACAGAGCCGGACCTGGTCCGCCATCCGGGACAGCCTGGACCGGGCCGATGGGCTGCCCGAACGGGCGCGCCGGCGCGCGCAGACGGTGTTCTCCCGGCTGGCGGCGGCCGAGGGCCGCCTTCACGGTTTGCCGCCCGAACAAGTCCATTTCCACGAGGTCGGAGGGCTCGACGCCCTGGTCGACGTAGTTGGCACCTGCCTGGCACTGGAGCTGCTCGACATCAGCTCGGTCTTTGCCAGCCCGGTCGCCCTTGGCAGCGGGACGGTCAGGACGGCGCACGGGTTGCTGCCGGTCCCGGCCCCGGCTGTAGTGGAGCTGTTGCGGGACGCGCCCGTCCACGGCAGCGCGGAGGCGGCCGAGCTCACCACCCCAACCGGGGCGGCGCTGCTGGCCGGGCTGGCAGAAGCTTTCGGGCCTATGCCACCCATGCTGGTAACGGCCGGGGGCTACGGGGCGGGCACGCGTGAGCTCGAGGGCGGGCCAAACGTGCTGCAGGTCGTAATCGGAGACCTGGAACCCGCCGGCCTCCCCGGGCCGGGACGCCGCCAGGACCTGGTGGTGGTCGAGGCCAACGTGGACGACGTGACCGGCGAGGTCCTGGGCCACACCATCGAAGCGCTCATGAGCGCCGGCGCCCTTGACGCCTGGCTGGTCCCCGTCGTGGCCAAGAAGGGGCGTCCGGGCCACGTCGTGTCCTTCCTGGCCGAACCGGCCGGCGTACCTGGCCTGGCCAAAGTACTGGTGGAGGAGACCGGTACGCTCGGCTATCGCGAACACCGCGTGGCGCGCTCGGCGCTGGCCCGGGAATTGGTGGAAGTCGAAGTGAGAGGCCTCCGGGTGCGGGTCAAGGCCGGCCCTTACAGGGCCAAGGCGGAGTACGAGGACTGTGCTCGTGCCGCGGCCGGGTCGGGCCTGAGCGTGACTGAAGTTGCCCGCCTGGCCGAAGAGGCGGCCAGATCGCTCCGTGTCCCCGTTCGTGACTGATATGGGCGCTGACCTGCAGCTGGCGTTACTGGCGGCCGATATCGCGGACGGCGTGACGCTCGGCGGTTTCCGTCGCCCGTCGCTGGCCGTCGAGACAAAGGCCGACAGGACGCCGGTCAGCGAGGCCGACCGGGCCGCAGAGGTTGCCATCCGGGAGCTGCTGGCCCGAGAACGGCCGGACGACGGGGTCCTGGGTGAAGAAATGGGGGACGCCGGCGGTCGTTCGAGACGCTGGGTGGTGGACCCGATCGACGGCACGGTCAACTTTGTGCGCGGTGTCCCGGTGTGGGCCACCCTCATCGGCCTGGAAGTCGACGGCGTAATGACCGTTGGCGTGGCATCGGCGCCGGCGCTCGGGCGACGGTGGTGGGCTGAGCGGGGAAGCGGGGCGTTTGCCGGCCCTCCCGGCACCGGGGGCGAGCGGATAAGGGTCTCCGGGATCGGGCAGCTGGAGCAGGCGGCCATTTCTTCAGGCAGCGTGGGCGACTTCCCGGAGCCGGCCCGCCTGCTCGAACTGGCGGCGAAGGTACAGCGCGACCGGGGTTTTGGTGATTTCTGGTCTCACATGCTCGTAGCCGAGGGAGCCTGCGAGGCGGGCCTGGACCCGGTCGTCGCCGTGTGGGACGTCGCCGCTCTGCAGGTAATTGTCGAAGAAGCCGGAGGAAAGTTCACGGATTTCTCTGGACAAGCCCGTCTCGACGGGGGCAGTGCCATTTCCAGCAACGGCCTGGTCCACGGACAAATAATCGAATTTCTCTCCGACCGGGGCGAGAAAAGCTTGTGAGCGCCACAGACCTCGCCGCCGACGAGAAGTTTATGGAAATGGCGCTGGGACTGGCCCGTTCGGCGGGAACAGCGGGCGAAGTGCCCGTGGGCGCGGTCGTAACCTTTCTGGGCGAGGTCATCGGCGCCGGCGCCAACGCCCGGGTCATGGGCGCCGACCCGACGGCCCACGCTGAGCTGGTGGCCCTCCGTCAGGCGGCAAAAGCGTTGGGAAGTTGGCGGTTAACCGGGGCGACGCTGTACGTCACACTGGAACCGTGCCCGATGTGTGCCGGCGGTTTGGTGGCCGCTCGGCTCAGCCGGCTCGTGTTCGCTGCGCCCGACCCCAAGTCGGGCGCATGCGGTTCTCTTTATAACCTTTGCGCTGACCCTCGCCTCAACCACGAGCTCCCCGTCGAACGCGGCGTTCTGGAAGAGAGCGCCCGTGCCCTGCTGGTTGAGTGGTTCTCGGCGAAGCGGGATGCCGTTAGCTCTTGGTGACGGACCAGGTGGCCCCGCCATTATCAGTGATCAACAACTTGTCGGTCGGCCCGGTAATAGGTTGGCCCTCAATTGCCGCCCCGAAAGACGGGGTGGTGAAACCAATATCGCTGAGCCCCGCACCTCCGTCATCGAAAATGCGCGCCGCCCACGTCTTTCCCCCGTTGCTCGAGCTGTACACGGCGCTGGCGCCGGATACCGCCGTCACGTAGACCTTTTGGCCACCGGTAACTGCTATTCCCTGCACCAGGCCACCCAGCGGGAGATGGCTCACCAGGTGCGACGTAGACCCGCTGTTGGTCGACATCCGGAGGGACTTACCCTCCTGGCCCGCACCCGGGTCCCCGGCGCAGAGCTCGAACACGACATTGCCGCCAGGCGAGGCCAGGCCGGCCAGGTCGATGGCCTGAGAAGGCTGGTAGCACGAGTCGGGCAGGCTGTGCCATTGCACCCCTCCGTCCGACGTGGTCCACAGCCGGGCCGCCCCATGGTCCTTCGGCGACAGCGAAACCCAGGCATTTTCGCCATTAACTGCGATCAGCGCCGAGGTCCCATAACCGGTGACCCCGGGGACAACGTGCCAGCTATGCGAACCCACGTCGGAGCGCTCCAATTTCAGCGACGGGGTCAGGCAGGTGGTGCCGCCCGGCGAACAGTTCCCGACCACGGCGTAGGCCACGTGAGCCGAACTGTTCATAGAATAAACCGGGCCACCGAGAGTTACCTGCTGCCATTTAGCGGCTCCGTTATAGGTAGCCCACAGTGAATTGCCGTAAGCCCAGCCGTCCGAGGCATTGGCGAAGACGAGCTGGCTGACTGACGCATGGTAGCGGGACGCGGTGGAGGCAAACGAAGCGCTCGGTGCGGTCACCCTGGTCCATGCTTTGCCTCCATTGGAGGTGGTCAACACCGCCGTGCAGGGCTCATGAGTGCAGGGCGACGTGCCGAGGAGAAAACCCTTCGTGGCCGAGACGAAGCTCACCGAACCGGGTTCGAAATTCGCCGGGACCGGGGCGGCCGCCGCCACCTGCGCAAGACCGAAAATGGTAGTAGCGCCGGCAAGCAACGCCACACACGTGTTCTTGAACGTGGTCATGCCCCATATAACCACGGTATGGGGGGCCCGGTTCCAGTATCCCCTTCACCCGGGTCTCAGGTAGGGGGCCGAACCTCGCCCAGGTTGCTCTGGATCTTGCGTAGCGAAGCGATCACGGCGGCCCGTTGTGCCGGGGTGAAATCGGCCAGCGCTCTGTCAGTGAGCTGGTCCATCTCCCGCCCGATGACCACTTCGAGTTCCCGCCCCTTTTCGGTCAGGACGAGCCGGACCAGACGGCGGTCCTTCGGGTGAGGCTGGCGCCGGAGCAGGCCGGCCGCCTCCATCCTGGTGCCGGCCCTGGTCACGGTGGGGGTGGAAATACGCAGCCGGCGAGCCACCTCCCCCGGCGCCAGGCCGTCCTCTTCCCACAGGCAGCGGAGAATGTACTGCTGGCCCTCGTAGACGCCGTGGCGGGAGAAGGCCACCATCGAGGCCACCGCCAGCGCGTGCTTGGTCTCCCAGAACACCGATTGGAAGTCATCCGCAGACGGTTTGGCCATGGTACGCATAGCGTAGGCCCGGTTCGGCCGGGGCCCGGGCCACGACAAGTTGGTCAGGCGGAAAGCGAGGCGGCCAGGTGGGCCCGCCCCACTCTGGGTGCCACCATCGTCTTTGGGTGTCAGAACCCAACTGTAACGACGGTTCTGGTACCCAGTCCGGCAGCGGGCCGCCACCAGCGGGACCCGGCGCCGGCGGGCCCGGCACCCGGCGGCCACCACGCCCGGCACCGGCTGGCAGGCGCGTGGCGCCGGCGGCCACCAGCCCCTCCTCCTGATCGTTGCGCGGCTAAAGTTAACCGGCTAAGGTCTCCCACCGAGAACATTGCCCAGCTAACGAATGGGAGCACAGAATGAAGCTCGGCATCTCGGTGACCAACTTCTCCTGGCCCGGACCGGCCACGGAGTTAGGGCCCAAAGTGGCGCGTATCGCGCGAAGTGCCGACCAGGCCGGCGTCGACAGCCTGTGGACCATGGACCATTTTTTCCAGATCCGGCTCAGCGGTGAGCCTCCAGAGGCACCCATGCTGGAGTCCTACGCCACCCTTTCCTACATGGCCGGCCTCACGCAGCACGCCCGTCTGGGCGTCACCGTGACCTCGGTGGCGTACCGGCACCCGGCCGTCCTGATCAAATCCGTCACCTCTCTGGACGTCCTGACCGGGGGCCGGGTCACGCTGGGCGTCGGAGCCGGAGCGCCCTGGGACCTGCCACCTCCGGGTTACTCGACCACGGATTTCGAGGCCTACGGCCTCGGTATCCCCTTCCCTTCGCTGGCCGAACGCTTTGAGCGGCTGGAGGAGGCGCTCCAGATCGCTCACCACATGTGGCGGGGCGACGAAACCCCCTTCGTTGGCCGGCACTACCAGTTGCCCAGGCCCATCAATTCGCCCAATGCCGTGCAGCGCCCGCACCCACCGATCCTGGTCGGCGGCAGCGGAGAGCGAAAAACGCTCCGGCTGGTGGCGCAGTACGGAGACGCCTGCAACCTGTTCGACCTGCCGGGAAGCGCCTATCGCAGCGACAACCTGGCGCACAAATTATCGGTGCTCAGGCGCCACTGCGACGACGCCGGCCGTGACTACAACGAGATCGAAAAGACGGTGGCCAGCTTCGTCGACCTCGGAGACGATGGCGAGGCCGGCATGAAGGGCTGGCTCGACCACCTGGCCGACCTGGCCGGCCTCGGGATCGACCATGTGATCGTGGCGCCACGGGGGCCATGGGACGATGCCTCGCTGGACGCCGTTTGCTCGGCCGTTCCCGAGGTCCACGCCATCCCGGTCGGTGCGTAGTAGGGCCAACGGCAACTTGGGCCACTCCGAAGTCATAGCCGGCCAATCGTTTCGGCCCGCTCCGGGCGGCGCCAGGCCGCCTCCAGGCGGCCCGGCAGGCTCAGACCCGGGCTTCGTCGCCCGTCTGCTCTGAGCCGGCGCCCGCCGGTACCAGGGCTGTCTCCTCGGCCTCCTGGTTGAGTTCGTCCACCCAGGCCGGGGCGTGGCGACGCGCCCAGGCCTGGCTGATGCGGCCGAAAAGCATGGCCTTCAGGGCGTCACGGTCCGAGAGGGCCATCAGGACGTGACCGGTGATGACCACCACGAACAGCAGGGCGAGCCAGTTGTGCACGAACGTCGCTCCCGCCCGCCACGAGAGCGGGAAGGGCCGGTACCAGCGCAGCAGGAGGCCGCTCACGAGCATGACGATCCCTCCGCCGGCGGTGAAAGCGGCGTTGAGCTTCTGGCCGGCGTTGAACTTCCCGGTGCGCAACTGGGAGCGACTGAGGCGGCGCCGGGGCTGCTCCTGGAACATGACCCGCAGCCAGCGCCGGTCGGCATCGCTCCACCGGTTGAAGCGGCGGATGTCCCGACGAAGGGCCTGGCCCCAGCTGCCCGACAGAGCCAACAGGAGCGGCACGGGAAGTGCGATCCCGGCGTAGAGGTGTATGCGTTCGATCAGTTCGCGCCGGCCGACGAGAGCGATGAGCGGCGTCAGGTAGAGGCAGGCACCGGTAAAGACGAGCACGGCGAAAAGGGTGGCATTGGTCCAGTGCACGGCCCGTTCGACTTTGTCGAAGCGCGCCAGGAGCCCACTGCGGTCGGGGGCCGCGCCTGTCACCGTCTGGGCCGGAGTCACAGGCCGGGCCGGATCTGAGGGGGGTGCCGGAACGAAGACGGCGGATGGCCGGCTATCCAGGCGTTGACCGGGTACCCGTTCAGCTCCCAGTAGCCCATCTCGAGCTGGTCGACCAGGGTGATTCGCGACAGCCACTTGATCGACTTGTAACCGAACATCCCGGGCACGTACAGGCGGACCGGACCACCGTGGTCCCGGCTGACGGGGGCATCGAGCATGGAGTAGGCGACAATGGCGCCGCTCTGTTCGGCCTGTTCCATACTGAGGCTCTCGGTGTAGACCCCGTCGAACGACGTGAACCAGAACGCCGACGCTTTGGGACTGGCGCCCGCGTGTTTGGCCAGGTCGGTGAGGCGCACGCCGACCCAATGGACATTGGGCACGAGCCACCCGGTGACGCACTGGAAGTTGTGGACTATCCGGGTGGCAGGGAGCGCCTGCAGGTCAGCGACAGTAAGGCTGAGCGGGTCTTTGACCATCCCGTCGACCGTCACGTGGTAATCGGGCGGTGCCGCCGGGTACCCACCCGTGACGGTGTACAGGACGAACCCGCCTGCCCCGGGCACGATGTTGGCCAGCCCGCTGCTGCGCAGGGGGCTGAGGAGGGAAGTGATCCCGTCCTGTACCCGCTCGCCGAAGGCTATGCCAAGAGCGCCGAGCCCGAGGATGCCCAGGACCGCCCGCCGGCCGATCGGCTTGTCGCCGCGGCGGGGCTTCAGCTCAGAAGCCGGTCCGGGGGGCAGACTGCCGGAGGAGCCGTCACCGGGCCGACGGCCCGGCCCGTCAGGCTCGTAGGGCCTGGGCTTGGCCCGGCCAGGCCGGCCCAGGCTGGTCGGAGGGCCCGCGTCGGGGGGCATCAGGCAGTGCTCCCGAGCGACCGGCTCCGCACCCGGGCCGCCCAGCCGACCAGGGCTATGCCGAGTACGGCGGCCACCGCCCCCAAAACGGCATACTCGCTCTTACCGGTCATGAAGGAACCGTGGAGGACACCGACACCCTGGAGGATCCACACCACTCCAACCGCACACAGGACCAGCCCGGCGGTACCGCGAACCCACATAATGTTCCTCCGGTCTCCCCTACTGACAACGATACCGTCCGACCTGGCCCTCTGGTATCTAGTACGGGCCGGCGGCCGCAAAAGATTGCCCTTGGCGGCGCCGGTGTCGCTCTCCGGCCCGGCATCGCGATATACGTAGGGAATGGACTTCCTCGGGTGGATCCGTCGTGAGGGTGATCTCTTCTACGCCACCGCGCTCAACGCCGACCCGTCGTTCGGCGTGCCGTGTTGTCCGGATTGGACCATCGCCGACCTGGTGTGGCACCTCGGCGAGGTGCACTGGTTCTGGGCCACGGACGTCGAACAGCGGGCCAGCGACCCTGAGCAGGTCGAACAGACGAAGCCGGCCCGCCCGGCGAACTACCCCGACGTGGTGGCCTGGGGGCGGGGCCAGCTCGACCATTTACTGGAGGTCCTCGAGTCCACGCCTGACGACGTGAAGGTGTGGACCTGGGCGCGGAACGAGCCGGACCACCGTGTCGCTTTTGTCCGCCGGCATCAGGTACAGGAAACGGCGGTCCACCGCTGGGACATCCAGAGCGCGGCCAGCGACGCCATCCCCGACCCGATAGACCCCGAGGCCGCGTCCGACTCGATAGACGAATTCCTGGCCATCACCCTTCCCTATGCCGTCAACGAAAAGAACCCACTGTCCGGCTCCGTGCACCTGCACTGCACCGATGTGGCCGGGGAGTGGTTCATCGAGCCGGACGGGGCTGTCGACCGCGCCCACGCAACGGCGGATGTAGCGCTGCGCGGAACTGCCTCCGACCTGCTCCTCGCCCTCTTCAACCGGATCGACATAGACGCGCTCGATGTGGTCGGCAACGCGTCTCTCGCCACTCATCTAGTTGAGAGGGTAGACACAACGTGACCGGAGTCTGTGTCGCCCACCACGGAGCGGGGTACAGCGCAGGCGGCCGTAGCCGTGGCCCTGTACGTGCGGGCGGGGATGACGCCACCGGCCCCGCTGGTGAACGGCGTTACCAAAGACACGGTGGCCAACAAAGACGTCCCTTCAGTCCTCTTGACCCCGGAATGGGTCACCGTGACGAACATGAACTCGACAGTCATCGCTGACGGTTTCGCCCGGGCCTCGCAGCTGTTTGCCGCGCCCTACGCCAGCGCAGCAGAATGCAAGGCTGCCGGTATCTCTTAGCCGGCTTCGACACGTCCCGTCTGTAACGGGGCCTCCTGCGCTTGGCTACCGTGTGTTTGACACTGGAAATGGCGCGCCAACGCCCGGGGACCGGCTCCCGGCCGGCGTTGCTCGCCAACGAAGTTCA
>DATJUH010000369.1:0-4285 GCA_035502515.1 Acidimicrobiales bacterium
CCGGGCCGGCGGTTCGTGTGGCCCCCAACCAGGCACTTTCTCGGGACCGGGGCGCCGCGCCCAGCGGGGCCGGCACTGGCGAAACCGGAAAAGGTGCCATGAGACGGCCACGAGCGCGGCGATGGCCACGACGCCGTCAACGTTGGCCTCTGTGGCCGACGCGCTGGTAAACGGGGTTGAGCCGGAGCTATCGGTAAAACCCCCCGGCGCTCATCGGGATCTGCGTTTTGGAGCACCCGGTGATGCGATCCCGGAGACCGTGCCGGCGTCAAGGTATGGGGGCTATGGTCCCGGGCTTTCCCCTTGGTACTTCACGGTTTCCCCGCCGTCGGTCACCCATCGAGGTCCCGGTGACTCGATGAGCACGGAGGCACGTAATCAAGCGAAACGTAACCACCTGGCGAGCCCACAGGGCCGATGGCAATACTTGTGTTGTGGTAGCCCGGATGCTCCTCTCCGCGGCACCTGGCCTCCCAGCGGGAGAGGGGTGGGCGTTCGGGGTCGTGTGGGACCGCATGAGCGCTCTGGTCGCGACGGCAGGGCAAACGAATGGCGACGACCGGTTCCCAGAGGCTCTTATCGAGGGGAACTAACGGGGGAGAATCACAGAGAACTTGCCTCCGTCAGGACCGCTGAGCCCGTTGCCGTTACCCTCTGTGCCCGTCACTTGCGGTACTCGTCCCGACGTGACGAACCGTTCAGACGCGTACAGGTAGAGCGGTTTGCCGTCATAGGTGACCTGGTCGGTGCCGTCGGACCGGCGGATGACACCCAGTTGACTGGCCGACACGGCGCCTGAGCCCTGCGGCGCCCCCTCTGTTAGGACCGGGACCCATTCCACAGCGCACGGCCCGGTGCAGGCGCTCCGTCCCGAGTGGTCGAGGCTGAAGGAGTAGACGGTTACGGCGTACGATCCGGCGTTTGGGAACTCCTCTGCGGCCAGTACTGTCTTCCCGTTCGGGAGCACCTCGGTCTCAACGGTGGCCGGGCCGGTCGCCGGCTGCCCGTCCTGTGACGACACCACGTCCCACAGGCCGTGCCAGGGCAGGAGTGGGGCCGTAGTTTCGAAGTAACCCTCGCCAGTCGGCACGAACGGGTGCGACGGGGGGTCGAACAAGTAAAGCGGGTGGCCACCGTAGGTCACTTGGTACCCTATGCCTGGGCGGTAGACGGTCCCGAGCAGTTTCTGTTCGACGCCGGGGCCGGCGACCGGTTTGCCCGTGGTGGTGAAGGCCGGCCAGTCGACGCTGTTGGAATTGTCGACCTCCGCGCTCTCGGGGCCGGTGCAGCTCTCTGGTATGGCCATCCCTTGCGCGAAGTCATAGCCGGTGGCCACCGTCGTAGAGCAACCGAACTTACCGTTGGCGTCGCTGCTGATCTCGTACAGGGGGTAGCCGGCTAGGGGGTCGGAGCCGTACTTGCCGCCCTCGATGAGCACGGAGCCGTAAGTCGAACTCGGGATGGCATCCACTACCGCCCCCACCTGACGGGCAGTCCCGGCCAGGGGTGCGGCCGCAGCTGGCAAGGCGGGGGCAAGGAGACCAACGGCTACGGCGGAGAGGACAGCCAGATTATGACCAGCCGTCTGCAAAACAGCTACTCGAAGGGGGACAGTTTGGTGCTTCATGGTTCCTTCCTTCACGTGCACAGGTGGGTAACTGCGTCGCAACGCGCTGCCAGTGGGGCCGCCGTCGTCCAGGTCACGCTCCCCAGCGCTAGTAGTAGAAGTAGGGGTCCAGGACGCGGACCTCGGTGATCCGGTCGACCGGGAGCTTGTTCGCCGTGGCGCTCTGGCGGACGGCTTCGGGGCTGGGCGCGTCGTAAATGCAGTAAGTCTTGGCCTTGTCAGGCGTCACATAGGAGTGGACCCAGGTGACACCGTAATCGAGGTTGGTCCCGACAACCTCGGCACAAGTTTTGGCCCCCGTGGCGTCCACGGGGATGTGCAGCCCTCCGGCGAAGCTGCGCTCAACGAGGTACCTCGGCATGTTGCCCTCCTAAATGGCGGTCCTGCATTGGCCGCCACGCTAAAGGCGGCGTTAGTTGCCCGGCATGGGCACGCCGCTACTCAGATTGTGTCCCGGGGTTGGCCATTTTGGACCGGTCGTTTTGGGCGAGCCCCGGATCCCCGGGAGGATACTGACCCCGTGAGCGGCTCTTTCTCCATCGCGGGCCAGTTTCGTGGCCGGTAAAGGGAGATTTGCCCACGGTTGAAACGCGGCCCGTCCGCTTGCCGGGCGCTGCGAGTAGCAGCGCCCGGCAGGTTCGCCGTTTTTCAGGCTGGCCAAATGCGGCTTATACGCGTTCGCTACGAGCCGGAACTGGGCCTGGACGTCGGCCCTGAGCTCAGCCTCGACATTCCTACGATCAGCAGCCATCAAGGTGACGAGCCCACAGTCGGGCCGCATTGCCTGGTACGGCGTCCGCTGGCAGCGCTGGGCCTTCACCTCTTGGCACGCTCGGGGCATCATTTATCAGGATTTATCAGGGCTGCAGCGCCTGCCACAGGCCCCCGAAAGCCTGCACTCCCGCTCCGTTGATGCTGACGGGGTAGTAGGGGGTGAGGAGCGGCAAGGTGGCGTCCTGGTGGAACATGTACAGCGGGTGACCGTCGAAAGTCACCTGGTGGGTGCCGTCAGGCCTCACGATAACCCCGAGCTGGTGTACGTCAACTCCCGGCCCGGCCTCAGGGGACACAGAGGTGAGGACGGGCGACCAGTACATTGCGCACATCCCCTGGCACGCGCTCTGGTGGCCTTTGTCCAGGCTAAAGGTGTAGACGGGCGCGTTCACTGGGCCAGCGGCGATGCCGCCGGCGGCGACCTCCCCGGAAAGGCCGGTGCTCTCGGACACCGCCAGTACCGTGGCCGAGATCCCGGTGGGTTTCCCGTTCTGGTAGACGGGCGCGATTTCCTGCCCGATCAGGGCCTGTCCGGTCTCGAGACGGCCCCCGCTCGGGTCGACCATGTACCACATGCCCTGGGGGGAGGTCGCCGGGTCCAACATGTCTTCCCCGGTCGTCCACCCCGGCGCTTGGTCTAAGACGAGGCGGTAGAGCGGTAGGCCCCCGTAGGTGACCTGCTGTACCGACGTGCCGGGGAAGACGTCGGTGCGGGTCACTGCCCCGAGGAGGGCGGGGTTGACGCCGCTCCCGGCGATCGGGGCGCCGTCGGTCAGCAGGGCCGGCCAGAGCACGGCGTCACAAGAAGCCTTGAAAGCATTGGTAGTGGCATCGGTGCATGCGAACGGGGCCTTGCCGGACGTAAGCGTGTGCAGCTCGTCGGTCGTGAGCGCGTAGAGGGAGCAACCCGACCACTCACCCGAGCCGATGACCAGCACCTTGCCATAGGAGCTGGACGCCGTCGATACGGTGGCAGGGCCGGTCGGGGCAGCTTTCACAGGGGCGCCGCAGGAGGCAGTTGCGGCGCTCACCGGCGAGCTGAGCTGGGGCACCACGGTCACCAGTGCGAAACTGAGCATGGCGACAGCAGCAGGGACCGCGAGCACCCGCCTCAGCCAAGCCGGCACCGCAGACAAGGGTGAGCCCGGCGACGCCGTTCGCAGAAATAAGAGCCTTGGGATTACGGCCTTTGATGATCTGGGCATGGTAGACACCTCATATGTAGGAGTAGGGGTTGAGCACCCGTACCCGGGTAGTCCGGCCGGCTGGCGGGTCGTTGCGCTACCGCCTTTCGGATTTCCTGTGGGGAACGGGCCTCGTAGACGCACAATGTGCGCCTTTTGTTGTCGCTCACAAAGGGGGGCAGCCAGGTGGCATCCTGCTCGGCGTCTCGTTGGGCCAGCGTGCGGCACAGTCCCCGGCCGACTGCTACGGCCGGTATGTGCAGTCCCTCCGGGAAGGTGCGCTCAACGATGTACCGGGGCGTCTGGGGTCCTCCTGGGTGACCTCGAACCTGTGGGCACGAGTTACGGTACGAGCGTCCATAGGAAAGCACATGGGCAATCTCTGCCCATACTGGGACGGGCGGTTACCTATCTTGGGCGTGGACGTCGGGGTTAGCGGGGACCACTGGGACATGGTGGTCCTCAAAGTCCCAAGCCGACATCACGAAGATCGTGTCGATCGCGCCCGAGCCAATGCGCCACTTCTCGGTGAGCTGCGCCCCGGTCGGGCGAGGATACCGGAGCCAGGGATTAGGCAGTCTCACTAGGGAACCGGCAGCCGCGAGGGTGGACGCTAAGAGCATGGAAAGCACCAAGGCCCGGCCCACCGGGACCGCCCGGCCAAGGTGCGCTCAATGCGAAAGGGAACATTCGATGACTG
>DATJUH010000370.1:0-4605 GCA_035502515.1 Acidimicrobiales bacterium
AGTAAGACAAACTCGCCCCAAGGCTGGGCGCCGGTATCGGTCTTGGAGGACCACACGCTGCGCGACCCCGACCCTGTCGTCACCCTCGCCCGGGGTGACCGGGTCAACCTGCTCGTCCTGGCGCCGCCGGCCCAAGCTCCACAGTTTCGTCCCCACAAGGGCGGTGACCAGACCGGCCCATTTCACCGAGCGCCCGCGCCCCCGCCAAACGACCAACCCTAACGGGGACGGTGGGTTGTCAACCTACTACTCGACGGCATCGGAGTCATTGTTGTTCTAGGTCGGCGAAGCTCGAGGTGTTCTACGATTTTTGAACCAACGCAGCCTTCTACCCGGCATGGCAGGAACGCTTGCGTACGACCAACCAAAAACCATCATTTTTGGCGCCGAGAATGACTTTGTCTTTTCCTCTGAGGACGGTTACGCCACCTCGGGGATCTAGAGAGAAACCACCACGCTCGGGGGCAGCCAACGATCGCTCGTTGGCCGCCCCCTTGGGCGTGACCCATTACCGGAACATGGCGGTGCGCCCGGGGCCTGGAGAGCCTACCGGAACGCCCGCTGACAGCAGTCGGCCAGGTGGCGAGTACTGAGGCACTGCCACTATTGGGCTCAACGGGAAGAAGCCAAGCTCGGCCCTAAACCCCGACCGCAACGATCCCGGAGGGAGTTGCCCCCGCCGGCAGCGGAACCGGAGAGGTGGGGCTGGCCAACATATAGCCGTCATTCAGATGGATCATGCTCACCCCAGGCAACCCGTTGTCGATGCCGTACAGGTTGTGGCCAAGCGCATCGACCGTAGTGTCGAGTGGTGTCGGAGCCTTGCCATTCGAGAGTGTAGGCATCGGGAGATCTCCGAGCAGGGTTAGGGACCCGTCAAAGTCAATGGCATAGCTCGAGTAGCTGCCGCTCCCAGCGTTGGCGGCGAAGAGGTACTGGCCATCGGGCGAGATCGCCACCCAGCACGGAGCCGTCTGTTGGTCGGCAAAGGGTGAGCTGCCGATCGACGTCAGCACGCCGTTAGTTTCCACATTGAAGGCGGACACGCTTCCGGCAAGGGTGCCACCGTGGGCGTTCGACACGTACAGCTCGTTCGGGTCAGTCGGCCGGAACGCGCTGCCGAACGGACCCGCGGCCTGTGACGGGACCTGAGCATCTGCACTTAGCGCACCCCCCCGGTTCAGCGAGAAGCTGTCAATGAGACCGGACGTGACCTCCGTACCGACCAGGTTGGTGCCCGACCGGTTGATAAGCACATCGCCAAGGTCGTTGGCCGCGCTAGGCACTTGGACCGGAGCGGTGGCCAGCGGTGCAAGCTGGCCGGAGAAGCTCAGGTTGAAGCCGGCATAATTCGCGGGGGTAGCCGCCGTGGTCGCCGTCGCCCCAACACCGTCGTTGGCGACATACACAAGATTTCCATGCACTGCGATGCTTACCGGCTTAGTGCCTCCTGAGGGGAAGGGGCTGTTCGGTACCGGGGTGAGGCTACCATCGCTGTTGATGCCGAGGACCGAGATCTCGTTGCTCCCTCCGTCCGCCACCAATAGTTGGCGCCCGTTGCTGGTAACCACAATGGAGTTCTGCGAGCCCAGACCTTGGCCAAAGCCGACGCCGCCCACCGCGAAGGGGGACCCCGGCAGGGCCGTCAAGGAGCCGTTTGGGCTTTCAGCGTACCCCGCGACCGTGTTGGACCCAGCCGTATTGTCATTCACGTAGATATAGCCCACAACACCCTGGTTCGCGAAGGCGTGTTGGGCCGTTGTCCCCACCCCAGCTACTGAAAGGGCAAGTACGCCGGCGAAACCGGCGACGCGCATTAGTACCTGCATGTTGGTTTTTGACCTCCTGCGTCGTATTTCGGATTCGGCGGGCTTTGTTGCCCGCTAGAACGTAGCGTCGGGTGAGGATCGCGTTCTTACGTCCAGAGGAAGAAGAAAAACCTAAGATTGTAGGTCTGCGGGTGGCTGAAGCCGTTCGTGGCCAAGAACCTTTCCGGACCGAGGCGGTCATACTTGGGGATCGCACGAACGACACGATTATCGGTCGCGCGATCCCAGGTGACTTTGACTACCTCCTTATGCCGATTTGCCGATGAAATTGGGGGGTTCGCTTTCCCGCGAAGTCTTGCCTGTCAGGCTGCTCCTGACGAGCACGCCACCGGCCATCGGTTTATCCTCAGCGTTCTCGCACCGACCACGCAGGTCGACTCCGTATAGGGGCGGTCCCGGCGATGGACGCAGGCATGTTGGCGGCCTGTCCGGCCGCATGTTGGGAGGCGAACTCGCAGTGCCTGTTCACACCCTCGACGTCCCCGGCCGGGGCCAAGGGCTGGCGCGGCTGCCGGGGGCCGGCCCTCCCCCGTCGTTGAAGGAGAGTGATCTTCAAGGACTTCGGATCCCGGAGACTTCGGTCATAGGACGACGTAGCGCACCGTGTAACCGGCATCGGCGGTCGCGTGGCCGAGGGCTATAACGACGTGGCTTTTTGCCTGTGCCCGGTGGGCCGACCAGGCATGGCCACTCCTTGGCCCGCAGCCATTCCAGGCTGGGCCGGTACTCGAGGGCGAGCCGAGGGATCGAAGAGGCGGCGGAGAAATCGAACCCGGACAAGGACTTCTTCACCGGCAAGCTAGCGGCCTTTAGCCGGGCGACGGCCATCGAGGGTCCCAGGCGGTCGGCTAGGCGCCGTGCTAGCCGCGTGCGAACCGCAACGGTGCGCCTAACCGGCACTGTCTCTGACGGCTTGTCTCTCGGAACTCCCTCGTTTAGTCATCGGCTTGTTGGCCGTTCCCCGTCTCGGCACCGTGTCCGCCGCCCTTTTTTTCTGGGTTCGAGCATAAGCCGGCGTGGGACCCACGAGGGGACTAAGAATTCCAGACACGGGCTGCAGCGGAACCGAGATAATCCCTCTGACCTGGGGCAACGAAGGAACCGGACCGACGACCCTCACCTTGTTGCGTCGTTCATGTGGTCTTCGCCGAACTTATGCTTGAACCCGGATTATGCTTCTGACCTGGCCTGATGGCTCGAGCGGACGACGGGATTCGAACCCGCGACCCTCACCTTGGCAAGGTGGTCAGGCTCCTTGGTCACAGGTGTGTAACTCTATTTTACGAGCCATTTCGTGCCGGTGGCTGCCACGTCGTGCCACGGGTTGCCACGCCGTAGTCCCCACGAAGTCCCCACGTTGGTATGGATCACGTCTCATCGGATCCCCCGGATGAACGCAACGAGTCGCAACTCGGCACGAGCGGCGTGCCTTCCTGGGTGCCAGAGTTAGGTGAGAGCCGTTGCGGCCTGGCCGATTAGGTCCGCGACCCGGCTGGGTTGCGAAGCCAGTGAGGCATGGCTTGCGTCGAGCTCGATCGTAGCCCGTGGGCCTATGCGTTCCGCCATTCGGCGTTCGGTGTCTGGATGGATCATGCGGTCGCTTGTGGACACCTGGTACCAGCTCGGCTTCTTCTTCCATGCCGGGTCGGAGACCGGGTTACCGAAGGTCGAGCCGACCGGCGCCTTCTGCGTCACAGCCATCACTAGTGCTTCGTCGGCAGGCAGGTCCTGGCAGAAGCTCTCGCGAAATTTGTCCTGCTTGATCCAGACGTACCCGTCCGAGTCGGGCACGACATTCCCTGAGGCCGCGGCGGCGGCCACATTCCATTCGTTGACCTGGCCGACGCTCTCGCCGGCATCAGGGGCGAACGCGGCGACGTACACAAGCCCGACGACGTTCGGGAGGTCGCCCGCCTGGGTGATGACCGCCCCGCCGTAAGAGTGACCCACGAGCAGGACCGGCCCATCGACCTGCTTGACCATCTTCTGGGTACGCTCGGCGTCGTCGGACAGGGACGTCAACGGGTTCTCCACGGCATGGAGCGAGTCGTAACCGCGCGCCTTGAGCTCAACGATGACTTTCGCCCAATGAGCCGCGCCACCCCAAAAGCCATGTACGAGCACAACGCTTGGTTTGTTGCTCATTGCCACCTCCTCGCTTCCCCGGCAGACGAACTCGCCACACTATGGACGCACATGAGACGAATCTAGGCGCGCCATGGCAAAGGCACGCCCCTCGTTCCAGTCAGTGGTCCGTGCGCTGGTCGACGTGATGGCGGCGGCTCAGTGTGCCGGTCTGAGCACTGCGGGCGAGCCCGTATCCGGGTCTGTCCCACTTCGGCTCGCTGCTGGGAACGCGGGCGAATCGGCTTGTGTAGCCGCCCCCGTCTGGCCCCAAGGCAATGCTCCCTTCTGCCCTGTCGGTCATTGGCTATATCGAACTGCGAGTGGTCGACCTCGCCTCATCCTCCCGGCTCCCCTCTCTGCCTCAGATCTGGATTAGGTTGCTACATCGTCTTAATCAGCCCCCCGTCGATCACATAGTTGGAGCCGGTAACGTTCGCAGTGCGAGGAGAAGCGAGCATAGCTACCAGAGTCGCCACTTCCTCAGGGGAGGTGAAGCGCCTGGTCGCCATGCTGGCGATCGCAGAGTCGCGCACTGCCGCAGGGTCTACGCCTGTCGCCGCGCCGACCGTCGCGGCCACGCCGCGCTCGCCAAGCCAGAGGTCGGTGGCGACAGGTCCGGGAGAAACACTATTGACCCGGATGCCCATGG
>DATJUH010000371.1:0-3856 GCA_035502515.1 Acidimicrobiales bacterium
GTTCGATCGCAGCGAAGAGGTCGCCAATCTCGTCGAACGGGTACGTGGCTGTCAGGAAAGGCTCCCGCGGTATTACTCCTGACTCCAGCATCTTTACAACTCCCGGCAGCACCGCACCTTCTCGCGGCCGTGAGACCGTGAGGGCAGCCTCCCGCGGTGAACCCATTATGTCGAGGGGGACGGGTGCCTCCGGCGCACTATAAATGATAAACCGGCCGCCAGGGCGGGCCCAACGGTAGGCGGCGGCGATGGCGTCGGCCTTCCCTGACGCTTCGAACACGACGTGCGCGCCACCGAGTTGACGGAACAACGCGTCCGCGTCTGGACCGGCAATGGCAGTGTCGGTGGCACCAAGGTCGGTAGCGATACGGCAGCGGTCTTGTCGTCGGCCGACGCACACAACGCGCTCGGCTCCCAGCAAACGGGCATACACGACAAGGGAGAGACCCGCAATTCCCGTGCCGCTCACGCCGACAACGCCTCCTACCATCCCACCAGCCTCAGCCGCAATGCTCCAAGTCTCGGACAAGCTTATGGCCAGCGCGATGTCCTCCGGAGAACGCTCCGGCTCAAACGCGATATGAGGAAAGTGGTCTGACACGGCGTCCCCAGGGTGGTCCTCACGCCAGGACTTCACGTCTCTAACCACGCCGCGTTGGGCGAAGCCACCCCAGTACATCCGTACCGGCGGGTCGTCCCAGGAGTAGGCGCTGCAGCGGGTAACCAGTTGCCCAGGCTCGAGGTAACGGACCCGGGCACCAACCGAAGTAACTCGGCCTACGCTCTCGTGGCCGAGGATACTCGGGTACGCCACCCCGGCCGCGAAAGTTCCTTCCCGCAACATGCGGTCAGTGCTGTTGCATACTCCACAGACGACCATCTCGACCTGCGCGTCGTAGTCGCCTGCCTTTGGCTCCTCGAGATCGCAAATCTCACTCGATCCAGGCGCTTTCATCAATAGAGCCTTCATGCTCTCTTTCTCTCCTCCCCCACGGTCAGATCAGTCGCTGGGCTGTCACCTGGCACCCCAGGTCGGCGGCGGCCTCAGGGCCCCGGTCAATGGTACGAGAGCGACTTCTGCTGCGATTGTTCTGGGGCACGGGTGCCCATGCCCGTCATGGAACGCACTCAAATACAATAATGGCGTGGCCGTCGATGACATTCACCGTGGTCGTTGCGTAGCCATCGCGATATGACCACTCCAGGGCCTGGCCGGACGGCTGTTGGTGAACCGCGCTCGGACGTTTGTCCAACCGGAGCGAAACTTCCACGTCAAAGACCGGGAAGGGGTCGAGCACGAGGTCGATATCGGCACCCAGCCTGCTCGGCACATAGCTCAGTACGTGCACCGCCACGTGCTGGCTCGTCTGGAGCACGGAAGTCTCCAGATGGACGGGGCCATCGCATCGCAGCAGTGGTGCCGGCAGAAGCTGGTCGATACACGCCTTCAGGACCTGCCTGTACTCGACGTCCCCGTCATTTGCTATTGCCTCGAATAAAGGCATCGCCATTATGATGGCTCGCCCATGCCTGAGCACCGCCCCGTGCCCGGAACGGCGCGCCGGGGGGGTGTAAGAGTGCCCACTGAAGTGCTCATACGTTCGCTCGAAGTACGGCTCGACCATTTCGACGAGCACTTCCGTACCCTCAAGGGCGGTCAGGAGCGAGCTCTCTCCCGCCACCCGGATGTCGACATCAAGCGGAGGCACGATCAAATCATTGCCAGCCAACCCCAGGAACGGGGTGGAAAACTCCGAGACGCGTTCCCATTGCACGCCCAGTGCCGCCAACAGTTCCTTTTCGCCGGGCCCCGGCGGCCGAGAAGCCGAGAGGACCAAGGCTCCGCCCCGCCCTACATAGGCGGCCAGACGAGCCGCAAGCTCCCGAGAAACCGGCGTTGTGCCGGGAATTACTACGAGACTGTAATCATCGAAGTGGCCGTTGAACGGCAATATGTCGAACTGCTGACGGAGTTGTTGCAAGAGGCGGACCGCCCCTATGACGCCCGGGCCGGGGTCGTCGCCGAGCTCGGGGTCGACCAGCAGCGCGATGTCGGCGAGGTGCTCTCCGCCCGCAACAAACGGCTCGCACGCCTCAATGTGTTCGTATACCGATCCGATGAGCCCGTATACCGAGGCCTTCGGGACAGCGTTGGGCGCCAACAGGTCTCCAACGCTTATCGTGAGGCCGTGCATAAGGATCTGACTGCACTCGTACTTCAACGCGGCATTGGGCTTGAGGGATGCCATATCACCCCAACTGCGATGAAAACGCCCGGTCATGCCCAGTGCGGGGAGCCCAACGGCCCGAACGAACCGTGCCACATACGGTAGGTAGTTGTAGCCCCAACCACCGGTAGGTAAGGCCTCGACTTCGGCATGCCGAAGGAACCTCTGCTCTGCCCACAAGCCGGCCTTGGGTCGTGCATTGAACCAAACGCCCGTTTGGGACTCTTTCACCAAAGCGGGCTCTATCAGGTTTGAGAACCGCTCCATATAGCCGTGAGCGACCGAGCGAGCGTACTTCTCGCGGTCCTCGGGCGAGGTGGGGTCGAGCTCAGCTCGTCGCATACCTTCGATTGCCCATCTGGAGGCGCTCACCTGGTCATAACAAATATCCAGGAATATTCCGTCAACGGGACCAAAACGATCGAGCACTTCCTCGATCTGTTGTGTCACATAGTCCTGGTAGGGGCTCGACATATCCATCACTTGCCAGGCCGCTTGATAGGCATCCACCAACGGACGGCGGACCTGCTTTAGTTCCGGGGTCAGTGCCAGCCATTCCGGGTGATGGTTTGCGGCGTATTCGTCCCAGAGGACGCTCAGGTAGATGGGCGATCTTATGCTGGCGCCATGTAAGGCCTCAACTTGGAGGCCAAGGAGATTCAGCCCCGCGGCCAAGCCGGGGTGACGTTCCGGGCGATCAGTGTCGTAATAGAGGTGGCCATGGTGACATTTGGCAAACAATGTAACACTGTCAACGTGAGCCTGCCGGAAAGTGCCTGCGAAAGCATCACCGTCGAAATCAGCCCCCACGTTAGGAATATCCGGGCCGGTGTGGAAGTCCAGGTGAATTGACCTTCTAGGGAAGCGGGTACGCCAGTCGTCGTCCGCCGACTCCGCTATACTTTTATCAGGTACCCGGTCCATTTTTCCCGAACCCCTTGTTCCTCGTAACCGTCCGTGGACCCCTCGGTGCAGAGACCAGCAATCAGGCGTCGGCTCACTTTTGTGGCCCGTTTACGGGCAGTGGTACGTCTACTTGTTGGTAACCGGTTACCAGTATGCAAGACTGAGCGGTGGCTGTCAAGGTCGAGCGGAAGCTCATAGCAGCTCCTTCCGTACGATGCGAACGGCAGGTCCCTTATTTTCCCTTCATTTCGGCTTCAGGACAACAACGGCTGTCCGTGGGCGTGGAGCTGGATATGGTGCCGGCAAACTTGCTGGCTTGGATCAGTGGGAGGATCGAGGGGAGAGACAGCGCCGGGGGGATATGGACACCGCTAACGAAAAATGGAGGTGGCCCCGCTAACGCCCGATCCGCCTCGGGGTTAATCGTATGAGGATGGTCAATTTCGACAAACCGCGACGCTGGCTGTAACGGGAAGATCCGGTGCCCCGGTATGGGTCTCACTGTCCAGGGAGACGCACCAGCACCTGAACTTGGGGAAAGTGGCTGGTCAAAAGTACGCCGGCCGGCTTGATGATCACTCCCCCAAGTTGCTCCCGGCGCCGATGTCATTTTCGCCGGCCAGTCGGGGTGACTGGTCCTGCCCCGGCTTCCGGTTACAGCGGCGCCCGTTGTCGAGGGCTACAAAGCTCATGCCGCGGTCGCAGAAGGAGCAGGCGGAAAT
>DATJUH010000372.1:0-6293 GCA_035502515.1 Acidimicrobiales bacterium
GAAGCTTCCGGCGTCCCGGACGCCGTACCGACGGCGGTCTCCCTGGCACGCGACGGGGGAGAGGTGATCTTACTAGGGTCGCCGCGGGGCGCCTACAGCGGTGACGCCACGAGCTTGCTGTACGAGATCCACTCGCGCGGGGTCCGGTTGATCGGGGCGCTCGAGTGGTTGCTGCCTCTCGACTCCGGGCCCTGGCAGGCTCGCTGGTCGCTTCAGGAGGACTATGCCACCCTGTTCGACCTCTTGCGCCGTGGGCAACTCAAGACCGCCGGGCTGGTAACCCACGTCGCTCGTCCGGCGCAGGCCCAGGAAATGTATTCGCGGCTGGCTGACCGCGAGCCCGGGGTGGGCGCGGTCCTTTTCGACTGGCGGGCGCAATGAACGGCCTCGTCGGGACGACCAAGCTGGGTCTAAACCCGCTCAGCTGGTACCTCACCGTCGATGGTTACCGGCCCGAACTGGCGCCCCCGACGGCCGAAATATACCGTCAAATCCGGGAGGCGGGTTTTGGAGCGGTCCCCGCCGACCCTCCCGGACAAATGACGACCGATGAATTCGGGGAGTTGCTCTCCAGCTCTGGGCTGGTCCCCGCTCCTGGCTACTTCTCCGCCGCATTTTCAAAGTCGGCGGGGTTGCCCGAAGTCATCGAGCGTGCACGGCGAAGGGCCAAGCAACACGTTCAGTTAGGGCTCGACCGTATCTTCATCGCGGAAGAGTTCCCCGACCCAGCCCGGCTTTCGTCGCCGGCGATCGGGACCGGCCACCAGCGCGAGCGTCTTTCCACCATTATCCAGAACCTCCGTCTGGTGGCAGGGGCAATGGTGGAAGAAGGTGTTACACCCTGTCTCCACCAGCACGTGGGCACACTGGTCGAGACGCCGGAAGAAACCGAGGCAGTACTCGCCGGTATCGAGCCTGACCTCCTATTGCTCGGCGCCGATACCGGCCACCTGGCCTGGGCGGGGGCCGACCCGGCCGAGTTCATCCGAAAATACTCGGACCGGATCGGGGCCGTGCACCTGAAGGACGTTCACCTGGACGTGGCCCAGGCCGGAAGGGCCTCCGGCGAGGACTACTGGGTGATAAGCAACCATCACATTTGGACCGAGCCCGGCCGCGGTGACGTGCAGTTCGACGGCGTCCTGGGTGCGCTGGCGGGCTTCGACGGCTGGTTCATCGTCGAGGTCGACGTCCCCGACCAGCCCACGCCGGCCCAGACTGCGTCCGTGAGCTGGGATTGGTGCCAGGCTCACCTCTCACGTCGCCCGCGTACGGGTCAATGATGGGCAGGACAATGTAGGTCCGGGTGTCATCGCCTTCAATGCCGGTGCCGCCACTGAGGGCGTTGATTACAGGGAGGTTGTGACCCCGGCCGCCGTCGGGCCAAACTAGCGCGGTGGCATCTCCGGACTACGCCGCCGCGCTGGACAGGACCGCCACCGCCGCTCCGTACGAACTCTATGGCCTGATCCGGGCCACGGCCGAACCTCTCGGTGCGCGCGACGTGAGTATCTACCTGGCCGACTTCCAGGGAGTCGTGCTGCAGGCCATCCTTCTCAGCTCGGATCTGAGCGAGCCAATTCTCGGCGAGGAGGATGTCGCCTCTTCGATGGCCGGCCGAGCGTTCCGCACTGGCGAAACGGTCACCGCCGACCGTGATGGGGAGGTACGGGTCTGGGTGCCCCTCGTCGAGCGGGGCGAGCGCACCGGGGTCGTGGCGTTCACCCTTGCCGCAGTCGATGATGCCATCCTGCGAGACTGCGAACGCCTCGGCGTCTTCGCCGGGCTGTTGGTGCGCAGCTTTGCCCGAGCCACCGACCTCATGCACTTGCGCCGGCGGCGCCGCACGATGACGCTGGCGGCCGGCATGCAGTGGGATCTTTTGCCCCCGCTCACCGTCCGGTGCGCTCAGGCGCTGGCCTGCGGCCGGCTCGAGCCGGCGTACGAGACGGCCGGCGATGCGTTCGACTATGCCATAAACGACCGTCACATCGACGCCGCCCTTTTCGATGGCATGGGCCATTGGGTGGGAGCCACGATGTTGAGCACTCTGGCCGTGGGCGCCTACCGTCACGCCCGGCGCGACGGCGATTCGCCGGGTGACGCGTATACCGCTGTCGATAAGGCAGTGTCGGGTGAATACGACGGTGAGGCTTTTGTGACCGGCATCCTCGCTCGTCTGCCCCTTGACAGCGGGGAGCTGGAGTGGACCAACGCCGGCCACCCGGCACCTTTATTGTTGCGGCGGCACCGGGTGGTGCGAGAGCTTCGGTGCGAGCCGTCCCTGCCCTTCGGGTTGAGCGGCTCTTGTCTTGAAGTCGCCACTGAGCCCTTGGAACCCGGCGACAGCGTGCTGTGCTTCACCGATGGGATGATCGAAGGGCGGTCGCCTACAGGAGAACCCTTCGGCGTGGAACGGCTGACAAATATGTTGGAAAAACAGTCGGCGTCCGGACAACCGCCGGAGGAGATCCTGCGCCGGTTGGTAGCCGAGATCCTCGATTTCAACGGGGGCAAACTGCGCGACGACGCCACTCTCATGTTGCTGTGGTGGTATGGCCCGTCCCGCTCATCCGTCTCCCGCTTTTAGCCCGAACGCTGCGCCAGTACGGAAAACTGGGCACCGTCTCTTCCTACACCGTGATAGGGCTGCACGAAGTGGCGGGAGTTTGCGGACTGGTACGCCCTCGACGCCGACCGCCTGCTGGAGCTGGCCCCGGGTAGGCGCGCCGCCGATACGATCCGCAGCCTGGCCGGAGATCTGCCCGTCGATCCCGGTGAGGCGGTTGCTCGCTACGAGGCGTTGGAGGCGGGCGACCAGGCCGGCGTCGGGCTGAGAACCGTGGTTTCTCAGAGTACCGCCCACGTCAAGGCCTTGACAACGTTCCCGAGAAAGTGATATCACTTTGATAGACACCGGCTTGGCCGGCGCCTTGGAGCGTGACAGGAGAAGGTTCTATGGATGCAAGAGAGGAAAACATCGCCCCTGGAACTGCGGATGGCTCAGGGGTAGACGAGGGACTAATCCCTTTCGATGCTCGCCGGCGCGAGGCGGTTGGGACCGTGCCTTTGGGCACCATGATCGTGACCACGACCGAGAACATCCCCGACACCAGGGTCGTCAGCACGATGGGCCATGTCTTTGGGCTCACCGTCAGGTCCCGGAGCATTGGCGGCACCCTCGCTGCCATCCTCAAGAGCCTCGTCGGAGGGGAGATCCGCTCGTACACCAAGCTCAACGAGGATTCCCGCCGTCAGGCCATCGACCGGATGGTGCAGAATGCTGCGGCCATGGGGGCCAACGCCGTCACTATGATGCGTTTTGACTCCAGCGAGATGGGCGCCGGGATGACCGAGATCGTCGCCTACGGCACGGCCCGGGTCGTCGAACCGGTTTCGGCCCCCTCGTCGCCATGAGCGGGCGGGGCTGAGGGGGCCGAGCCAATGAGCGTTACTGGATGGGTCATCATCGCAGTCGTGGTTGTCGGCGCCGTCATCGCCCTATTCGGCTGGGACCGCTACCGGGGTGGCCGCAAGAGCCAGAGCGCCGGCGCCCAGCCGACCAACGAGGTGTTCATAGACCCCACCACCGGTCATCGGATGCGGGTGTGGTATGACGCCAAGACGGGGGAGCGAGAATACCGGCCAGAATGATTTGGCCAGAATGATTTGGCCAGAGTGACTTGGCCAGAATGACTTGGCCAGAACGATTTGGCGCCTTTTCAGCTCAAGAAAAGGCGCTGATACCGGTGAGCGCCCGTCCAATTGCGAGCTGGTGGACCTCCGACGTGCCCTCGTAGGTGAGCACCGATTCCAGGTTGGCCGCATGGCGCATGACGGGGTAGGCGCGTGTCACCCCGTTGGCGCCAAGGATGGTCCGTGCGGTATGGGCGATCTTCAAAGCTTCCCGGGTGCTATTGAGCTTGCCGACGCTCACCTGAGGGGGGGTCAGCTGACCGGTCTCTTTCAGGCGGCCGAGGTGGTAAGCGAGCAACAGACCCTTTTCGAGTTCGAGGGCCATGTCCACGAGTTTCGCTTGTGTCAGCTGGAAGGCGGCGATCGGCCGGCCGAACTCCACTCGCTGAAGAGACAGGGAAAGGGCCGCTTCGTAACAGGCCCGGGCGGCCCCGAGAGCACCCCAGATGATGCCGAAACGGGCCTCGTCGAGGCAACTGAGCGGGGCCCGCAGCCCGAGGGCGACCGGCAGGACGGCATCCTCCGGGAGACGGCACGAGTCGAGGACAATTTCGCTGGAAACGCTGGCTCGTAACGACCACTTGCCCCGTATCTCGGTGACCACGGCCCCCGGTGAGCCGGATGGCAGCAGAAAGCCCCTGATGCCCTCTTCAGCCTTGGCCCATATCACCGCAATATCGGCGATCGACCCGTTGGTTACCCACCTCTTGTGGCCGTCGAGTACCCAATCTCGTCCGTCGCGTTTTGCCCTTGTCTGCATAGCCGCCGGGTCGCTGCCGGCGTCGGGTTCGGTCAGCGCAAAACAGCCAACCATTTGGCCTGCCGCCATGGCCGGCAGGTAGTGCTGTTTTTGTTCTTCGCTGCCGTATTTCCATATGGCGAACATGGCCAGTGAACCCTGGACCGAAGCGAACGAGCGCAGAGCGCTGTCGCCGGCCTCGAGCTCGAGACAGGTCAGGCCGTAGCTGACGGCCCCGCTGTTGGCGCAGCCGTACCCTTCGAGGTGCATCCCCAAAACTCCGAGTTGCCCGAGCTCGGGGACCAGCTGTCGAGGGAATATCCCTTCCTCGAACCACTCCTCGATATAAGGGAGTACACGGCGGTCAATAAAGTCGCGCACTTTTCGCTGGGTGAGAAGCTCTTCGTCGGCCAAATCAGCGCCGAGAGCGACCAGGTCTGCCGGGTCTGTTTGTTGCCGAGCGGGGCCCATGGCCATCATGCTAACCCTCGCTTTTAAATGCCAAACCATCACATCTCAACTGGTAGCGGAAGCCGTCCGCGCGAACTGTGGTCACCGCAACACTCTCGGGTGCTAGCGGGGTGAGAAACCTATTACCCCTGGCGGGACGGTCTCTTTTTGGTCTGAACAGGTAGGCGGGCGACCCTCCATCACAGCACCACAACAAACTGATCATTACGAGGGCACAAGTACAGGGAAACCATCATTTCAGTACCTGACCACCGCTGACTGACGGCGTTGCGAGGCACTGAAAGGAGGCGACGCGATGTGCTTTCATCTCGAATCGGAAAAGGCGAGTTCACTCCGAACGGGAACTTCGTGGATGGAGCTGGCCCGTTGCCGGAACGTGGATCCCGAGGTCTTCTTTCCCCGCGACGGCGTGGGAGTGCAGGCCGCGCAACGATATTGCGCTGAATGCCTGGTTAGGGAGTCCTGCCTGGAGTACGCGCTGGAGAACCATATACAGCACGGTGTCTGGGGCGGAGTGTCCGAGCGGGGCCGGCGCCGTATGGCTCATAGACGGCTCCGGGCAACGGCCCGCCCGGCCGAGGTACCCACTACCACCCCGGAACGGTGAGCATCCCGGCCCGGTTCGTATCCTGTAGTGCGCACAGTAGTCGAACCTTGCCACTCAGAGCGAGACTCGATACCACTGAAAGTGAAGCGACTGGGCCCGTGCGTGGCGCCCGGGCCACCTCGGCCCCTTCGCACAGAGAGGCAGTACCCGGCGCCGTTAGTCGGTGACGACCTGGCTGGCAGCCGGCCCGCCGGCGTCGTCCTGCCG
Source organism: Acidimicrobiales bacterium (assembly GCA_035502515.1). Taxonomy (GTDB): domain Bacteria; phylum Actinomycetota; class Acidimicrobiia; order Acidimicrobiales; family Palsa-688; genus Fen-671. The sequence continues at coordinate 5,721 of DATJUH010000372.1, forward strand.
GGCACGATGGCGGTCATCGCTACCCGAATACCGGGTGTACGTGTACGGGTTGGGGATGCGTTCCGAAGGTGACAGTTCAGGCGTAATTGCTTCATGCCAAGCCTGTTCCCCCATAGTGGACCGCGCGTAGTCGACCGTCCTGGCCACTGCTTCTTTGGCGGCGGGGCAGGTTGACGTCGACGAGCTTGTGCGCGTGCTTCACAACGCGGCCGTTTACCAGCACGGTATCCACGTCGCCCCGTCCCGCCTGGAAAACCAGGGTGCCGTAGGGATGGACGATCGGGAAAAGGGCGGGGGATTCCTCGTTCTTTATGAGGACGAGGTCGGCTTTCTTTCCCGGCCTTATTGTGCCGATCTTGCCCCCGGGGCCGAGTGCGGTTGCCCTCCTATGGTGGCCCAGTGAGCGACTTCCTCGGCCCGGAGCCGGTTATGCACCACCGTTTCTTCTTTGGATTCTTCTTTGGAGTGCGCCTCGAGGTCCTCGCGTGAACGGTCCGCACACAGCGTCGCCCGCATAGCGGAAAACAGGTCGCCGCTCCACGAGACGCCGGTGTCCATCGACAGCGAGATGGA